>NZ_JADEWL010000094.1 GCF_015207665.1 Plectonema cf. radiosum LEGE 06105
GGGGGATGGGGAGAAGCAACTATCAACCAACAACCAACAACCAACAACTATCAACCAACAACTATCAACTAACAACCAACAACTATCAACCAACAACTATCAACTATCAACTGTCAACTGACTGATAATTCGTTCTAAATCTTCGATCAGCACAGGTTTAGTTAAATATTCATCCATCCCCGCAGCCAAGCATTTTTCTCGGTCTCCGGACATGGCATGAGCAGTTAAGCCGATAATTATCGTATGACGCTGTTCACCTTCACGCTGACGTAATTGTCTTGTCGCTTCGTAACCGTCCATCACCGGCATTTGACAATCCATAAAAATTATGTCATATTCATTTTGGCTTAATATATCTAATGCTTGTTGACCGTCTTCAACAGCATCAACTTGATAGCCCAAGCTTTCTAACATAAATAGAATAATATCGCGGTTGTCAGGATAATCTTCTACAACCAATATTTTGAGAGTTTTTGTTGAGGAAGGAAAATCTGTTGTTGTAGGCATTGCTTCTAAACTAGTTTGCTGACTATTAGAATCGGCTAAGGGAAAGCTAACTGTAAACCAAAAAGTCGAACCGCGATCGCGATTGCTACGAAAACCGATTTCTCCTCCCATTAATTCAACAATCCGTCGAGAAATAGTTAATCCTAAACCTGTACCACCAAATTTACGGGTTGTAGAAGTATCTGCTTGCGTAAAAGGTTGAAACAGCTTTTGTTGCATTTTTGAAGCAATACCAATACCCGTATCTTCAACATTAAAATGTAATTTTACAGTAGATTCGGGTGTATTTTGTAATTCTTGTTTTGCAACATATATTCTGATTACAACTTGTCCAGTTTCAGTAAATTTAACCGCATTGCTAATCAAATTAGTGAGAATTTGTTGCAGTCGAAAATCGTCACCGATTAAATTTCGCGGTACATCGGGTGCAATTTCAAATGTAAATGTTAAACCTTTTTGTTCGGCTTGCATCTGAAACAAATTGATTAAATTTTCCCGTACCCGCTCCAAATTAAATTTACTTAAACTTAAATGTAATTCCCTAGCTTCAATTTTAGATAAATCGAGAACATCATTGATAATTGCTAATAATTTTTCTCCATTAACTCTAATTCTTGCTAATAATTTAAATTGATCGGAGTTTAATTGACTGCGCTGTAATATTTGACTGACACCCAATATTGCATTCATGGGAGTACGAATTTCATGGCTCATATTAGCTAAAAATTCGCTTTTGGCTTGATTTGCCGAGTCTGCTGCTTGTGCTACTGCCACAGCTTCTTCTAATGCTTGATTTTTACGTAAAAGTTGTTCTTGGATGCGCTTGCTTTCAGTGATTTCGATTACCACGCTTCCGACTCCGCGATTACCATTGAGCAAATCAACGGGATAATAATTAGCACACCAATATCGTTGGACATTAGGAGCAGCTGGTGTGGTACCGTGAACTTCAATATCGCAGATTGATTGACCAGTTTCGATTACTTGATTTAAAGTAGGTTCTAAGCTCTCGGCTAAATCGGGTAATATATCTCTAATGCGTTTACCAATATGCTCCTCAATTGATAAACCGTTCATCTCAGCTAAAGTTTGGTTGACTCGCAGGAATTTGAGTTCTTGATCGTGTAAACCCAAACCAACTGGACTAGTAGCGTACAAATTCTCTAATAAATTGTTAGTTTTATGTAATTGTTCTTGTATAGTTTTGAGTTCATCGATATTGACAAATGTCACTACAACCCCATTTCGAGTACCATCTTCTTTTATATAAGGATTAACCCGCATTAATAGTTGTTCACCAGTAGAAGTAATAGAAACTTCTTGCTCAATTATTCTCGCGGTGTCAACTACTCCTTGTAGGGTTTCGATTAAATTAGGATAATTTAAATTGTGAGTAAAATGGGCGAGGGGACGGTCTAAATCGGATATTCTAATATTAATAGCGCGGGTAGCTGCGGGTGTAAATTTACGAATATTCAATTGAGGGTCGAGAAATACTACACCAATATCTGATGAGCGGAGTAAATTGTCAATGTCGTTGTTGAGTTGAGTTAATTCTGCAATTTTTCCTTGATACTCGGCGTTAACAGTGTATAATTCTTCGTTAACTGACTGTAATTCTTCATTGGTACTTTGCAGTTCTTCATTAGAAGCGAGAAGTTCTTCGTTAGTAGCTTGTTGTTCTTCGTTAGTAGTTTCGAGTTCTTCAATGGTTACTTGAAGATTTTCACGGGTTTGATTTAATTCGTATTCTAGTTCAGTAATTTGTCGTGCTGCTTCCTCATCTACTTCAAAACGCAAAGCCGTTGTATTTGATATAGATGATTGGGTTTCTACTTCTAATACCACAATCAGTAAATCTTCAATCCCTGGTTTACTTTTATCAAATCCTACCTTCAAACTGACACTTTCTTCTTCTTCTTCTTCACCACCACGATTTAATTGAATTCCCGTATAAATCACATTTTCGATATCGCGTTTTGCACGATGTAAAGCTGTAGATAAAGGTAATTTTAAATCGGGATGAATAATTTCAATAATATCTAATACTGCCTCGCCTACCTGATATTCTAGTAAATCGGCGCTATTGTAAAATATTCGTAAAAGTTGATTATCTCGATTGATCAATAAGCAAGTTAATTTTCGTTCTTCCAGACAATAATTCAATACCTCTCCCAAAAGACGATCTAATTGATTTTGTCTGGTTTTCGTCCGCACGGTAGAATTTATAGGTGTGATTAGCGTCTGTTGGGTGATTGGTGCGAGCCTTAAGGGAATATCCCGACGCTTGCTAAAAATTTTTAACTTTGGTTCTAAGAAAGTAAATTCTTCTGCTAATTCTCCTAAAGTTTCTGAACCCCCTAAAAATAGGATTCCGTTGGCTGTTAAGGCAAAATGCAACAACCGCAGAACTTGTTGTTGGAGATGTGGTTGCATATAAATTAGCACATTGCGACAACAAACCAAATGCATTTTAGAAAAACCTGCATTTTTGGTTAAATCATGGGGTGCAATAATCAACATCTCCCGTAAAAAACGTTTGACATGAAAATGATCTCCATGATGGGTAAAATATTTTTCTAAACGTTCTGGAGTGATATCCTTAGTAATATTTTCTGGATAAATGCCTCTCGCTGCGGTTTCCAAAGCATTAGTATCTAAATCTGTGGCAAAAATTTTAACTTGAATTGATTTATTACTTTTTTCTATGGCTTCATCTACAAGCATAGCCATTGTATAGGCTTCTTCCCCGGTGGCACAAGCTGATATCCAAATTCTTAATTGTTGTTGCGGCTGTAAATCGGCGATAATTTTGGGTAATACTTGTCTTTCTATATATTTCCATGATTGGCGATCGCGAAAAAAACAAGTAGCACCTATGAGTAAATCCTGACGTAATAATTTTTGTTCTTGTTCGGATTGTTGTAATAAAACAATATAATTTTCTAGACTATCGCATTGAGTGATGGTACAGCGATGATGAATCCGCCGAGCAAGTGTACTAACTTTATAATGAGAAAAATCTATTTCCTGTCGTTCAGCAAGAATATCTAAAATCTGTTGTAGTTGATCTGGATCTATTAAACTAATATCTTGCACTGAAGCAGAAGGGTTATTTTCAAAAAAACGAATTAAATCAAAAACAGTACGAGCTAGTTCTTGAGGAGAAAGAATTTCATCGACTAAACTAGAAGGAATTGCTCTACTAACCATCGAGGTAAATTGAGCAGTTTCTGGTGACTGTACCAAAGCAATACCACCTGCTCGACTAATTGCTTTTAACCCTTCAGTACCATCATTCCCAATTCCCGATAGGACAATTCCTACTGTCTTTTCTCCCCATTCTTGAGCAATAGATTTGAAGAATTTATTAACGGGGTAATCAAAAGCATCGGCTTTTGGAAGCAAGCGCAACTGATTATTACTGATAATTGTCACTTTACCACGTGGCAGCACATAGATTTTATTTGGTTCAAGAGCCATTCCATCTTCGATTTGATAAACGGACAATGGAGTTTGCCGTTGAATAATTTCCATGATTGTGCTTTCATGTTCAGTGGACAAATGTTGTACCACCACAAAAGCAGCAGCAGGATGATCGGGTAAATTACCAAAAAAAGCTTTTAACGCTTGCATCCCTCCCGCAGAAGCGCCAATACCTATAATAAAAAAGTCTTTGTGATTTGCAGATGGATTAGCCATTAAATCAGCCAAGCAATTGAGTGATTACATTGCAAGTCCTTTCGGGGAAAGTTACGCCTTACAGCTTTTTTCAACTCAGGTAAATAGCAATTGTAAATAAACTTACTATATCAAAATGAATAGTTCAATTTGTCTTAAGTAATAAGTAAGAATCTATCTTAAGAGATATTAAGCAATTACCGATTATGTATTTTTGTATCAAAGGAGTAGGGAATAGGGAATAGGGAATAGGGAATAGGGAATAGGATTGGGGGGGATTGAGTTTCTAGACCCACGTAACAAAAAAAACTGTAAAATCTTAATTTTTCGTGGGGTAAGAAGTAGGGTTTTTATTACTGTTATAAGGGTGTTACCGATATTTAGATCGTAAAAACCCGACTTCTGTGTAGAAAATTCATCACCTTTAACCTTTAACCTTTAACCTTTAACCTTTAACCTTTGACCTTTAACCTTTAACCTTTAACCTTTAACCTTTAACCTTTCCTTTATGTCCAAACCAATCGAAATCCGCAACCCCCGCACCGGAAAATACGATTACGTAATTATACCTCCACCAGAGAAGCTTTTAGTACAGCAATGCCATCGTCTGCGGAGAGCGCAAAAAAGTTGGTTTGATTTGGGTTTAGATGGACGAATTGATACTTTACTAGAGTGGAAAGATGCTATCAATTCAATGCGAGATAAATTGATGGAAGCTTTAGTAATTGATACTGGTAGATTATCGGTTTCTAAATTAGAAATTGATTCATTTGTTACGAGCATTGATAGATGGTGTCGGTTGAGTTCGAGGTTATTACAAGATAAGGAAAAAGGAACCTCAATTTCATTTATTAATGTACAACAAACGGCAGTTCCTTATGGTTTAGTTGGGGTTATCAGTCCTTGGAATTTTCCTTTATTATTATCAACTATTGATACCATTCCGGCATTACTTGCGGGTTGTGCGGTAATTGTTAAACCTAGTGAAATTACCCCTAGATTTATGGCACCCTTGATGAATGCGGTTAATGCTGTACCAAAATTACGAGATATATTAACTTTTATTGAGGGAGATGGTAAAACGGGAGCAACTTTGGTAGAAAATGTAGATTTAGTCTGTTTTACAGGCAGTGTAGAAACAGGACAACAAGTTGCGATCGCAGCAGCACAACGTTTTATTCCAGCGTTCTTAGAATTAGGAGGAAAAGACCCAGCAATTGTTTTAGAATCAGCAGATATAGAGTTAGCGACTTCTGCTATATTATGGGGTTCAGTAGTCAATAGCGGACAATCATGTTTATCAATAGAAAGAATTTATGTTGCAAAAAATATTTTTGCAGAATTTTATCATAAACTGATAGCAAAAGCACATCAATTAAACCTTGCTTATCCGACATTAGAAAGTGGAGAAATTGGTCCAATTATTACTGAAAGACAAGCTGCAATTATTAATGAACATTTACAAGATGCAGTAGCAAAAGGTGCGGTAATTCACTGTGGTGGTGAAGTTGAAGAAATCGGTGGTGGTTGGTGGTGTCATCCGACAGTTATTACCGAAGTGAATCATGAAATGAAGTTAATGAATGAAGAAACATTTGGTCCAATAATGCCAATAATGTCTTTTTCTACAGTAGAAGAAGTCATAGAATTAGCTAATGATACCTTTTATGGATTGAGTGCAGCAGTATTTTCCGAATCGCGAGATGAAGCATTAGAAATAGCGCGTAAAATCGATGCAGGTGCTATTAGTATTAATGATGCAGGTTTAACATCTATGATACATGAAGCTGAAAAAAACGCTTTTAAATTTTCCGGTTTAGGAGGTTCTCGTATGGGTGCTTCAGCATTAACAAGATTCCTGCGGAAAAAAGCATTTTTGATTAAGACTAAGGATAATTATGACCCTTGGTGGTTTAATCAGTAATCAGTTATCAGTTATCAGTTATCAGTTATCAGTTATCAGTTAACAACCAACAACCATCCACTATCAACCAACAACCATCCACTATCAACTATCAACTATCAACCATCCACTATCAACCATCAACCATCCACTATCAACCATCAACCATCCACTATCAACCAACAACCATCAACTATCAACCATCAACTATAAACTATCAACTATCAACCAACAAATATCAACTATCAACTATCAATTAATTATGTCAAATATAAAAGAAGAAATGCCGGTGCTTTATCGTCATCAAGGAGAATGGAAAGGTACTTATACTGTAGTTGATAGTGAAGGTAAAATTATTGATAAACACGAATCGTATTTAATCTGTGAGTTTCCCGAATCTGGTGATTACTCTTATCATCAAATTAATCATTATACTTGGGCAGATGGAAAACATGAAGAACATCAATTTCCTGGGATATATCAAGATAAAAAATTAATATTTGATACTGAACGAATTACAGGTAAAGCTTGGGAAGTTGATGATTCAACGATTATTTTATGGTTTTCTTATAAAGGAATACCAAATGCTTATTTATATGAAATGATTAATATTAGTCAGTGTAATAATTATCGTTTTCGTACTTGGCATTGGTTTAAAGATAATCAAGTATTTAAACGGACACTAATTCAAGAAGAAAGAATACAGAATCGGTAATAGGTAATGGGTAATGGGTAATGGGTAATAGGTAATAGGTAATAGGTAATAGGTAATAGGTAATAGGTAATAGGTAATAGGTAATTGTCAACTCTCAACTCTCAACTGTCAACTATGTCAAAATCTGAAAAAATAAATTATACAAATCCCAGCGGCTTTACTGAATTTCT
The DNA here is from genome assembly GCF_015207665.1 of Plectonema cf. radiosum LEGE 06105. GTDB lineage: Bacteria > Cyanobacteriota > Cyanobacteriia > Cyanobacteriales > Nostocaceae > Rivularia > Rivularia radiosa_A. Next base: position 6,977 of record NZ_JADEWL010000094.1, read on the forward strand.
ACCAGGTGAAAAGCGCTTAGAATCTTATTTAATGGATACTATCCGTAAAGTATATGAAAGTTACGGATTTACACCAATTGAAACTCCTGCGGTGGAACGTTTGGAGGTTTTGCAAGCTAAGGGAAATCAAGGTGATAATATTATCTATGGTATTAGTCCGATTTTACCGCCGAATAAACAAGCTGAGAAAGAACAATCGGGTAAGGATAAATCCGATGATAATAATTCGGAAGCTAGGGCTTTAAAATTTGACCAAACTGTTCCTTTAGCAGCTTATATTGCGCGGAATTTAAATAATTTGACTTTTCCCTTTGCACGCTATCAAATGGATGTAGTATTTCGTGGGGAAAGGGCAAAAGATGGACGTTTTCGCCAATTTCGTCAATGCGATATTGATGTGATTGCTCGTCGAGAATTGAGTTTGCTTTATGATGCTCAAATGCCTGCAATTATCTCGGAAATATTTGAAGCTGTTAATATTGGCGATTTTCTAATTCGCATAAATAACCGCAAGGTTTTAACTGGTTTCTTTCAATCGGTTGGTGTCACCGAAGATCAGATTAAAACCTGTGTGGGAATAGTTGATAATTTAGAGAAGATTGGCGAAGTTAAGGTAAAAAATGAGTTAGAAAAACAAGGAATTTCTTCAGAACAAACTGAAAAAATTATTGAATTTATTAATATTAAAGGTTCGGTGGATGAGGTATTAGATAAGCTGAGACATCTTGCTGAAAATATATCAGAAGCTGAACAATTTAAGTTAGGAGTAGATGAATTAGAAACTGTAATTTCAGGAGTTCGTAATTTAGGAGTTGCGGATAATCGCTACTGTATTGATTTATCAATTGCTCGCGGTTTAGATTATTATACTGGCACAGTTTATGAAACAACTTTATTAGGACATGAAGCTTTAGGAAGTATTTGTTCTGGTGGTAGATATGAAGAATTAGTCGGAACTTTTTTAGGGGAAAAAATGCCGGGTGTAGGTATTTCTATCGGTTTAACTCGGTTGATGAGTCGGTTATTAAAAGCTGATATTTTAAAGTCTTTATCTGCAACACCAGCCCAGGTAATGGTGGTGAATTTACAAGAAGATTTGATGCCACTTTATTTAAAAGTATCTCAACAATTACGTCAAGCAGGAATTAATGTAATTACTAGTTTTGATAAACGTGGTTTGGGTAAGCAGTTTCAATCGGCTGATAAACAAGGAATTCAATTTTGTGTCATTATTGGTGCTGATGAAGCAGCAGTAGAAAAATCTAATTTAAAGGATTTAAAATCGGGAGAACAAATAGAAGTTTCTTTGGATAAATTAGCTGAGGAAATTCAACGGAGATTGGTTTAATAAATTCTAATTTGTCGTTCATAATGTATTACCGAAAACCCTTGAAGGAGACGTAGCATTGCTACGTCTCTACATTATTTTAAATACTATTCCAATTCACGAGTATTGGTAACGGTATTTCCGGTAATATTTTCAGAACCAGTTTGATCTTCTACATAAATACCTTGATCAACAGCATTATTAATCTCGTTATTAATAATTGTAGTTGTACCGTTAACACCTTCGACACCGATACCTTGAGCATCGGTTGTATCGATATTATTTCCGGTAATTTCCACGTTTGTCTCGGTATTTTCAGCAAAATTACCAACGCTGATACCGCGTCCAGTGGTATTAGTGATAGTGTTAGTCAAAATGGAAATGCCATCAGTTGCAGCACTATCAAATAATTCGATATAAATACCATCGGAGAATTCATCAAACTCGACATTACTAATTTCATTGTTAGCAATGTTTACATTACCTTGGCTATTTTGGTTGAATTCGACACCAATTCCTGCCAAAAATGTCTCGTCGATGAAGTTAGCAGTAATATCCACATTATCAAGTTGGGAATCATCAGCAAGGGTAACAAAAACCCCATTATCCGCACCAGTGATGGTATTATTAGTAATCTCGGCGCTTGCTGTTGCAGTTCCTGATAAGTCTATAACTGCACCATTCTGGTTATCGCTGATTTGGTTATCTTTAATTGCAATTTCTGCATTACCAGAATCGTTATTAACCGCAATACCGTTACCTTGATTGTCAGTAACGATATTGTTGGTAATATCAACTTTACCAGTATTATTAGTTAAACCAATACCTTTACTTGAGCCATTGGTGACAGTATTATTACTAACTTCAGTAGTTCCATTAATACCTTCAACAGCGATACCTTCAGCACCTGTTGTATCAACAGTGTTTCCAGTAATTGCGAGATTAATGCCGATATTTTCCGCAAAATTAGCAATACTAATACCTCGCCCAGTGGTATCACTCACAGTATTGTTGTTGATGGAAATATTATCCGCAGAGGCATTATCGAACAATTCTACATAAATACCATCGGATAATTCATCCAACACCACATTACTAATGGTATTGTCAGCAATGTTGACATTACCTTGACTGTTTTGGTTGAATTCAACTCCAATACCTGCCAAGGATGTATCTTGAATGGTATTGCCAGTAATATTTGAATTTACCTTTGCATCATCAAAGACTTGTACAGTGACTCCCTGGGATAAATTATCAAGCAAACCAGTAATTTGATTATTTGTAATATCCAAATTATCCACATCGGAAACATCACCAGCAGCAACAAAAACGCCACTATTAAAACCAGTGATGGTATTATTACTAATCTGGGCGCTGGCAGTTGCAGTTCCCGATAAGTCTATAACTGTACCATTCAAGTCATTGGTGATTTGATTATTCGCGATCGCAACTTGGGTATTTTCAGAAACTGCTGTTGTCACACCCAGGCTGTTGCTGATTTGGTTATCTTGAATTGCAATTTCGGTATCACCAGAATCATTATTAATCGCAATCCCATTACCTTGATTATCGCTAACGGTATTGTTAGTAATATCAACTGTACCAGTAGCATTGGTTAAGTTAATCGCTTCGTCGAGGGCATTTTTAACAGTATTGTTACTAATAGTAGTAGTTCCATTAATGCCTTCAACAGCGATACCTTGAGCATCAGTTTCATCAACAGTGTTTGCGGTGATTGCAAGATTTGTGTTGTCAACAGAATCAGTAACACTGATACCACTTCCAGCAGCATTCTCAACTGTATTGTTACTAATGGTAGCTGTACCATTTATCTGTTGTAGACTAATACCTTCACTGAGGGTATCTTTAACAGTATTATTACTAACTCCAGTAGTTCCATTAATACCTTCAACACCAATACCTTCAGCATCACTTCTATTAACAGTATTTCCAGTAATTGCGAGATTGATGCCGATATTTTCCGCAAAATTAGCAATACTAATACCTCGCCCAGTGGTATCGCTGACAGTATTGTTGTTGATGGAAATATTATCCGCAGAGGCATTATCGAATAATTCTACATAAATACCATCGGATAATTCATCCAACACCACATTACTAATGGTATTGTCAGCAATGTTGACATTACCTTGACTGTTTTGGTTGAATTCAACTCCAATACCTGCCAAGGATGTATCTTGAATGGTATTGCCAGTGATATTTGAATTTACCTTTGCATCATCAAAGGCTCTAACTTGTACACCACCGAAGCTGTTGTTGATTTGGTTGTCTTGAATTGCAACTTCCGCATTACCAGAATCATTACTGATAATAATGGCATTAGCTTGAGAATTGAGAATGGTATTGTTAGTGATATTAACCTTACCAGTAGCATTGGTTAAGTTAATACCTTCACCATCTTGGATAGTATTATTGATGATATCGACATCACTAATGTTTTGACCAAGCACAGTACCATTAACGGTAAAGCCATTTAAAATGGTATTGCTCTTCAAAGTGAAATCACCCTGAATAGTCGTAGAGAAGACATCTAAATCAGCAAAAGGTAATCCCACAATACCTAGTTCGCGAGTGTCAATTGTTCTGCGAGTAAGACTCGAAGCAACTTCCGTTAAGTTTGGTATCTCAAAAGCAGGTAAGGTATTCTCATTAATGTTAGAGCGAACGTAGATTAAACTACCTGGTTTGCCTTTTGCATCTTCCAAAGCTTGGGAAAACTTATCAAAACCGTAGGGAGATTCAACAGTACCATTGCTATTTCCAGTATCTGCAACGTAAATGATATTCCAAGCATTTCCTGTCGCTGGATTGGTTAAAGCCGCAGAAAGACCCAACTGAGTATCATTTGTAACTGCAATAGTTGTACGTCTCTCAACAAAACTACCCATCCGCGCCCAATTCTGATTTTGTTTCGTTCCCCTTTTCGCACCACTACCGGGGAAATTCACGCCCACACTGACAACTGCTTTGGTATCAAACAAAGCATCATGCTGCAAAGATAAATTGACTCCGACAAAATTAGTTGGACGGGCTTCTAAACGAGTCTTCCAACCAAATGCTTCCTTACCTCCAGCAGAGAAATAATAACCACCCGCATAAGCACGTAAATCACCACTACCAAGACGTGCTAACTTTGTTCCGACTTCCGCATCTATTCCATGTAAACCCAATTCAAAAGAACGTAACTGCTGGGCAAAAACACTATTACCACTAAAAACCGCAGTTCCAGTATTAATCGAGTTACCAACCTGCTGACGGCTATCACCAAGGGGAAGATAAGCATTTGCACGGAAATCCACCTTGCTTAGAGATTCAAAACCGAAACCTAATTGTTTAAAATAATTTTCTTCCGTATCACGACCATCATAAGCAATATAAGTACCAACAACTTGGTCTTTTTCTGGATTGTAAATCCGGTGTCCAAATAATACATGACCACCCATTTCGGAATCGTTATCTAGGAATAATCGTCCCTGAACAAAGGTGACATTTTTACCATTCGTTTGGAAAACCGGAACAAACGCATCCAGACTACCTAGAGATTCAAAACCAGAACCTTCAGTTGTATACTGAATGCCAAACTGAGGGGAAACGGATGGCAATTTTTCGGAATTAGTTTCTTCAGCAACAGCAGATGCTGACAAAGCCAATAACCAAACAGCAGTCAAATATGTAATTTTTGAAAAATTATTCATGAGACCAATTATTACTTGATGGTACAAACCCCTGGATTGAGCCGTGAGACCAATCCAAAATTCACGATTCGTAGCTTTCGGGGCGGATATAATCCAGGCTTTTTCTGGCATTAAAATTTTGTATAGACGTAGGAAGTCTACGTCTATACCAAATTAGCGGGAACTTAACGGCTTACCCTTATTATTCAGGCAATCTTAACTAAGATATGTTTACGACTTAGTATTAAAGACCACCGATAATTCCACCGTCATTACGGGTAATCACTACTGTTGCGGAACGGGGACGACCATCTGGACCATAACCTTGAGAGTGAGGCCAATTACTGGTTAGATTTGGATTTGTTGCATCACCACTATCACCTGGATGCTGGATGTTAATAAACATGGTTTTACCATCTGGTGTGCTGGTGACACCAGTAACTTCGCAGTCTGTGGGGCTGGTCAAAAATAGCCTTACTTCCTTGGTATTGGGGTCAGCACAAGACATGGTGTTACTACCGATGTTGCTCACATCACCTTTACCATCTCCCGAATGATCAGTCTGAATCCAGAGACGACCGAAGTCGTCGAACCATAAACCATCTGGTGAACTCAAGTCATCACCGTTGATATTACCAACAAGATTTGCTTCAGTTCTTTTGCTATCACCAGCTTCCAAGAAAATATCCCAACTAAAGGAACTAGCTGTCACAGTGCGTCCAGTTTCTCGCCAACGGATGATGTGACCATAACGGTTATCAGGACGAGGGTTAGCAGCATCAACAGGAGGACGTGCTGAACCTCCAGCTGTCGTACCATCGGGATTGTTGACAGAAGCTGGATTTGTACCACGACGGCTATTGTTGGTCAGAGTACAATAGACTTCAATTTCCTGGAATCCGTTGATACGAGGACGGGCTGCTGTCCATTCTGGTCTATCCATCATGGTTGCACCGACTCTATCTGCGGCTTCTCTAGTTTTAATAAGCACTTCACCCTGGTTTCTAAAGCCATTCTGTGCTGTTAAACCATTTTGTCCGTGAACTAAAGCTATCCACTGACCAGTACCATCATCGTTAAATTTAGCAACGTATAAAATACCGTCATCTAATAAGTTACTGTTGGCACCGCGAGCTCTGGGATTGTAGGGTCTGGAGCAAACAAACTTGTAGATATACTCGTTACGTTCGTCACAACCCATGTAAAAAGCTAAACGATTTTGGTCATCAACTACATACTGAACGCTTTCGTGCTTAAATCTTCCTAATGCAGTACGCTTGACTGGTTTGCTTTGGGGGTTGTATGGGTCAACTTCTACGACCCAACCAAATAAATGGGGTTCGAGGGGATTAGTACGGTTATTAAAGCGGGGGTCAGCTTCATGCCAACGATAACCAAATCCATTCTTGGTAACACCGTAGCGAGCTTGTGCTGCTAAAATTTCTGCATCAGGAATTCCTGGAGTTGAAACTAGAGTCTCGTCAAGATGACCGAAGTAGCCGTTCCAGTTTTCTTCACAGGTGAGGTAGGTACCCCAAGGAGTGTAACCATTCGCACAGTTATTTACAGTTCCGTAAGCGGTGAAACCATCGTTTACACCGATTTGCACAGAACCAGTGGAAGTGATATTAAACTTTTTCGATTTTAATAATGCGTTACCTGCGGCGGGTCCAGAAACCCGCATCTCAGTGTTAGCGGTGAGACGACGACCATAGGGAGAATTACGTTCAAAAGTCCAGCTATTACCAAATCTGGTTTTGGATACCTCAAAAATCGAGACACCGTGAGCAGCTTGAGATTTGCGGACTTTGGCAATGGTAACAGGAGTCAAACCTTCGGAACCATGAAGAATGGTTTCTTGGGTGTACTCGTGGTTAACACAAATGATGCCACTATTAACTGTTGGTCCTTGATTACCAACACGTCTAGCTGTTCTATTGGATACCTCTCGTCCACCGCTCAGGGGGAAAAAGTGCATACCATCAGAGTGCATACCATACTGCTTTTCTTGAGCAGAAGCATCTTGAGTAGCATCTGGTGACCAGGTGGGAGCTCCAGGCATGATTGGGTCTCCCCAAGCAATCAATACTTCCGCTTTGTAACCGTCGGGAACGCTAACTAAATCTTTTTCCAATTTCCCTGTAGCTGGATTCAGAAGATTGGGCTTAATACTTTCAAAACCAATACCTTGAAATCCTGAGCTAGGTGGGATGGGCGCAGCTTCTACAGTTTGAAGTAAACCATTAACTGTAACATCACCTAAAACTGTTAACACGGAAGTACCTACAGCAGTCATGATAAAGCGACGACGCTTCATCCCCATGCGCTCAATCACGTCGCGGATTGATTCGTTACCAGATTGGTTCAGTGATACGTCATTCTTTGGATGAAAACGACCTTTCATTCGGAGTATTCCTCTCTTTCAGGTTTATTTATTCTTTGAACTAATCAAAATTTTTAGCTGAAATGATGCGCGGAAAATATGAGTGTGAATTTTTATCATGCAAATCTTACAGATATTCACACTTTCAAAAAAAATCTAACGATTGCTGAAATAAGAATTCGTTATTGAATCTAACTCAATCTAAGATTAATACATTAAATCGAAGTAAAGTCAGCATTAATTGACTATTAATTTATCAAATTATAATTACTTACTAATAAAAATAAATCAGAGCTATTTATTTATAGATATAGCAATTTTTAAATGTATCAAGACTTACGTAAATAGAAATTTTTATTATGCCTGAAACTGATTGTAAGGAAGCATTCACGTTCTTAATAACGTAATTTATATATATAGTACTCAAGTAGTGCGTTCACTCCGTGTGCGAGAAGGGAAAACATCTTGCTCGTTACTGCTAGGGAGAAAGATGCTCCCACTACAATTCTAAATCTTCATAAATATGTTTTTCCCAAATTATTTAGGATTGCTAAGTAAGCTGGCGCAAAAAATAACCCTATATAAATGTAAATCAATCTTCAACTCTCTTCCCTCTTGCCTTGTCTAAATGATAATTTTCTGTATCGACCTACTTATATAAATAAGACACTTTCTTCTTAATGGCATTAGTTTTGTATTGCAAATCACAAATCAATAAATGTTATTCTAAATTTTAGCGTTTTTTAATCTCTAGTTAATATGATTATGTGATTCTAGAAAGTTAGGTAATTTAGAATTGATTAATCTTTAATATATTGATTTTAATTTGTTAAAAATACTTGTTATTTTAAGCTTTAAAGTATCGTATTTACTTTTGCATTTACAAAATTAATGTAGTATAGGTTTTGTTACTTACCCACGTTGAATCGGTTTTAAGCAATCGATTGATTAGAAAAAATATCCAGTGTATTGCCAATCTAATATATATAGAAAAATATATGAGATATATTCCCAGTAAATTCTTGTCTTTTCCCTTACTATTAACTTGTGCAATTTTTTTGATAGCAATTACATCTCATAGTTCTAGTTTATTATTTAGCCTGCTAATCGGTTCCTTGCTGATGATAGCGATTCAAATATATGGAGAGTTTCGCCAATCTTCTCAATATGTGATTTCAGTAATTCAAACTGTAGTTATCGTCATTCTTTTAAGTATATTTTGGTTGGATTATTTTAGTACACCTGCGGCGGCTCAATTTTTTGGTAAAGCCGAAAATTTTTTTAAAAATACTTTAACCCAAGGGTCGCAAGGAGGTGCTAATGATGCGGTTAGTTTAGTTTTTAATGTTTTGCGAGCATTGTATTTACTTTATATTGCGATGGCATTAATTGGAGTAATTAATGCAGTCCGGAAAGACGAGGATTGGCAAGTTGTAGCCCGTACTCCTTTGTTGGTAGTAATTGCTGTGACAATAGCAGATGTATTGACTTCTTTTGTAATTGGGTGACAGCAGGAAAGTTCCGCGAACGTAATTAAATAATCTAAAATTCAAAATCCAAAATCCAAAATTGATTGACTGCTGTATTTTGTATTTTATTTTTATGCACGAAGACGAAAAAGAATTTCGACCCGTTAATCAAATTTTAGGAACTCAACCTTCTCTTGGTCCGATTCCAGCAAATCAAATTATTCCTTGGACTTTAATTGCACTAGGTGCTTATTTTATTGTTAATGGATTTTTGGGTGGATTATTTAGGGATGAGTGGCAAAAATGGTTGTGGACATTTTTGGTTGCTGGTTGGGGAATGGCTACTTGGTGGATATTGAGTGGGGGTAGGAGTTGGCGATTTTTAAGCAAGTTTGTGGGTGTCCCCAAATGGACGCGAGGAATGGCGAGATATCGGAGTTTTCTAGGCTTTTATCATGAAAGAAAAAATCGGAAAACAAAGCGTCAATCCCGCAGAAGGTAGATTAACGCCCTTTGAGGATGGATTGCATTTAGCGACGATGTTACAGATAGCAATGCATGGTCGTAATATTGGTGCGTATATTTTAAATAAAAATGCTCAAAATGACAGATTATGTTTTGTTTTTGGGTTTGATTGTCGGGGTATTCATACAACTTTAAGAACAGAACAAATTAATGCAGTTTGTAATCGAATTGAATCTGGTTTAAAGGATTTACCTGAGGAAGAAAGAATTACATTTCATTTGGGTTCATTTACAGGAGATAGTCAGCGTCAGTGGCAATTAGGGGAATTAGTTAAAAAAACGCGATCGCGAGATATTCAATATTTATTAACATCGGAACGCGCACGAATCAGAAATTTGACGCGAGAAGGAATTCGCAAACCGAAATTTTTGCGGATTTATGTTACTTATACGGTGGAACCTGATACTAGAGCCAGTGATGATTGGATTGAAAAAATCATTGCTAAGGCGGAAAATTGGTGGTTAGCGTTTAAGGGTGAAACGACAGAACGAGAAACCCAACGCATCGAAACAATTATTACTAATGCTTACAATGAAGGTTTTCGCCGTTGGGAACAGGTATTAGCAAATAAAATGGGATTGGATATTCGTCCCCTCACAGCAAAGGAATTATGGGGTGAGGTTTGGAGAAGATTTAATCCGACTCCGGTGATCGAAATTCCCCAATTGTTAGTTTGGGATGAAAACGGATTACAGGAAAAAACTTCTTCTGATTTACCCAGTAGTAAATTATTGTTGGAAAATACTCACAGTACGACTTTTTTAACAGAATCCAGCATTCCTGTGGCAGAAAGGAAATGGGTAAGGGTAAAAAATAATTATGTGGGGGTGATGACGTTTTTAGAAAAGCCCGGTGGTTGGGTAGATAAAAATTCCCAATTACGCTATTTATGGGAATTAATTGCACGGGATTCCGTGGTAGATACGGAGGTTTTTTGTGAACTAACTTCTGCCAATCCAGCGATAGTTAAAGCCACATTACAACGGGTTTTAAAACAATCAAATATGACGGCAAAAACTGCTCAAGAAAAAAGTAATACCATTGATGTGGGAGCGCAAATTAAATTACAAAAATCCATCGCTGCTCAGGAAAAAATTTATGAGGGATCTATACCTATTTATACAGGAATTGCTATCTTAGTTCATCGTCCTAATTTAGATAAATTGGATGAAGCTTGTCGATATATAGAAAACTGTTTTCAACGTCCTGCAAAAGTAATTCGTGAAACCGAATATGCTTGGAAAATTTGGTTACAAACTCTACCGATTGTTTGGGAAAGTTTATTCGCAAAACCTTTTAATCGTCGTCAATTGTATTTAACCAATGAGGTTTGGGGATTAACTCCTTTAGTCACAACTCGTGCTGGTGATAAACAAGGATTTGAATTGATTGCAGATGAAGGAGGAACTCCGGTATATATTGATTTATTTAATCAACATAAAAATTTAGCATTATTTGCTACTACACGTGCCGGTAAATCAGTACTGGTATCAGGAATTTTAACTCAAGCTTTAGCTCATAATATTCCTGTTGTGGCTTTAGATTTCCCCAAACCTGATGGAACATCTACATTTACTGATTACACCCAATTTTTATCCGAATACGGCGCATATTTTGATATTTCTAACCAAGCTAATAATCTGTTTGAAGCCCCAGATTTGCGATTATTATCACCGGAAGAACAACGCGATCGCTTTCAAGATTTTTTCGCGTTTCTCGAATCAGCTTTGATGACAATGGTATTAGGTAATACTAGTGAAAACCAGTTATTATGGCAAACAGTACGTTCCTTAATCAACTTAGCTTTAACCGAATTTTTCGCCGATGCAGGGATACAATCAAGATATGCGATCGCCACTGAAAAAGGTTTTGGTTCACCGGAATGGGATAAAATCCCGACATTAAAAGATTTTCTGCCTTTCTGTTGCCGCGAACATTTGAATTTACCTACAGGTGGGAAAAGAGTTGATGAAGCATTAGAAGTCATCAATTTAAGGTTGCGGTTTTGGTTACAAAGCCGGGTTGGACAATCAATTTCTGCACCATCAAGTTTTCCTACAGATGCACAATTATTAGTATTTGCACTGCGGAATTTATTAGATAGTGAAGATGCAGCATTGTTATCGTTAAGCGCTTATGCAGCTGCATTACGTCGTGCTTTGAGTAGCCCAGCATCGATATTTTTTATTGATGAAGCACCAATTTTATTTGAATTTCCGCAAATATCTAATTTGGTAGGAAGACTTTGCGCTAACGGTGCAAAATCAGGTGTGAGAGTAATTTTATCAGCCCAAGACCCTGATACAATTGCTAAATCTAGCGCTGCATCTAAGATTTTACAAAACCTGACAACCCGATTAATTGGACGAATTCAACCTGTTGCAGTTGATAGTTTTATTAATATTTTGCGATATCCCCGTGAAGTTATTAGTCGCAATGCTTCGGAAAGTTTTTTCCCCCGTAAAGAAGATATTTACAGTCAATGGTTATTAGATGATAACGGAATTTACACCTACTGTCGCTATTATCCTGGTTATGAACAATTAGCGGTAGTTGCTAATAATCCAGAAGAACAAAGTCAACGTCAAAAATTTATGCAAAAGTACCCGGATAAGTATGAAGCAATTTCCCAATTCGCTGGATATTTAGTCATGAAAATTCGTGGAGGTTAAAATGAAAGAAAGTATTAAAAATCAAAACAAGATAAATTTCAGAATATATTTATTGAGAATCTGTTTTTTATTACCTCTAACGCTTGTAATCTCTAACTTACCATCTTGGGCGGGTTTGGGTAATGTTTGGATAGAATTTCAATCCTATAGCAATGATTTTAAAAATTATTTAAATAATCAAGCTACTGAGATGTTCAATCAGATGCAAACAGTGAATACCACAGTTAACAATGCATCGGGTGAATTGAGAATTCCCAATCCCAATACAACTAGAAAAGATGTAATTAACCAACTTAGTCAATATCCAATTCCCGATAAGTATGAAAATAATTCTGTAGTTCATGGGAGTAAAATTAGCAATAATTTAGACCGGGAGATTACCCGTGGTGCAATTGATGCAACATTAGGAAGTGGTGGACAGGCAAGGATAAAAAATACATTACAAAATGCTCAAAATTCAGTTCAACAAGTAAATATTGCCCTAGAGACAGCATCTACAAATAAGCAAAGAAAACAATTGGAAATTCAAGCTGCGGCTAACACATTAACAGGACTAAATATTGACAATCTAAATCCAGTTACCTCGGCTTTTTCATCCATGTTGAATAATCAAGCTAAACTAACCCAGTTAACATGGGAAGGATTGGCTGATTTAGAAATCCAAAATCTGAATATTCAAAATGAACAGACGAGGATTTTAGCGGCTAATCTAGGAACTAATATCCAAATTCAACAAGATTTACAATATTCCCATTTAAATCTGACAAATATCTCCACAGAGCTAGAGGATATTAATCGCGATCGCAGAATTGAAACTGCGACTACAGCAGCTAGATTATTACGGGTTGCAACTCAATCTAATTTATTCCAAACAGAGCAAGGGAGTAAAAAGGAGTGATAATTATTATTAATATTTTTTTGGCTCAATTCGATACCAATAGTCTGATTGAAAATGGGTCGATTGTTACTCAAAATATTGCGACGAATTGGGATAAACAATGGATTGATTTATTACAGACTAATACCAATAATAATATCTATGGAGCATTAACAAGACTGGGTATTTTCTTTGCTGTTGGCACTTTACTTTTATTTGTGGCTCAATGGTTACGAGATGTTTTAGAAAACGAATATTCTCGTCCTATTTCTTCATTAATCATGCCATTTATTATCGTATTACTATTAGCAAATCCAGGGAATGGTACTCCCCTATCTAATTTAACTTTGGGGACAAGGAATTTTTTAAATACGATTAATCAGCAAGTTATCACTACTACCAATAATAATCAAATATATCAACAAGCAATTAATCTTAGTGTTGCTGAAGATTTTGTCGGTGCATTACTTCGTCCTTGTCAATCGCTGATGGGAGAACTACAAAATCAATGTTTAACTAAAAGCAAAGAAAAAATAGATCCACTTTGGGGAAATTATCGTAATCAATATGGAAACCAACCATGGATAAACCGCTTAGAAACCCAAGTTAATCAAATTATCTTTAATACCTATCCCGTTTCCGAAGTTGAATTTAATTCTCTATTAGGTTCTAATAGCCAAATAAATTTTAAAAACCTATTAATATCGTCTCAATTTGCCTTTCAAAATCTGATGGAAGCAACAATGTTGTTAACCGCTGCTCTTGGTCCCATTGCACTAGGTGCATCTCTTTTACCTGTCACAGTCAAACCTATTTTTGTTTGGTTAACTGGATTTTTCGCAATTGCGATCGCCAAAATTTCATTTAATATTATTATCTTAACCACAGCCACAGTGGTAGTGGATACATCAGCCCAAAATATTGCCACCAATTTAGATTTAACTTGGTTTTTAATTTGTATTGGTATACTTGCTCCTATCTTATCATTAGTTATCGCTGCGGTAGGAGGAATTACGACATTTAATGCTATGAATAATTCTTAGAAAAAGTGATTATAACTAGAGAATAAACCGTCAGATAACTAACCCATAAAAAAATGGCTGGACTACTCCCAAAACAAAAAAAACAAATTAATTTCCTCCAAATATTGGCAATTATTACCTTGATTTTCAATATATTTACACTATTTTTTATTATTTACCAAGGACTATTAATTCGGAATATTACTACTCGAAAAGCACCCACATTTATCGAATTAATTAACGGAAAACCTGCCACAGCAAACAATATACTGGAAAGAAATCCCGAAGCAATTCGCCAATTTGTCAGTACAACAATGACCGCAATATTTAATTGGAGCGGGAACCTACCACCACAAACTATTGAAGATGCAACTAATCCTAAACCAGACTTGGGAATTACAGTCAAAACACCCCAAGGATACAACAAAAAAATTACTTCTAGTAGTTGGGTTGCAAGTTTTGGTTTAAGTGAAGATTTCCGTCAAGGATTTATAACCCAAATTGCGGATATGACACCTAATGATATCTTTATTTCTAACAATAATAATCAAAAAATTACCGGACAATTGCTAATTAAACGTGTTTATCCACCAGAAAATATTTCACCAGGAAAATGGCGGGTTGGAATGGTTGCGAATATCGTTCAAAATAGTAATAATAAAAAAACTATTACCCCTTTTAATAAAGATTTTTTAGTACGTGCTGTTGATGCTTATGAACATCCTTTATCTGGGGAAATTACACCCTTACAACAAGCAGTTTATAGATTGCGATCGCAAAAATTAGAGATTTACGAAATCACTGATTTGTGTCTCAATGATACTTCAAGTCGCTGTCAACCAGGTTTTAATACAAATCAATTTATCAATTAATGATTAACCAATTTTACACATACCATCATTATGCACTTAATCAATCAACCGAATAAAAAGCAATCAAATATTCTACCTTTATTTACAGTTGCAATATTCAGTGTGAATTTATTAGCATTAGGATTGTTGATATTTAATGCTTCGATGTTAAATCGAATTACAAATTATTTTCCTCAAGTATTAGGACAACTTGTTGATGGAAAGGCAATTTCCTTTGCACCTCAAGAATATCATCAAAGACATCCAGAAAGTATTCGTCGCTTTGTTGGTGAAAGTTTAACATTAATGTTTACTTGGTCAAAAAAACAGTCCCCGGAAACAGTTTTGAATTTTAGCTCACAATTAGTTTCTAAAAACCTAGGCAATAAATTTATCTCAGAGATTAATCCTGAAGGTAATGGTGAAAATATTGAAAGCTTTTTTATTATTGAAAGCATCTCTTCTCCAGAAAAAATTAAACCAGGAATTTGGCAATTGAATGTTAATGCGCGGCGAGTATTTTTTCTAAATAAAGACATGAATGGGGAGAGTACAGTTTGGCGAAAAAATATAATTGTTGAAGCAGTTGATAGTCCGATAATCCAATCAGAAAAACCTCTACATTCTTTGCAAAAAGCAGTATATGATTTATCTGAAGTACAATTAAAAATTCTCAATGTTTGTGATGTGACAGATAAAGTTTGTTTAGATACTTCTGTTTAATTAGCAATTTGTAAATCTTCTCAATTAAAATCATGAATAATTTATCTACTTCTGAATTTTATCGTAATCCCAATAATACCAATGAAGAATCGGTCAATTCTACTGATGATTGGCAACGTAAAATGGCTTATTTAGTAGGTTTTGATGATGATTTACACGATAAGGATATAAATAAAAATGATTTAAATAATGATAAATATGACGGTGAAATTGCTTCGATAAATTCAGATGAAATCTCCACATCCGAGTCTCAAAAAACTCGACCTTCCCTAGCCTCAAATCCCTTTACAAAAGTAGTAGTTGTAGGTACAGGGACTTTAATTGCAGTTACCGTTGCAGGTGTATTACTATCCCAAATGATGGGAGGAGGAAATAATCAATCATCATTACCTACTGCAATTAAAAATAATATTCCCGAAACACAACTCAATGAACCAAATCCCCAAGCAGAAATTGAACTTTTAAAAACAAAATTAGCTCTATCTGAACAAGCAAAAGCTGTAAAATTAGCACAAATGCAGTTAAGAACATTGCAATCTCAACCCCAAATTTCTACTCCCGTAAACAACTCCAATAATAATACTCCTGCTCGTCAAATTTCCCAATCTCCACCCCAAACAGCCCCCCGTGTCATCATTCAACGAGTACCCACCCCAGCACCAACTGTTTATATACCCAAAATTGTCACAGTTGAAAAGGAAAAAATCGTTCGAGTTCCACAATTGGTAGCATCACAACCAGTTGTATCGCAACCACGACGACAAGTTACACCAAAAAATCCACCTTCTCTCAACCCACCTTCACAGAATTCCTTACCAACCTTAACACCAACAAATTCATTGCCCATCATACCCAATACCGAGGTAGCAAACATCCCCAAACCTCAAATCTCACCTAGCAATCGAATTTTAAACCCCGAAGACGACTTGCTAGATGATATTTCCCAAATATCGATAGCATCCGCAAATAATAGTACTTCTTTGCTACAAAAGGGGTTAAATAGCCAGAAAATAGTCCCAATCGGAACTAGCATTAAAGGAGTTCTCGCGATCGCGCTTTTTGGAGAATCGCAAAAATCCCCTAATTCTCAAAATGATGATAATACTTTTGTGATTCGTCTCAACGAACCATTAAAAACCCGCGATGGTAACATTGCTTTACCAGCAGGTACAGAATTATTAACACAGATTAGTAATATTTCTGATGCCGGAATGTTACAATTACAAGCGAAATCGGCAATAGTTAATCGCAACGGTAAACTTGAGCAAATCACCCTACCTGAAAATGCAATCAGAATTCGCTCTCCCCAAGGTAAACCATTAATTGCTCAACAATATCCTAAAAAAGCTGGAAAAATTGCCGGGATGGATACAGGATTATTTGCGTTGGGAGCTATTAGTAAAATCGCAGAATTATCTAACCGTACTGATTCAGAAATTATTACAACCGCAGGAGGAAATATTGTTACTCAAAATAATGATTCAGTAAACATTTTGACTGGAGCGCTAGAAGGAGGTACAAGCTCAATAGTCCCCCAAATTTCCGCTCGTAATCAACAAGCAGTTTCTGAGATGATGAGACGTGGTAATATTTGGTTTCTCGCTGCGGGTACTCCAGTAGAAATTTTTGTCAATCAAATATTAGAATTTTAAATAAGAACTTGTAAAGAATAAATATCATATTTGATCGTAATTAACAGTTAAAAGTTATTGTAATTTTGGTTTTTAAAATCTAAAATGAATTAAACCTTTGACCTTAAACCTTAATTATTCTCAAGATTTGATTGATTGAGTTCCTGACATTTAGCAGCTGCGGCTTGATAAGCTGTTAAATATTCTTTACCACCTAACATTACATCCCCATAATATTCATAAGGTGCATCACCATAAATTGGTAATGGATCATCTTCTGGATAATCTTCTTTTGACTCCTCAATTATTGCTTTAAGTTTTTTTCCGGTGAAAGTTTGTGCTGTAAAATACCACATTTCTTGAGATTTTTTAGCTAAATGTGGTAAATTGGGGTCGAGTATTCGCGAATCTAACTCTATCCAAGCGTGTTCGAGAAGTTGATAAGGTTTGCGTTTAATAACTAAAAAACCTTGAGCATAAACCGCACCCTCGGTAGCTAATAACGCTTGATAAGCATTTTCAAAAGGCTTCTTAGCTTTACTTTTGATTTGAGCGGCAATTTCTAACGAACCAGCTTCATCCAGTAACTTATCCATCAGTAGTAAGGATAAAAGCATAGACTACAGTTAATAGTTTACACGTTAAAGGTCAAAGGTTAAAGGTCTGCATATTATAGATTGATAATAAACAACTGTCCACTGTCCACTGTCAACTGTCCATTGTCAACTAACACCTCCGATTGCGATCGCAGTTAATAGAGTGAATACTCCCAAGGTGATTAATGCAGCTAATAATACATTTTGATAAATGCGGTTGAGTTTGTCTTCGCTGAGGATTCTTTTGTTTCTTTCTTTTTTTAGTTCTGCAATTAATTCATTTATTCTGGGTTTTTGCTGTTTTTGAATAAATGAGGCTAGATAATCATGTACTAATTGATATCTATCAGCAGGATTTTCTGGAATTAAAACTACTATACCCGCTTCTACAAATATTCGTAATACTAAGTCTAATTGATTGGTTTCTTTAGTTAATTCTTCTAAAGATAAAGCTCGTAAATCTCTTTCTAATTCCGCACGAGTTTTCAGTGGACGAGTACCTTTTTCATCTGTAAGTAAATATAATAATAATTCAGCTACTTGACGATTGATTTCGCCGCAATCTTCTACTACTTCTTTCATGTAGCGTTTTACTAATTCTTCTTTTGGTCCGCAATTATCATACTGAATTAATTTAGTAATATTCTCGGTTTGTAATTGCGCTCCGACTACTTGTAATTCAATTGGACGAACTTCTCCATATTTAACTGATAAATCTTGTACTAGTTGCTCTATTAAACCTGGTTCTAAATGAAAATTAGAATGCTGGGTTAAGCGTTCAATTAAAGATTTAGCATCAGAAGATGGAAAGTTATCCAATTTATAAAGAATATGTTTACTGAGAATGTCATTATTAATAATTTTCATACTCGATAGACGATTACATTCGAGTAAATAATGTAGATAATCTTCTCGTAAAGATAAAATAACTTTGACACTTAAAATATTTAAACATTCTCCCATAAATTCAAAAAACTGCCGTCTTTGAACTGGTGAATTATAAACAAAAAAGAATTCTTCAAATTGGTCAAAAATCAAGACTATTCGTAAATTATGCCATTCACTTTGTCGTAATAATTCTAAGATAACTTCGGGTGATTCAGGATTTGAAAATGGAAAATGATAAAATTTATTACCCGATTCTCCATCTATTCCAAATTGAATTCCTTTAGATTTTAATGCTTGGATTAATAGTTTTCCTAATTCATATATCCAATTAGTGTAAGTTCTTACTAGTACTGGTACTATCTCTTGTAAACCAATAGAACTATGTTTTAAAGCGGGTACTAATCCTGCTTGTACTAAAGAACTTTTGCCTACACCAGAATATCCATGAATAACTACCATTTTGCAGTCGGGACGAGCAATTTTTTCTAATAGTTTTTTTACGTCTCTTGCTCTACCAGATGCAGTCATTTCTGGTGCAACTGTTTCTAATACAGATGCTGCTTGTATAGAAGTTGTATGCAAGGTTTCTACAATTAATTTTGCTTGTCTTTGTGGTTGAATAATTCCTGCACCAATAAAGGCTCTAAAACCATATTGTTGTTCTATAGAACGCTGTTCAAGTTTAACGCGAAATGCTTCCAAATAACGAAATTGTTCCCAATAAACTTCGCGCAAAGCTTGTAAAATACGTATATATTGATGCGGGTTATCTTGAGAACCAATATCTCGTGCCATTTGTAAATGTTTTACCGCTCGCTGTTGTTGTTCTAGATGTCTTTCGGAATTTGCTAATAATAGTAAATATAAAGCGCGGTGTTGTAATTGTCCGGAGGGAGCTTTGGCAATATTGTGTAATGCTTGATAAGCATATTGTTTCGCTTGAGTCCATTGATTTTGACTCGATGCAACTTCTGCTAAAAAGCCGTAAGCTTGCGCTACTCGCAAAGAATTTCCATATAATTGCTGCAAATCTAAAGACTTTTGAGCAATATTTTTTAGCTCGCTCCAATCTTCTAAACGCTGCAAAACTTCACCCAAAGGATTAATAAATTTAGCTACTAAATTTGGATGATTCGCTTGAGTAAAAATATTGATACTTTGTTGAAAATATTGTTTTGCTGCTTGCAGAAAATCTAAAGATTTTAAACGATATCTTTGAGCTTGTTGGAAATAACATAACCCAATATAAAATAAAATTACTCCCATGCGGAATTTAGAATTAGGAAGGAAAGAGGCACGAACAAGGGGATGGGGAGGAGCAGAATAAACTTTTGCTTTTTTAATTGAAAATTGATGAGTATCAATTGAATTTTGCCAAAAAGTCAAACTTTGATGATAATGTTCCAAAGCTTGTTCCATTTTATTTGTTAAATAAGCATCTTGTCCCAAAACAAACTCTACACTAGCCTTGAGAGCAGGTGCTAATTCATATCTTCTACCTTGTAAATCTTGGAGTGCAGTAATCACTTCCCGACGACGCAAATATCCCATTTGCCAACCTAAACAGTAAGCATCGGCAGCTAATGATGTAGCAAATAAAGCATCGGTATCTTCCTTGAGAGTTGCAGTTAATTCCGAAGTCGCGATCGCAAATTCTGTAGTAGTAGCCCAACTCTCGAAATCGCTTGCTGAGCGGACTAATTGCGGCAATACTTCATCTGTTACCCACAAGATAACGGGGAAATGAAACTGCTTGCGAAACTCTTCGCGCACCTGATTAGTCGCACTCAACATTTGTTTTAAATTATGCACCGACTCTAAGTAAAACACCATCAAAGCATCCGGTGGATTATCCTTAACCTCCTCAGCAATAGTTCCGTAAAGAGTCTTATCAGTACGCTTCAAATTCAGAATCCGGATATCAACATCAGTCAGCTTTCGCAAACGCTTCATCAATCGCGATCGCAATCGCAAATAATTACACCGAGCCAAAATCAACTTAAACTCACCCCTTGATGCTTCCAAAGTCCAAGCAAGTTCCTCTAAACCCTCCTCATTCGACGAAAGAAGAAGGGATGGGGTGATGGGGGG
>NZ_JADEWL010000095.1 GCF_015207665.1 Plectonema cf. radiosum LEGE 06105
GGGTGATGGGGAGATGGGGGGAACAATCCAAAATTCAAAGTTCCCCATTTGGAATGATGAACTTTATCTTGAATTCCATCGCGGTTGTTATACTACTCATGGAGACCAAAAGCTTTACAACCGTCGCGGTGAAAATCTGTTGTATGAAGCGGAATTATTTGCTAGTTTGGCAACTATTTGCTGTGGTGTAGATTACCCCAAAGCTGAAATTGAAGCGGCTTGGAAAAAACTTTTATTTAACCAGTTTCACGATATTTTACCTGGTTCCTCGATTCCGGAAGTCTACGAGGATGCTTTACCTGAATGGCAAGCAATGCAAAATACTGCATCTTCTATATTACAGCAGTCTTTAGAAACTTTAATAACTCAAATCGACTTATCGCGATCATCTTCAGATAGTTTCCCCGTGGTTGTTTTCAATTCTCTTAATTGGCAACGTTCGGAAGTTGTTTCTGTTTCCTTACCTACGGAACCTACTCTACAATGGCAGATTCTTGATAGTTCGGGTAATGAAATTATCTCTGAGCTTGATGCCGATGCAAAATTATTATTTTTAGCAAGCGATATTCCTGCGGTAGGTTATCGCGTATTTTGGCTTTCTTCTACTCAAATAATACCACCACAAAATCAATCAAAAACTATAGCGCTACAGTTTATTTTAGAAAATGAATATTTACGGGTAATCGTTGACGAACAAACTGGAGAGCTAAGCAGCGTTTTTGATAAATTGAATCATCGTGAAATACTTTCGGCTAGTGGAAATCAATTACAAGCCTTTACAGATAAAGGTCAATATTGGGATGCATGGAACATTGACCCCAATTATGCCGAACATATGCTACCATCGCTTGAATTAAAATCTATCGAGTGGCTTGAACAAGGAATATTACAAAATCGCTTGCGGGTAGTGCGTCAGTTGGGAGAATCGGAGTTTATTCAAGACTATATTTTGCAAGCTGCTTCCCCAATTTTGAAAATTGCCACCAAAGTTAACTGGTTAGAACGTCACGTTTTAGTAAAAGCTGCATTTCCATTAAACTTAGAAGCAAATTTTGCTACCTATGAAATTCCTTGTGGTGCAATTGAACGCACAACCAAACCCCAAACCCCAGCAGAAAAAGCGAAATGGGAAGTTCCCGCATTACGTTGGGCGGATTTGACAGAGCAAGACACAGAAGAGCAAAACAATTCTGCTTGTTACGGTGTCAGCTTATTAAACGATTGTAAATACGGTTACGACGCTCAACCAAATCAATTACGTTTAAGTTTATTGAGGAGTCCAGAATGGCCCAATCCACAAGCTGACAAAGGACATCACGAATTTAGCTATGGTTTGTATCCCCATGCAGGAAGTTGGGAGAAAGCGCAAACAGTGAAGCGTGGATATGAATTCAATCAACCTTTAAAAGTAGTGCTTTGCGAGAAAAAACTTAATTCTCAACCCTCAACAGCATCACCAAATAAAACATTACAAGACAAAGCCAGCTTTATTAATATATCGGCTCAAAATCTAATCTTAATGGCATTTAAACAAACCGAAGACAACCCCCAACAATGGATTCTCCGGTGTTACGAATGCCACGGAGAAACAGCAGAATTTAAACTAACCAGCGATATCGGCTTCACTGTAACAGAATCTGTAGATTTATTAGAACGTCCTCTACCGACTTCAGAATTTACAATTGAGCCGTGGAAAATCGCTAGTTTTAAGGTCAAAGGTTAGAGGTTAGAGGTCAAAGGTTAACAGGGAGCAGGGAGCAGGGAGCAGGGAGCAGGGAGCAGGGAACTGTCCACTGTCCACTGTCAACTTTAAAACTTAATCTTCATGGTCTTCAAAAGGGTCTCCAAGTTCTTTACTAGGAGGACCGAAGGAGGTGTAGACGGACATAACTGTAACTGTAATCAAGACGGCAGCTACAGAAATACTAAGAACTATTGCGGGTTCCATAATGGGTATATATTATGAGTACTATTCTTATACAATATTACAGAAGATTAAAAAATGTTTTGCTAATTAACCTGGAATTTGATTATGGCACAAAGAACACGTTTGGGAGATGTTCTCAGACCCTTAAATGCTGAGTACGGGAAAGTGGCTCCTGGCTGGGGTACTACCCCATTGATGGCTGTTTTCATGCTGTTATTTTTTGTTTTTCTGTTGATTATTCTGCAACTTTATAACAAATCAATCATGATTGAGGGTGTTAATGTGGATTGGCGAAGCTTGGGTAACTAAGCAAAGTAGTTTCCCATCTAGTTCTAATACACATATTTTCAGATAAAACTTTAACCCGGCTGATTTGACCGGGTTTTTTTGGGTTGGAGTAATACCATATTCTTTATTTTCAGCGATAAATAGCTAAACTACAGATGTCGATTCAAAGACAGTTTTGAAATTGTAGGAAAAAACACATGAATATATTTGGTATCGGTTTACCGGAAATGGCTGTAATCATGGTTGTAGCGCTGTTGGTTTTTGGTCCGAAAAAATTACCAGAAATGGGTCGTAGTTTGGGAAAAGCGGTTCGTGCTTTTCAAGATGCTTCCCAAGAGTTTCAAGATGAATTTAAAAAAGAAGCATCACAATTAGAGGAAGCTGTCAAGACTACAGCCGAACTTGAACATAAGCAAATAAGTGCCATAGAAAAGGTAGAGGAAGTTGAAAGGTTAAAGGTTGAAGGTTAGAGGTTAGAGGTTAAAGGTCAAAGGTTAAAGGTTAGAGGGTGAAGATAATTTTTTTAATTATCAATCATTGTTTGAAAACAATATATATGATAGAAAATTAATCTTCATCCTGCTTTTTATCTTTCTTGATAATTTATAGTTATTGATAAATTGATAATTTATTCTTTCTATGCAAACTGCTGATAAAAAAACTTTATTAATTCCTCAACTAATTGTTGGTTTGGGGAATCCAGAACCTAAGTACGATAAAACACGTCACAATATCGGTTTTGCTGCAATTGATGCTTTATCCCGTTCTTGGAAAGTATCTCTGAGCGAAAATCGTAAGTTTAAAGGTGAGTATGCTGAAACTACTGCACCCGGAGGCAAAAAAGTTCATTTACTCAAGCCTTTAACTTACATGAATCTTTCGGGACAAGCAATTGGGGCGGTGGCTTCTTGGTACAAATTAAAGCCAGAATCGGTGTTAATTATTTATGATGACATGGATTTACCTGTGGGAAGAGTTCGCTTGCGTTTGTCTGGTTCTGCTGGGGGACATAACGGTATGAAAAGCACTATTTCTCATTTGAGTTCTAAGGATTTCCCTCGTTTACGTATTGGTATTGGTAGACCAAAAAAACTAGAAGATAGCGAGAATGGTAGTAATATTTCTCATGTTTTAGGTAAGTTTTCTCCTGAAGAAAATGAATTAGTTTCTTCTGTTTTAGATTATGTAGTTGAATGTGTGGAATTATGTCTTAAAAAAGGTGTCGAAAAAGCGATGAATGATTGTAATAAAAAGAATTTAAATGTCCCTGATTCTAAAAAAGATTGAATCTTTAAAAACTTCACTGTTTGCTGACAAACAACCATCGCCGATTCGACGATGGTTGCTGCTAAGATCAATTCGTTGATGGGCAATTAATTGTAAAAACGTGCCTCATTCAACTCTAGTTTGGACGCTTCAAAATGTTTAAAAAAAACTTCTTTTTTCCATTTCTCGCCTAAGTGTTTAGATATATGATGACGATAGTTAATACGCAGAAAGTGCATTGATTGTCTTCAAAGAAGAAAGTATACACGTTGCGTAATGATAAACCGTACCTGAGTCGCAACATCAACAGTGAACGGTAATAGATTACTAACGTTTTAACTAGTAAAAGTACTTACTCCTACCTATCTAAAACGTTGTTTGCGTCTTGCTGCTACTGCTTTACGCTTACGCTTTTCCTGGGGGTTTTCAAAGTGCCGATGGTATTTAACATCAGCCAAAATCCCAGCCTTGGAAACTTGACGCTTAAACCTGCGTAAAGCTGAATCTATTCCTTCGTTTTCACCTAAAACCACTTGGGTCATCCTAATCCCTCGTTATCTTCCTACTATATTTTTACTTTATTGTAATGTGCTGGTTGCTCGGAGTGAAGATACTCCGGTAGCTACCTCAAATCACGCGAAACTGGAACCATCAAACAGTAATCTACTGCTGAATTTCCAGATTTACTATTTTACCTTTCAATCCGATTATCATCTATGTATCTGGCATCTGAAAATCCGAATTTTTTAATGTAAGGGCGAGTTGATAAAGTTGACGACGGGGCAAAGAAGTCGATGCAGCTAGCTGCCTACTGGCTTGTGAAGGTGATATCCCTTGATTCATGATTGTTTCTAACTTTTCTATGAGTTCTGCTTGGCTAAACTCCTGCTGAGTGGGTGTATTACCCGCCATCACCAGAGTATATTCACCTATGGGAATCTTCTGTTCATAGTAGTTACAAGCACCTGTAAGAGTTCCGCGCCAAAACTCTTCATATATTTTAGTCAATTCTCGCGCTAAGACAATTTGTCGATCGCCACCAAATATTTCTCTCATATCTTCTAAGGTTGAGCGCAAACGATGGGGGGATTCGTAAAAAATCAAAGTGCGCTCTTCTGACTTCAATGATTCTAAGTGCGATCGCCGTTGTTTTGATTTAGCACTTAAAAATCCTTCAAATACAAATTTATCTGTGGCAAGCCCCGAAGCACTTAAAGCGGTAATCGCTGCAACCGCACCAGGAATTGGAACTACAGTAATTCCAGCTTCAGCACAAGCCTTAACCAATTCATAACCCGGATCGGAAATTCCGGGTACACCAGCATCTGTTACCAGCGCGATCGCAATTCCATCCTGCAATTGATTTAAAAATTCTGGAATGCGACTGTTGCGGTTATGTTCGTGATAACTCAATTGCGGTGTATTAATTTGAAAATGCTTTAAAAGTTTTCCTGTATGACGTGTATCTTCAGCAGCAATAAAATCTACCGACTGCAAAATTCGCACACTTCGGAAAGTCATATCTTCTAAGTTACCAATCGGCGTACCAACAATATACAGTACACCTACTTTTGATTCGGTTTGCATTTATCAATTAGGAGAAGTGTCAATTTTTATGGGCTAATACAACTAGACTGGTACTTACAGTGCCAAATATTCCCAATTAGTAATTAAAAATATGAAAGATTTACAATCCATTCTAGAATTAATTCGCCCCATTGGTTGGGGTGCATCCGATATATTGCGCTCTTACTATCGCGGTAATCAAACAGATGATTTAAATGTACAATATAAGGACGATAAAGGTAAAGACCCAGTGACAGCCGCAGATTTAGCTGTGAGTAATTATATTTTGCAGCAGTTGCATTCGCAGTTGGGAAATGAAGATTTTGGCTATATTAGCGAAGAAACTTATCAAAATTTTGATGGCAAGAACAATTCTGAATGGGTATGGATTATTGATCCTTTAGATGGTACAAAAGATTTTATTAATAAAACAGGTGAATACGCGATTCATATTGCTTTAGTCAGAAACCAGCGTCCGGAATTAGCATTAGTCGCAATACCTGAAGCTGAAAAATTATATTATGCAATTAAAGGCAGCGGTACATTTGTTGAAAATCGTAATGGAGAAAGAAAATCTTTGCGCGTTTCCGAATCTGAAAATCCTCAAGATTTAACTT
Source organism: Plectonema cf. radiosum LEGE 06105 (assembly GCF_015207665.1). Lineage (GTDB taxonomy): Bacteria > Cyanobacteriota > Cyanobacteriia > Cyanobacteriales > Nostocaceae > Rivularia > Rivularia radiosa_A. The sequence goes on from NZ_JADEWL010000095.1 coordinate 5,665, forward strand.
TAGTTGTAAGCCGTAGTCACCGTAATGAAAAATTAAATTATCTCTTAGAAAATTTACCCTGTCAAAATCAGAAATCAGTTGGCAGTGTTGGGGGTAAAATTGTCGCTATTATTGAACAACAAGCAGATGTTTATATTTCACTTTCCGGTAAATCTGCACCAAAAGATTGGGATATTGCGGCACCAGAATTAATCTTAACTGAAGCAGGTGGAAAATACACCCACTTCGATGAAACACCATTACAATACAACACCGGAGATATTAATCAATGGGGTGGTTTATTAGCAAGTAATGGTAAATGTCATGAAATGCTTTGTCAAGAAGCCCAAAGAATTCTAGAAGAATTTAATTAATTGGTAATAGGTAATGGGTAATGGGTAATGGGTAATTGGTAATGGGTAATGGGTAATGGGTAATGGGTAATGGGTAATGGGTAATGGGTAATGGGTAATTGGTAATTGGTAATTGGTAATTGGTAACTATCAACTATCAACTAACAACTATCAACTAACAACTATCAACTAACAATTATCAACTATCAACTATCAACTATCAACTATCAACTATCAACTAACAACCTGAATTGCACTTTTTAAAACCTCAGCATGAAATTCCCAAGATAAATTATCAACAGATAAACTTGGGATTCCTTTGATTCCGTCTATTGCTAAACCTTGATTCATAAGTGTCTCTAAAATATGAAATTCAACTTGTGGATTTAATTTGTGAATAATTGTAGCTTTCCAATCGGGACGAAGCAAAGAAAGTGCTAACAATATACCAGCAGCACCCCAATTAGATACACCACAAACAATTAAATAATCGCACTTAATAGTACAACGGATTTTTTCTCCATCACGAATGCTAGAAGCAATAATTCCTTTAGGAATATTCCCCATTCCTAATTCATTTCCACCATCACCAATCCCCACGGAAATGATATTTTCAGATTTTAATAAAAAATGTAAAGGTGCTGTATAAGCAGTAATATCTTCTCCTCTCATATTACGAACGATACCATCTTTACCAGGACCCGCTCTTTCAATAGAAATTATATGAGATATTGGCGATGCTAGAGATTTCCAAAATTCTAAAAGTGAAGCGATTGAATGTTGGTTTTCACGAATTTTCCCTACCGCGACAATATCGAAAGGTATATTGCAAAAAATTCCAGCTGCAACAATTGCTGTTTTTACAGATTGATAACACAAAGAATCAGTTACAATCCTCACAGCGATACCAACTTCTAATAAACTAGCTGCTAACAAGGCACAACCGATAATACCATCTGTTTCAGGACAGGGTGGGTTGCCGTTAGGCATGAAAAATCCTGTAATAATTGCCACATTTGGACAATCATGCTCCGCAATTGAACGAGCAGCCCCTAATAACCCTCCTTTAGCTCTTTTAACTAAAGGTTGAATTCCTCTACCGACATCTCGCGAACAAATACTTTCCAAATCAGCTATTTTATCCAATATTTCGCGTTCAACCGCATTGTTACACCGAATTAAATGCGTTTTTTTCGTCATGAGGAGAAATTCTTGGAACTAGGGGAGCGGGAGAATAAATAATTTGAGACGTTAAACAAAAATACGATTACCACGTAAAATAATCGTCTTTAACGTCTGTAACAAACATATATCCAGGAGCGTGAGTAATCGCAATTTCTGGCTTTGCTTGAAGAATCGCAATTTGAGTTGTGACTCCACAAGCCCAAAATACAGGAATTTCTCCTTCAGCAATTGTTACCGCTTCACCAAAGTCGGGAGCATCGAGATTTGTAATTCCAATTTCTTCGGGAGAACCAAAGTGTATCGGTGTACCATGTGCTTTAGAAAAACGGCTGGTAATTTGTACCGCACGTATCACGTCTGATGGAGATAAAGGGCGCATTGACACAACCATTGGAGCAGAAAAGTCTCCTGCTGTTTTACAAGCAATATTCGTTTTGTACATCGGCACATTTTTACCTTCTTGGAGGTGTCTCACAGGAATACCCGCATCCATCAACGCTGCTTCAAAGGAAAAGGAACAGCCAACTAAAAAACCCACAAAATCATCTTGCCAAATATGGGAAATATCAGCTACTTCCTGTTGCAATTCTCCATGACGAAATATATGGTATCGTGGTAAGTCAGTTCTTAAATCGGCACCACTGGCAACTATTTCCGGTTCTGGGTTTCCAACTTCGGTAACATCCAACAAAGGACAAGGTTTCGGGTTGCGGGTACAAAAAACAAGAAAGTCAAATGCCATTTTTTTTGGCAAAATAACTAAATTTGCTTGTAAAAATCCAGATGCAATTCCAGGAGTTGGAAAGTGAAATGTTCCCTGACGACATTGATAGCGAACTTCTGCGGGAGATAAGTCCATAATTCATCAATTGTTGTAGATTTAATTGTCACGGGTAAATTAAGTTTTAAAATACCAAGTTACCCTACAACCAATCTATTGCTTATTTCGGTATCGATTGTCTGTGTCTCTTGAATCAATATAGATTTATTTCAACCTGTTGTTAAGCCCAATGATTTACCTATTCTCTATTCAACCCTTTTTAAAACTGCTACTTTATCAGTAAAAGTACGACTTGACTCAAAGTTAAGCCAAAAATATCTTCAAAAAACTTTATCATAATTTGATGATTTGAATCAAGTATTACTGCCAGTTTGGCATTCTTAGTTGAGGATTTATTCTTAGAGTAAACATAACCTGGATTTATCACAAGTAAGTGGTAAGCGTTGAGTGACGGACTAATTTTCCCACTATTCACGACTCACGACTCACTATTCACTATTCACGACTCACGACTTACGTTACGACTCACGACTCACGACTTACTACTCACGACTTACGACTTGTCTTGGAATAATAACAAATTTTAACGCTGATCTACTTTATAAAATAAAGGTAATAAAGGCAAACTTAATTTTAATTACTGAGAACTGATGCTTAAAATCCAAACTTCTAAAATATTGGCGAGTTCATTGGACTATAAAGGAGTTTACCCTTGTCCAGTTTGTCGAGTCGGAAAAGTTCAAAATATGCCTTTAATGGAGGCTATGTCTTGTGATTTTTGTCATCAAATTTTTACCGTCAACTTAGAACAACAACAGTTGAAAATGCCTTCGCGGGAACCTCCCTTAATTTGGCGATGGAATGGGTTCTATTGGACAGAAGCCCATTTAGAAGGAGTTCAATTTGGCTGGGGTTATATCTTGGCAACAGTTGCTTTCGTATTACTTCCCACCACCTTAATTGGATTAGTTGCCTATAATTTTCCTCCAGATCCAAATGCTCCTTTATCCTGGGTTCCTTATATTTGGACATCATTAACATTTTTTTCTCATTTAACAATTATCATTTGGCTATTCATCGAAGTTTATCAAATTCCCATCAAAGCGTATTTTCGAGCTTTACACCAGCGTTTGATTAGTTGATAAATTTAGCCAAATAGCCGCTTCGGAACCGCACCAAGAAGGGTGAATGTCACCTGGGCGGGCATTGGTGCGTGACACTACAAAGATGATTATTGCGTTCGGGGATTTCTCAAAGTGTCACACAACGGCAATAATGCCCGAAGTTAATCTACACCGCCGGACTGCCTCCCCTACAATAAAAAATGTGCCTTTTTGCTAAGTTCCATAAAGGAAAAACTTTGTGTATTCAAAAAACTGAATTTCTAGGTAAATTTTAACAGTTGCGCTAATATCCTAATGATGTAAATAATATAAATCAATTGAGTAGCGAGTTAATGGAGCCAGATTCACTACTAACAGAAGTAATCTTAACCTCACCACGTCAGTCTCTCGGTAATATCAAACTTGATTGGACACCACAACCTGGAAATTATCTTGACTTTAAAGGTAAAACCTACGCAGTATTGGAACGTCGTCACCGTTACCAGTTAAAGCAAGGACGTTACTGCTTACACAAAATTGCGATTTACGTACAATCAGCAACAAGACCTGCTGAAAAAACTTTAGTAAACGGACGTTGGGTAATTGGTAACGCTAACTGTAGTTATAACGCTCTTTCAGAGATTATCCGCTGTGCAGTCAATCCTATGGGACCTTGTAAAGGTTGTAAATTTTATGAAAAATTAAATATGTAAGGTCAAAGGTTAAAGGTTAAAGGTTAAAGGTTAAAGGTTAAAGGGAACGCGACCATTACCAATCACTCTGTCAACTGCCAACTCTCAACTATCAACTGTCAACTGTCAACTATCAACTGTCAACTATCAACTATCAACTGTCAACTAACATTTCTCCCACAGTTAAACGACTACCATTGACAAAATCCCATCCCGATTGAGGACGTTTACCAGCTAACTGTACTTCTTGTAATAACAATAAACCAACTCCCGTCTGTACAATTGCTCCTATACCTTTGACAATGCTGACAATTTCCCCAGGATTCCCAGAAAGACTTGACAAATCTGGTAATTTATTTTTTAATTTTTGAAAGCTATCTGGTAATTGATTCCAATAATTTGAATCAAGTGGAACGGTAGCTGTAATTTTGAGGGTTTGATTGCGAAATGTTGCCACACAGTTGGGGTAGAAGCCTCTAATTTTATTGTGTAAATCTATGGCACTCTTTGACCAATCTAAGCGATAATTTTCTTTTTTAATTAAAGGAGCATAAGTTGCACGAGTCTCATCTTGGGGAATAGGTTTAATTTCCTGGTTTTGCAATTTTATCAGTGTTTCTACTAGTAAATCTGCACCCATTGATGCTAATTTTTCCGCCAACTCCTGAGAATTGTCAAGCAATCCAATGGCTGTCTTAGCCTCTAATAGCACTGCTCCGGTATCCATGCCTGCATCCATTAACATAGTTGTTATTCCTGTTTCTGTAGCTCCATTGTGCAAGCACCATTGAATCGGTGCTGCACCGCGATACTCTGGTAAAATTGAGCCATGGACGTTGACGCAAGCAAGTTTGGGTATATCTAGAATCTCTTGAGAAAGAATTTGTCCGTAAGCAATCACAACAAATACGTCTGCTTCTATTTCCTTTAATTTAATTAAGGTAGCAACATCTTTTTTAATACGTTGGGGTTGCCATACAGTTAAATTATGTGCTAAAGCAACACTTTTTACAGGAGAAGGTGTGAGTTTATTACCACGTCCCCGACATTTATCCGGTTGGGTGACAATTCCAAGCACTTCAAAATCTGAATGATTGAGCAATTTTTCTAAGGTCGGAACGGCAAATTGGGGAGTACCGAAAAATACGACTTTCATAAAAAGAATACCTAGTAACTCAACTTTTAACACTAGCATCACTGACCAACTACGTCGTTAGGATCTATACTGCTTTATCAATAACAATAAGCCTAAAGATAGAGTGCAATTAGTGAATATATAGGGTATCGTGGTTATGGTAGCTTTAAAAGTTAATAATTAAAATAAAAATTAACCTAAAGAAATTGAATATTTTAATTTATTGTTATTATTCAAATATATTATATATCTAGTGAAAGCCAAATATTTTAAATAGGCTTTCTGACTAAACTAAGTATTTTTATGGTTGCAATTGAAATTTACATATGCTCAATTGGTTAAAAGTCCGAAATAGCATTTTTAATCAGGCTTTTAATTGCTTCTACTGTTTTTTCTAATTTTTTCTGATATTTCATATCATGCCCGGAATTGCGATCGGGAATGTTGAAGTAGAAATTGAACAGGTAGGATTTGTGAGAATTTTAATTCCCACATCTATGTGAATCATCGGGGTTAAATTAAGTTTCGTAAGTTTTGTAAGTTTTGTGTAGTTTTAATTATTTACTAGTTGGTGTATTGACGCGGATTTATTTTTGAGCCAATATTTGGTTAAAATGACATTTTTTGGTTGTTTGTACTTATACAACACTCTGTTGTTGGAGTAACTTTATCCAAATCATGAATTATCTAAATTAATGTTTAGATAAATGAGTAAAAAAGAATACGCTATTTTTGCTAAACTATGCGAAATTATAGAAGAGCATCTCGCGAAATTGTTAGTTCCCTGTTATACATATAAAAGATAGCCTGCCCCATTGCCGTGAGGCATTGCTCTTCCTATAGCAACCGCCCTCTAGAGAATCAACCAACAAATGCTGAAACATCTTTTACTGTCGGGATGGTTCCGCGTGCAACCATTCCTCAAGTACGTATTAGTCGTAATACTGATTGCGCCTTTAGTGGGAGCATCAGGACATTCTAGCTCAGCAAAACAATCACACTTAACCAAAGTTGTCGCCGAAAACCCAGAATTGGAATCGTCGGTGTTAATAGAGGTTCCGATTGCTAGCGAATACAAATTATCGCAACCACAAGCTGTCAAAACTTTGACACCGGAAGTCGATTCTGAGACAGTAAGGATGGCTGCGGTCATCCAGCCAAAAATAATACATCCGAATACAGTAGAGTTAGAGTCTTTGACTATAGAGACTTTAACTGGAGAAGAAGAAGCAGCATCTTCTAATAGTTCTTCCCTTAAGCGAGATCCATTTACAGAAGTTGAACTTGCACCACCTGGTGTTAGTTCTCCAGTAGTACCAGAGAAACTTTCTCGTAGTGAAATGAAGTTAGTACAGCGTTTAAAAGCTGTAAAAACTCAATCTTCAGAGAATAGTTCACTTAAAGCTAGTAAAGTCATAGCTTTGAGAAGAAATTTAATTCCTCAGCCTACGGATGCACCTGTCAGTGAAGAACCCCAGGAATCAGAACTATCACAGGAAGATCCAATTGGAAGTCCTCATCCAATCCCTTGGAAATGGATTACAGCTACTCAAGAATCGGTAAGTACTACTACTGGTTCGGGAGTACGTTACTACCGTAGCATACCCGTAATTTCTCCAGATGGTCGTTATTCTATTTACAGTCGTGTCAAGCTCGAAGTTAAGCCGCAAATGCACGAAAGCCGTGTGAGCAGCGTGTTGTTTGTGGAAGACAGACGAACCAATCAGTTGAAGGTTGTATCATCTACTTCTGCGTTAATAGATCCTTTACTTGAAGGAAAGAAAATGCAGAGTGAAGGAAAAGGCTATCTCCCCGGAAAAATTGGTGTATTGGTTCCTGTTGGTTGGTCAGAAAATGGTGAACGTTTCTTAGCACGCAAGTTTGAAGGTTTATTCAATACTGCTCACGCTACAGACGAAGCACTAATTTGGAACCGTCAGAAGAATCAAGCTAATACAGTTGTTCCTTCTCAAAAGAATCATCAGTATGACATTGCTATTTTATTAGGTTGGAGTAAAAATACCCCTGATAATGTGGTATTCCAAGCTGGTGAAATGGGTCAAGAAACTTGGCCTACAATTACAGTTGCCAATGATGGTAAAACAGTTTCAACACAAGAGTTAGACCAGCCTACCAATTTTGGTAGAAAGGCTACTGATGTTTGGGCTGGACCGCAGGTAGCTTATCAATAAGTAAATAATACCATTTTGGATTTGAGATTTTGTGGAAAGTTGGGAGTGTAGATGTTCTTCCCCCCAAACTTTCCAAGACAGATTTGAGATTTTGGATTCTAAAAAATCTGCCAGATAAGCTTTTCAAGATTCCATCTGCTGCAATCCGCGTTCAAATTGGTATCAGCTTGAGAATAATTAATCAAATCCCGTTTTAACTTCAATTAAAACGGGATTTTTCATTGGTTTTATCGCAAATTTTAGTTGAGTCCAATACACTAAAACCTCACCCCCTCCCCTCTGCGATGCCTTGGAGAGGGGAGGCTTTGGGCGGGGTGAGGTAAAATTTGTATTGCACCCAAGTGAAAACCGCTATATTTGATTTTTTTGATTTTATAACCGAAGAGTATTGGATATAAAAATTCATTATTGTCAGGATTATCGTATGAAGTCGGGTTTTTAGAATAAGTAAGCTATTCCACATTTAATTTGTAATACACTAGCAAGCAAGATGCTTGCACTACAAACCTGATGGATTTTGACAATCTGTAATTTAGAGTGTTTTAGCTTATCTATAACAGCCGACTTCTGACGATTACTCTGCTCGTTCCATCGAACTTATACTTATATTTATTTACCTAGTTATTTAGGCAGTTTTTTTACTCTGTTTTTTCTTCAGTTTTTTCAGTCATTTCAGATTCCAAAGCAGAACCTTTGACTCTGCGGATAGGTACATTAGCAATCAAAGCTGTTGTACGTTGGTTACTTTCCAAAGAAAATTCCAAGCCATCAGCTTCAATTTCCACGTAGCGACAAACAATTTCGAGAATTTCTTGCCGCATTTTTTCGATCATTTGAGGGCTTAAGTCAGCCCTATCGTGAGCAATAACTAATTGCAACCGACGTTTAACATCATTACGACTGTTATCGTGACTGCGAAAAAAAAGTCGTTCCAAAAGTTCAAGAATCATTGCAGCTGTATGAGCGCATACTGGATTTGGTTAAATTATTTTTGTCCACAATAACCTTCGGAGGCGGGAAAATAGGTTGTCCTGGGACGAGTCAAAATCAAGAAAATCTACCGTTTCCCCTTCCAATCTACGAGCAATATTACTGTAAGCTGTGGCTGCTAAAGAAGGATTTTCTGATAAAACCAGAGGTTCGCCACGATTAGTAGAAACAATTACTCGTTCGTCGTCGGGAATTACCCCGATTAAGGGAACTGCTAAAAGTTCTTGAACATCTTGCACTGACATCATATCATTTAACCGAACCATTGCGGGCTTGATCCGGTTAATTATTAAGTGAATTTTCTTTACACCCTGTGCTTCTAATAACCCTACTACCCGGTCAGCATCACGGACGGCTGCTATTTCGGGAGTTGTAACAATTAAAGCTTCGTTTGCGGGGGCGATCGCATTTTTAAACCCCATTTCGATTCCGGCAGGACAGTCAATAATAATATACTGGTACTTTTGTGCTAAAGCATTTACCAGCAATTTCATTTGGTCGGGGGTGACTGCTTCTTTGGTACGATTTTGGGCAGCAGGTAGCAGTACTAAGTTGGGTTGCCGTTTGTCTTTGACCAAGGCTTGTTCTAAACGGCATTCTCTTGCCAAAACTTCCACCGCAGTATAAACAATGCGGTTTTCTAGTCCTAACAACAAATCTAAATTTCGCAGACCGAAATCCGCATCAACTAAGGCTACTTGACGACCGATTTTGGCTAAAGCCATGCCCAGATTGGCTGTAGTGGTTGTTTTACCAACTCCTCCTTTACCGGAGGTAATGACAACAATTCGAGTCATGATTACGAATGCGCTGGTGATGGCATTAAAAAATACACAATGTTTAATTAGTTTTCACCCAAGGGGTGCAGTTGAACAATAATCATCCCCAGGGTGCGGTTGATTATTGAGTAAGGCGCTTTTGGTCAAATCTATTTTTTCATAGAGCAGATTATTGAGTAAATTATTTAATTATTTAATTATTGAAGTATCTAATTTTGCTGTTGATTCAACCTCGCTAATTGAAGTCTAGAAAAATCATTCGCCTTGGTAATGCGAATTCCTTCTGCGGTCATATAGGCAACTTCTGCGTAAATTTGCGTAGGCGATTTCTCTGGTGCTCTAGCCAAAGCATCGGCAATTCTTAACTGAGTTGGTTCCATTTGTAAAGCCATAATCGTGCATTCGCTGTTACCTTGAGCGCCCGCGTGAGCAATTCCCCGTAAGCGACCCCAAATTAGAATATCTCCATCTGCGACTACAATACCACCTGGATTTACATCTCCCAAGATAATTACACTACCTCTATGGCGAATTTCCACACCGGAACGTACTGTTGTTTCCAGATAAAGTGGTTCTGCTGGAGGCAATGTAGCAGTTTTTGATTCAAAGTTAAAAGCGGTTTTCGGCTGTAATTGTTCTACAGAATAACCTGCACCAGCAGCCGCGATCGCAGTTTGTCTCCGGCTCGTACCCACTGATTTGAGTTGTAAGGACATTTCGCTTAAGGTTTCGGCGATGTCTTGCAATTGTCTGCTATCAAGTAAGCGGTCGTGGGCTACCACATGTACGTTTATCTTAGAATTAAAAAAGCGTTGCTGTGCTAAAAGCCGCAGTTTCATTTGCTGCCAAATTTCAGACCAACTGTACTCGGATACGGAAGCTTCAGATATGGTTGGTAAAATTAATACTAATTTATCTTTTGCATTCCTGATTTCTACTTGAATTTTTTGATTAGCCGCAACCGCATTTTCTAGTAAGGGAATATCAATGCTTCTAAGCTGATCATCTAAATGATCAATTTGTTGTTCAACAGCAGAATTTTCTTCTACCTCTATTTGAGGAGAAGCTGATTCATCGTTGTTTGTTTCATGAGAATTTTCTTCAACATTCGTTTGATCCCAGACAAATTCTTGTTCGGGATTAATTGTAGAATTTTCTTCAATACTAGTTTGCTCGGAAACTGGTTCCGAAGAAACATAGACATTATTTACACTGGAAATAAAAGTCACTTCTGTCACGGTAGATTCCTCAATTTCCGAACTAGTAACTTGGGAATCTGTCTGGGAAACATCATCATTAGAATTAAAATCTGGAATAGCTGAATCAATAGTCATGCAACACCAGCCAAAACACGAACATCAAGCAATTATCAAACAATGTGTAAACCTTTAACATCGACAATTGCAATTAAAACCTTAAATTGTTAAACCATCACGAATATTTTTGCTTAGTCTTTGATAAACAGTGAAGACAGCATCGCGATCGCCAACATTGCCAGGGAAGAGTACCACTGGTAAATTAGGAAATTGGGGATGATTTTCTGGAGTTCTTACCATAGAAACACCTTTGTGAACTTGACCGAGTAAACGTGCGGTTTTTAAAGCAAGACCAGTACTTAAAACATCGTTAGAGGTGATACCTCCCTTACTGATTAAAAATCCGATATCATCAGGTAAACCGCGAACAACATCCATTAATAAGCCTGAAACCTTAGCTCCAAATTGCAATCGAGTAGTAATATCCTCAAAAGTCAATTCCTGACGACTCGTATAAACTACTGGTGTATTTCCAGCCTTATGTGCCTCATGAACATTTTTGAGTATATGGGTTAGCAGTGTAGCAGATTGATTCCCTTTCTCAAGCAATTGGACTACATCTATTTCGATTCCCACAATACCTTGGGCTTGTAATAGGGCTTCTAGCTGCTGAGTAGTTTTTTTGACGTGAGAGCCAACTATTACCGCTCCCGGTTTACCCGTAATTACATATTCAGCCATGTTTTCGGGGGAAATTGGTTGGTCCGGTAGCATCGCTAAAGCGGTTAAAATACTCGCAGCAGAACGGAATAAAAAGCGTTTTCCTTGACTTGCTGCCACTAATACATCTTCAGCGAACTGATCCAAATCGCTTTGTGTTTCACCATCGACAACAGCACATTGATTGTCTTTAAGCTTGAGCAACCGTTCCAGACTACCGCCCCGAATATCATCAAGTAAAAATCTTTCTACGGAATCGGCTGCAATACGTCCCTGAGTTTTTTCTTCTACATATTTGGGTAAATAACTGTGATTGTAACTAAATACTGAATCGCGAGCGAATTCAGTTTCATGAACTGCAACAGGAACATCATTAATCATTAAGTAATGTACGCTGTCGCTAGTAATACGTCCTCCTTCAAAAAATGCCGGTACTAGAAAATGAGCATCAAAAGGACCTAATTCCTCGGCAATCACATCAGTTTCAACTGGGTAATGTCCCCGTAATGTAGAGTCACTACGACTGACAACAAGAAAATCCTTGATTTGTTCGGCATCCAATGCCAACTTTAAATTATGGCAAACCTCTTTAGTTACAGATGCAGCTTTATCTGGAGTTAAGGCTCTAGTGTTAGTTAAAACAAAAAAAATTGGGGAATCGTCTCTTAACCCCAAACGCAAAGTATCAACATCCCACTGCATTAAAAGCAAGCAACTGTGGACAGTTTGAGAACCAGTAGGATCATCATCCAGAACAATTATTTTAGGTTTATTAGTCATATTTCAATCATCCGGGCGACTGTAAGTTTCTGATTTGAGATTGAACATCAACAGCTATTTGCAATGATTGATTGAGAAGTTGAGCGTATTCCCCAGCCTCTGTACTAACTTGCAAAGCTTGTAGATGAGCTAAATTATTAACAAATAAATCTTGATTGTTCACAAGTAACTTTTTATTATCGCGTAAAATTCGTTCCGTTTTCAAAGCCCGTACCAAATCTTCTCGAATCAGTTGTAATGCAGCAATAACTTGATGGCGATCGCGAATATGACTTTGTGTATTTCCCGCTGTATCTAATTGGTCGTTAATATCAATAGCTTGAATGACTTCGTGATATTGATCAACTTCATCGAGAAGTTTAGTTAAGGATTTAGGGCAACTTTTTTTACGCCAAATCCACCGTATAAATATCACTAATACTGGTACAATAACTAACAATCCTAATCCTAAAATAATTTCCGAACCAATGGTAGGTAAAATAATAAATGCATAAATAAAACCGACAACAATAGGAGTTAAAGCAAGAGCTGTAATTACTTCATTGATCAAAAAACCAAATCGTTGTTCGCGGTTTTTCAGAATCGAAGGACGAAAAACATCTTCAGAGTCTACCCCCGTTAAGCGTCTTAATTCACCTTTAGTAATTTCCAAGCCGATTAAATCTGGCTGCACGTTGAGATATTCTCCTGGGTGTGTAGGTTATATTTTGATGGTATTGTATTAATTTTAAGTATGAAGGGAATAGTCAGGTAAAAACTACAAAACTGAGAAAATCATGACAGCAGGCAATATTCAACAGCAAATATTAGAACATCTTGAAGCATTACCATCAGAACAAGTTAAAACTCTTCTTTTAACATGGCTAACAAATTCATCTGGAAACTTAAAAGATTTTGAACAGTTACTTGTAAAACAACCGATTCAAGCCATAGAAAAATCATTTGAGTACGGTGAGATAGACGCAGGGTTAAATTTTCAACCTGTTTCTGAAGCTGAAATGGTTCAACAAAGTAAATTAGCCTTTGAAGATTACCGTCGTAAAGGTTCTGGAATAGCACATAATTTTTTACGGGAATGGGCTGATAGTTTAGGAACTGACGAAGAACTAGCTACAAGATAAACACTTTAAAGATGAGCTAAAAACTCTTCTATCGAAACCTCAGCCTGTCTCAAAATACTTTTAAGCGTTCCAAGTGCAATGGTTTTATTATGTAGCGGTACAACACAACCAATTGCTATAACTTGTTGAGGTTCTCCCTGCGAATCATTATCAACACTTAATTGTTTTTTCAAAATCACATGACTTCCCCGTTGACGAACTTGTTCAAATCCTAATCTTTCCAAAGCACGGATGACTTCTGCGGCTTTCACCCGTGGTAATTTAGGCACTTTTTACCTCGAAAGTAGTTAGTAAAGGACGAGAATTCTTTAATGTGGGAAACTCTTCTAAATAAAGTTCCGTTGCTTCTTTGAGATTACTAATAGCCTCTTCTATAGTTTCTCCTTGACTAGCTGTTCCTACTTCAGGACATTCAGCTACATACACATCGTCTTCCCAATAAATCACTGCGGTAAAAATTTTATTCATGTATCGTCTCACGCTCTATTTTTCTAAGATAAACTGAATTTAATGAATCTGTAAAATAGTTCAATGCGAAAAAAGACCAATACAAATACTTTCCCATAAAATCAAGATATCGAAAAATAAATGGCTGCAATGGCTATTGATTATGATATTCAAGTCTAAATTGCTGTTATTTATAACGAGTTAAAAAAACTCACACTCACGAATTATTCTCACCATCCTTCTATAATCTCTTCCCTCCGCACCTCCGCACCTTCAGTGCCTAGTAAGTTTTTTAAATACTTAACCTCCTCAAACATTTCAGAATGTTGCAAAAACTACATTCCGAGAAATTTGTAGCAAATAATAGTAGTAAACCTGAACACTTTTAACTATTAATTAATTTATACAAAGTTACTTTCTTTCATGCTTCGTTCCAATTGCAATCAGAGCTAGTACCATGTTTGAGTAGCCCCATGTATTAATAATTGGAGATAAACTAATGACAGACGCTAATCAACCAAGACCAATACAAACTGCGATAGCTAGCGATGGCATTCTCAAGACTAACAGTAATACTATTAACACAGTAAACATTCGTTCCGGACCTTCGCTGAATAATCGCGTCATTCACGAGGGAAAAAAAGGTGATAAAGTCAAAATTCTTGACCAAACCAAACCTGCTGGAGATACCCGCTCTTGGTATAAAGTAAAATTCGGTTCCCAAACAGATGATATCGGTTGGGTGCGGGAAGATGTAATTGAAGTAACTTACACAAATCCTTCTCCGGCTTCAACTCAATTGCTTTTTGCTACCAATAGCAGGACAGTAAGAATTTATGCCGAAGAAGGACAAATTTATATGAATGTTTATGACAATCGTAGTGAAAAGACAGAATTATATGCTGTAGAAGCTGCGAGATTGCCACAAGTTGATGCTCAGAGCAAATGGAAAAGCTATGTCGCAATCAAAGATAATTCAGCTTACTATGTGAGGTTTATTCCTTTCGGTGAAGTAGATTTTATTATTAACAATGCCAACAACGGTAATATTATCCTTAGAGAAAAGGGTTTCCGTGCTAGTGGTAGTGAATATCAGAATCAGTGAACAGTTATCAGTTAACAGTTAACAGTTAACAGTTATCAACCAACAACTAACCACCAACAACCAACCACCAACTAAGGATATAATCCTCTATCATTTAAGGCTTGCGCGACTCTTCCTACACCTAAGACATAAGCAGCTAATCTGGGAGAAATTTTTCGCGTCTGGGATTGGTGCATTACTTTACGATATGCTTGCACCATCAAGCTTTCCATTTCACCGTTGACTCGTTGTTCATCCCAAAATAAATAGGAAAGTCCTTGTACCCACTCTAAATAACTGACCACAACTCCACCAGCATTACTTAAAATATCAGGTAATACCGTTACACCTCTTGCTTCTAAAGCTTGGTTTGCTTCGAGTGTCACTGGGCCATTTGCAGCTTCAACTATTAGATTAGCTTGAATTTGATTAACGTTTTCTTGGGTAATTTGATTTTCTAAAGCTGCGGGAATCAACACGTCGCAAGGTAATGTTAATAATTCTGTATTAGTAATTGGTTTGGCTTGGGGAAATCCCGAAATTTTTCTGTTGTTCTCCCTTGCATAAGCTTGTAATTCTAAAATATCTAAACCATTCTCCGCAAAAACACCACCTGCACCTGTAGAGACAGCAATAATTTTTGCACCAGCTTGATGTAGTAATTCAGCCGCAGCAGCACCAACGTTTCCAAAACCTTGAATCGCAATTCGGGTACCTGCTAAAGATTTACCTCGATCTGCTAAGGCTTCACGGACAATAATCATTACACCTCTTCCCGTTGCCATTTCTCTTCCTAAAGAACCGCCGATAGAAAGCGGTTTCCCGGTGACTACTCCCGGTACTGCATGGCCCATATTTACTGAATAAGTATCCATCATCCAAGCCATTTCTCTGGCTGATGTCCCCATGTCTGGTGCTGGTATATCTACGGATGGTCCGATGTCTTTGATTAACTCGCTAATATAACGTCGGGAAATCCGTTCTAATTCGCTGATACTATAATTTTTCGGATTTATGGCAATACCTCCTTTCGCACCACCATAAGGAATACCCAACAATGCACATTTCCAAGTCATCAGCATTGCTAACGCCGAAACTTCCCGCAGTGTCACGGCTGGATGGAAACGAATTCCACCTTTGTATGGACCTAAAATATCAGAGTGTTGGACTCGATGTCCCGCTAAAACTTGTATTTCACCGTTGTCTCGTTTCACCGGAATCGAAACTGTAACTACTTTCCGGGGATGACTGAGTATTTCTGATACACCTTGTCCTAACTTTAATTCTTTCGCTGCTGCATCTAAATAGCTACAAGCTTGATCGAATGGACAAATATATGCAGGAGAAGGAATATCCAGTGCAAATGGCGATGTTTGATCCATAAAATGTAATGATTAAAATATGTTTTCAGACTAACTTGATTTTTGATAGTTGTAGATAATTCTGTAAATTTCGTTACATTTTTTGTTCCACAATGATTATTTAAGATGACTCTAGACAATCCAAATCATTAGTTTTGAATGGTTAGTTTTTCCCAAAATTGTCTAGAGACGTTATGTATAACGTCTCTACAGTACATCGGTAGACGAACAAAGCCAGCAAAACTAATGAAATGGACTACTAGACAATCCAAAATCTAAAATCTAAAATCTAAAATTCAATGGCAACTACTAATTCCAAAACACTTCCTTTACCTCCCGGTAACTTTGGTTTACCCGTAATTGGGGAAACAATCAGCTTTATACGGGATTCAGATTTTACAGATAAACGATACAAAAAATACGGTTCTATCTTTAAAACCCATATTTTTGCCAATCCCACCATAGTTATGATTGGTGCGGAAGCTAACCGTTTTCTGTTTACGAATGATAATAAATATTTTTCTGGGCAATGGCCTCGTAGTACTAAGATTTTATTAGGTCCTGGCTCATTATCCATACAAATGGGCAGTATCCATCAAAAGCGGCGTAAAATTCTCTCACAAGCGTTTCAACCAAGGGCTTTGGCTGAATATAGTTCCACAATGGAGGAAATTCTCCGCAGTTACTCTAACAAATGGGAAAAAATGGGTACTTTGACTTGGTACCCAGAAATTAGAAAATACACTTTTGACCAAAAAACGAGACGCAAGCCCCCGGCTTTAGACGTGGGGATAAGTCGGTAGCGACTTCAGTCGCAGTGAAACGATTGGGTGGCTATGCCTACGGCACGCTAAGCGAACAGCCACATTGAATATTATATAGCTCAACTTCATATAATCTTTATTAGAACTTCAGATTATTATATGAGGATGAGCCATATAATCAATTCATGAATCAAAAATACAAGTCAAATAATAATATTACCTATTCTTGCAAATACCATGTTGTGTGGTGCCCTAAATATCGTCGAAAAGTGCTAGTTCATGGTGTAGATGTTCGTCTCAAAGAAATTATTTTAAAAGTCGCTAATGAATTTAACAGCGAAATTCTTGAGATGGAAATCATGCCGAATCATGTACATCTTTTACTTGAAGTAGATCCACAATTTGGTATTGCAAAAGTTGTTCGTTATATGAAAGGACGTTCATCTAGGTTTCTTAGACAAGAGTTTCCTTGGTTGAAATCTAGACTACCAACACTTTGGACAAATAGTTATTTTGTTTCCACTGTTGGGGGTGCGCCAATATCAGTTGTCAAACAATACATTGAGAATCAAAAAAATGTCTAGCTATGGATGTCAACAACACTTAATTAACCCCAGTTCAGAATTAGCTGCAATTCTAGAATTTTTGTGTAGTGAATCAGCCAAACTCGCTAATTGTGGAACTTATTACGCAAGACAGTTATATTTCAAAACAGGCAAGATACCTAGTAAGTTCGACTTACATAAGTTGTTTAAAAGTAATTTGCACTTTCAAGCAATGTATTCACACGTTGCACAACAGTGTTTAACAACAGTTACAGAATCTTTCAAATCATATATTGGACTACTAAAAGGTACTAAGAAAGGGACTGTAGACCAACGTCCTAAGCTTCCTGGATACCGCAAGGGTGGGTTAGCACTAGTTACTTACCCAAAAGCTGATGTCAAGCTTAAAGATGGGTTGCTACGTTTTCCTCTTGGTAGTAAAGTTAAAACTTGGTTTGGCTTGGATGCATTCTATATACGTATGCCTTCAAATCTTAATTTTGTAGACATTAAGGAGTTTAGGATATTACCAAGAAATAAATGTTTTTACATTGAATATGTGTATAAACAGCATGATGTTGCTGTAGAGTTAGACCAATCAAAAGTATTAGGGATAGACCACGGATTAAATAATTGGTTAACCTGCGTAACGAACGTTAGTACGAGTTTCATCATCGATGGCAAGCATTTAAAATCAATGAATCAATGGTTTAACAAGCAAGTCTCTACAATTAAAGAGAATAAACCTCAAGGATTCTGGAATGAGAAACTAGCACACATTACTGAAAAACGTAACCGTCAAGTTAGAGATGCTGTTAACAAAGCGGCAAGATTGGTCATTAATCATTGTCTGGATAACAAGATTGGCACATTAGTTTTTGGTTGGAACAAGGGACAAAAAGACGGCGCTGATATGGGAAAAAAGAATAACCAAAAATTTGTTCAAATCCCTACAGCACGTTTGAAAGATAGAATTGCTCAACTGTGCGAACAATATGGGATTAAGTTTGTAGAAACTGAAGAAAGTTACACCAGTAAAAGCTCGTTTTTAGATAATGATGTGCTACCTAGATTCGGTGAAAAACCTGAACGGTGGCAATCATCAGGAAAACGTATTAAACGAGGTTTGTTTAAAACACAATCAAATATCTTGGTTAACGCTGATGCAAATGGCGCAGCGAACATTATAGCCAAAGTAGCGATAAAGCTAGGTTTAGAACTTAGTGGAATCAGTAGGGTGTCTTTGATAGCACCATTGAAAGTTCGTTTGTGGACTCTTCAAGAATCCCCCGGCTTCTAGCCGTGGGGAGTATCAAGTAGCTTGTAAATTACTTGTAGGAACGGATGCAGCTAGCGATAGTAATTTTGTCGAACTTTTTGAAGAGTTGGTGAGAGGTTTATTTACCATTCCCCTGAATTTACCTTGGACTAATTTTGGTAAAGCATTACGCAGTCGTAAATTGTTAGTCAAGCAGATTGAAGAAATTGTATTACAGCGTCAACAACAACCTGCTTCAAATAAAGATGCTTTAGGGATGTTATTACAAGCGACAGATGATGATGGTAATAAACTTAGTGTAGAAGAGATTAAAGACCAAATATTAACTTTACTATTCGCCGGACATGAAACTTTAACATCTGCAATTGCTTCTATGTGTCTTTTACTAGCACAGCATCCCGAAGTTTTTGAGAAAGTACGTCACGAACAGCAACAACTGGGATTTTCACAACCTTTAACTTCAGAAAATCTCAAGCAAATGACTTATTTAGACCAAGTTATTAAAGAAGTCTTGCGTTTGATTCCTCCCGTTGGTGGTGGTTTTCGACAGGTAATCGAATCTTGTGAATTTAACGGTTACTTTATCCCTCAAGGTTGGTCTGTACTATATAATGTGCCTAAAACAAATCAAGATAGCAGTGTATATACTGAGCCATCGAAGTTTGACCCAGAACGTTTTGCACCATCTCGGGCTGAGGATAAAACGAAACCCTTTACTCATGTAACATTTGGTGGCGGTATGCGCGAATGTATCGGTAAGGAGTTCGCTAAGTTAGAAATGAAGCTTTTTGCAGCGCTTTTAGTTCGGGAATATAAATGGGAACTTTTACCAGAGCAAGATTTAACTATAATACCAGCGCCTACAGCTTATCCCAAGGATAAGTTGAAAGTTAAATTTATTTGTAAAAAATAGTTTTTATTCTTTTGTAGTAAGGACTTTAGTCCTTTCCTCAGAGGACTAAAATCCTTACTACGAAATTTTCTTTAGTTTTTAATGCTTGCTCGCTTGATATACTTATCTATTTTCACCTCAGATTTTAAGGGCTAAAGCCCTTACTACGAACTTTTGTTTATGAATTAAAAAAAAAGATTTACGCTGATTCCCTTTAATTATTTAGCCAGTAAATCAATTTAATGAACTGCTGCTCTGGTTGCTTCAGCATTAATCGGTTTGATCAAAAACAGCCGCACCATATGTCCCATAATTGAAAGAAATGATGGTACCTTTTGCAATAATTTGATCAATTGAGGGCGATCGCTCTTACTGATTTGAGCTATTTGCAAATTGCGATCGGAACATTCTTCCAATCTGCGGAAAAATTCTGGATGTTCGGTATTCAAAATCGCTGGAAATGCTCGTGCGGCTGTGTTATTGGTTTCTTCAATAACTCGTTTGTTGTATTCACGAGCATCTATACCAAGAGACTTGTAAAAGTTGACTCGCTCAAATACCGTTAATGTGTGGGTGACGAATACCGTTAATAAGAAAAAACGCACCCATAAACGTGCTTTCCAATTATTGAACAATTGCGGTTGGGATCTCAACAGCGCTTTAAAGAAATCTCCGTGTCTGTTCTCATCTTGACACCAACTTTCAAAGTACCGGAATAAAGGATAAAATTGATTTTCTGGATGGGCTTCTAAGTGACGAAACATAATAATGTAGCGCCAATAACCAATTTTCTCAGATAGGTAAACCGTGTAAATAATCCATTCTGGGGGAAAAAATGTATATGTACGGCTTTTGGTTAAATAACCTAAATCTAAAGAAAGATTGAAATCTGCCATTGCTTTATTTAAAAATCCCGCATGACGTGCTTCATCCCGCGCCATACAGTTAAAAGCATCTGCTAATATGGGATTACGGTTTTTGAGTCGTCGTGATAACTCTTTGAATAGCAAAAACCCTGAAAACTCAGAAGTACAAGAACGTTCCAAGAAATCAATGAAAGCTTCCCGCTTTTCACCGTCAATACTATCCCAAGTTTGTTTAAATTCATCATCGCGCACAAAATGATCGCGATTGTAGTCAGCTTTCAACTCGTCTACAATCGCTTTCAACTCCGTCTCATGCGCTGAAATATCCATCTGAGCCACTGCATCAAAGTCTGTGGTGTAAAAGCGGGGGGTTAACAGTGTTTCCTGTACGGGAGCTTTTACACCTTCTTTTAGCAACTCTGGGTGTGGGGTTGGAAGAGACTTAACCATGAGAATTATTTAATTTATCCACTTTCAGCAATATATCCATTAATAGTTGCTATTTTTGATCTTTGGCACAAATATTTAAATTGATTTACAAAAAGCAATTTGAAACTAGTAGTCTGTCCCATTAAATATGACTGGTTTTAACCGCAACCCGTCGAAGGTTGTAAACCCCCGCTCTTAAGCGAAAGTCCTATGAATAGGACTAATATCCAATCTATCAAAACTAATGGGACAAAGCACTAGTACTCCACCACATAAGTTATGAGGGGTAATCAATGTAATATTGTAGGTTGGGCTGTTCGCGCAAGCGTTGCGAAGCAAAACGTAGTGGAGCCTCGGCACCCGCGTTGGGTTGCGCTATGTCCTGTCGGACAGGCTTCGCCAACGCTTAACCCAACCTACGAAGAGGTATTTTAACTCCTCAAAATTAATGTGGTGGACCACTAGTACTCCACCACATAAGTTATGAGGGGTAATCAATGTAATATTGTAGGTTGGGCTGTTCGCGCAAGCGTTGCGAAGCAAAACGTAGTGGAGCCTCGGCACCCGCGTTGGGTTGCGCTATGTCCTGTCGGACAGGCTTCGCCAACGCTTAACCCAACCTACGAAGAGGTATTTTAACTCCTCAAAATTAATGTGGTGGACCACTAGTACTCCACCACATAAGTTATGAGGGGTAATCAATGTAATATTGTAGGTTGGGCTGTTCGCGCAAGCGTTGCGAAGCAAAACGTAGTGGAGCCTCGGCACCCGCGTTGGGTTGCGCTATGTCCTGTCGGACAGGCTTCGCCAACGCTTAACCCAACCTACGAAGAGGTATTTTAACTCCTCAAAATTAATGTGGTGGACCACTAGTA
>NZ_JADEWL010000096.1 GCF_015207665.1 Plectonema cf. radiosum LEGE 06105
CAGGAGGTGCTGCAACAAAAGCGATGATGAAACAGGTGATTGCAGATAAGAGGGTAGGAATCATCAATACACCGAACCAACCGATATATAAACGGTTGTTGGTGCTGGTAATCCATCCGCAGAACTGCTCCCACGCAGAAGCGCTCTCGCGTCTTTGTAATGTGGTTGTCATGGTTCGGATAATTGCTTTTTATTTTTTATGTATTGGTAAGTCTTTTTGCTCACCCATATTTATACATTAGAGGAAGTTTTACAATTTGTAAAGCTTTTTTCATGAAATTTATCTTATATAAGTTATAAGTTTTAGTTATTAATTGAAGGCTGGGAATAGGGAGCAAGATGCTCCCACTACAGATGTTTTCATAACTTCTCACTCATAACTCCTAACTCCTCACTTTTCTTCCTCTCTTGCTCTCAACCGGGTGGCCACTTCATCTGTCTTCCACCAAGGATGTGTATGTGTAAGTGGTAGACTGTTTGTCCGCCGTCGGAACCAGTGTTAATAACTGTGCGATAGCCGTTGGTTAATCCGGCATCTTCGGCGACTTTTTTGGCTGTTAATAAAAGATGTCCCATTAAAGCTTGATCTTGGGGGGAAGCATCGGCTAGTTGGGGAATTGGCTTTTTAGGAATAACCAAGATGTGAACGGGTGCTTGGGGGTTAACATCCTTGAAGGCTAATGCTAAGTCATCCTCATAAATAATGTCGGCAGGAATTTCTTTTCTAATGATTTTGCCGAAAATTGTGTCTTGGGTAGTCATTTATTGTTTATTGTCATTGCTGTTCATCAATTGTTAATGATAGGACGGAGGACTCAAATAATTTCTAATTTAGAGTTTTCCCATTATTCGCATCATATTATATGTGTACAAACATAATAAAGTTGGAAACTGGCAACGACTGAAAGCCCTGATTTGTCGTTATATACTGCATAGCCTTTAATAATAAAGTTGGAAACTGAGATACCTAATCGTTCCCCATCTACCGAATCGCGATCGCGGCAAAAGTTGGAAACTGTCACAAAACTATAAATAACAATCATTGAATAATGGTTATTTGAAGCATGGCAGTGTAACTATTTGAACAAGTCTTCAAGAAACTTCACGATTGGGTTTCCAACTTTATTATTTTTCCACAATATAGACACAACTGGCTTTTCTACTGCGGTTAGCAACTTTGAATGCTCAAAGCTGCGTTGCGATCACGTTAGTAAATCAGTTTGGACAGGTATTCTCAGCTTTGATGCTAACTTGAGAAATTCAAGGGAGCAACGTGATTTTTTAGATATGAGAAATTTTTCCCCATTTCAATTGCTTGAGCAATCTGTGAAGGTTTGTTCATTTTCATGATATCGAGGAGTTTTCATCAGCAAATGCCAAGCATCCCCAGCATCCAATAAATTAAAGCGTTCGGGATAGTGAATTTCTAACAACTTCCTAACCATTGGATAATAGTCTGAGTTCATTCCTGGGAAAATATGATGTTCCGTATGGTGTGAAAAATTGAAATGCAATTTATCAAATATTTTTGGAACTTGAAGAGAAACACTATTAATTAAGGGATCGTTAACCTCGGTCATTTGGCACAGCAGATGATTTGTATAAATATAAAATATCAAGCCTGCATAACCAATTCCCACAGGAAGAAAATAACTAAATATGAGTTTTAGCGGGTCAAATTGCAGATAAGTCAAAATGCTCAAATGAATCATTAATATGACAAAAAATTCACAGAAGATCGCCAAACGGTCTTTAGTACTAACTGTAAAGGCTGCGGGGACATAATCTACATCTTCCCGATTAAATAACAACACAGATGTGAGATTGCGAAAAGTATGTACTCCCCAGGCTGTTGCCATTCCCACTGTTAACCATATGGGATTAACTTCAACAGAAGGCACAAATAAATCCTGAATCCATTTTCCCCAAGTCTGAGGCTGACTGTATAAATAGTGGCGGTCGGGATCTTTCAAAGAATTAGTATTGTTATGATGCACTCGATTGTGAACTGCTTTCCACAAAGTTGGTGGCATCCACAACATCGTTAGTCCTAACAAGCTAATCAAATAAGTTAATCGACGGTTCCTAATTACGCTACCATGCATCAGGTCGTGAGAGCTAAATAATAAGACAATAACGCTATTGCCCATGATGATTGCTAGGGGAAAATAAAACAATATAGGATATAGCTGCCAAAAATCTAACTTAGTTGCTATCACCCAGCCTAGGATTAAAATTGCCAAATTAATAAAAAGAATAAATAACTTATTAGGATTGGGTGCAAACGCTTCAGTTGGAAGTAAGGGACGTAATATTTTCGCATAGGTCCCCTGGGGAATTAGTTTTTGGTCGTTATTAAGCTTCATAAAAAATAGTTAATTTTTAGTACAATGAATTGATTTTATAACTATCCATTTTATTTGGTTTTATCATAGTCTTAGACAAAGACAAATTTAAGGAGTGTACATATGACTTCCAGCATTCCAAATAATACCCAAAGACATACTCCTTTAGTAGGAGATGTGACTAATAAAAGCGGAATTAGTTACCAAGTCAGCCGCACAGCGATCGCCGGATTTAATGCAATCGTAATGACAGGAGCAGAGGCTTATATCAATGGACTAAAAATCTCCGAACAAGTTCTGAAATCGCTTTTAAATCTCTCTATGCTTTGCAGCTATAAGTATTTTCCTTCTCTTTTAGTTCCCTATGAATGGCTGTTGCTTCAAACCGATCGCCTTGCAGAGGGATCGCAGGAGCTAATGAACATTCAATACAACCTACCCGAAGAGATGTTCAGTCTCATGTTGAAAGAGACAGAACTCTTATATCCCAAATACAGCATGGCTTTATGGGAAAAAGGAGCATCTAGCCTTGAGCAAGCCCAAATGCATATGCTCGATGATTTAATTGAAAAAGCAGGCATTCAAGACGGAGACAAAATCTTAGATTTGGGATGCGGTTGGGGTTCTGCATCAAATTACATTCTCTCCCGATTTCCTCATGCTCAAGTGACGGCTTTGAATTTAAGTCACGAGCAATGCGAATATATACGAAAAAAAATGCAAGACCCTAATAGTTACCTCAGTTCAGATAGATTCACTTTATATGAAAAAGACTTTAATGATATTGATTTGGGGACTAAGTTTGATCAAATTATCACAATTGGAGTTTTTGAGCATATAGGTAATTTAACGAAATCATTCCAAAAACTGGCTTCCCTCCTCAAAGATGATGGCAAAGTCTTAGTTCACATAATCACAACCAAATTACCTTACAACATAACCCATCCTTTTATCAACAAATATATTTTCCCAAATATGCGGGTGTGGAGTTATGATGTCATCCCGCTTATTAATACAAACCTGAAAACCATTAATCAATGGTATTTAAATGGTGCTAACTATTCTAAGACTCTCAGAAATTGGTTGATGAATTTTGACCAAAATCAAGCAAAAGTCAAAGATTTAAATTATGGCATGAACTACGATAAGTTCTGCCGGATGTGGAGACTTTATTTGCTCTTATGCATTTCGTATTTTGACGGTTGTGATGGTGAAATTCTTGGAAACGGTCAATACCTATTAGTTCATGCGTAACCATAAAAACGCAACAGTTGTAGGCTGGGTTAGACACAAAAATCAAACTTGACTTGTAACGAGGATTTTTTTAATCGTGTGGTACCCCAACCACAGCGATCGCGAACAACCAGTCTTGTTTATTTTGAGATATTTTAGATACTAATAACTTAATGTTGGGTTAAGGCGCTTTTGATAAGGTTTTAAAGTGTTCAGAGTGAGGATACATTACCCATTACCAATTACGAATTAAAATTGCTCGTGTCAAATTCCCGCCGAGATATAAATATGCGAGGCTACCATTCTCCCGCATCCTTTTAGGTGTGAAATTGAGGTGTGTTTGATTTGCAAGTCCTTTAACTAAGAGCAAATTCTGTATACTGCCGTAGATGAGGAGCGTGGTAGTTTACAAAAAGCATTAAAACAAACAGTTCGTACCGCTAGTAATCTGTGTCATTAAATTTAACTGTTTGTAGTTGGGATGCACGCCTTTGATGTCAACCCAAAAATAACTTATAGGCAGGATTTTTATTTTCATCCCAATACTGATATCCTAAAGTATCCAAAAACGCCTGCCATTCTACCATTTCTTCTGGTGGAACCTGCATTCCTACAACTATTCTGCCGTAATCCGAGCCGTTATTACGGTAATGAAACAAACTAATATTCCAATTCGGACTCATGGAACCAACAAACTGCATTAATGCACCGGGACGCTCAGGGAATTCAAACCGATATAATAACTCATTGTCAGCTAATGGCGATCGCCCTCCTACCATATGACGCAAATGCATTTTCGTTAACTCGTCATCTGTCAAATCGATAATAGGAAAACCGCAATTGGCAATAGTTTGAGCTATCTTTACCCCATCGGCACGGTTTTGAATTTGTACCCCAACAAAAATTTGCGCTTCTTTATCCGAGGCAATGCGATAATTAAACTCGGTCAAATTGCGCTTACCAATGCATTTACAAAACTGATGCAGACTTCCCGGTTTTTCGGGAATTGTCACTGCAAAAATAGCTTCCCGACGTTCTCCAAACTCCGCACGTTCGGCAACAAACCGCAAACGGTCAAAATTCATGTTAGCACCGCAGGCGATCGCCACTAAAGTTTCACCTTCAATTCCTTCTCTTTCCACATAAGCTTTAGCTCCCGCAATTGCTAACGCCCCGGCAGGTTCCACAATAGACCGGGTATCTTGAAACACATCTTTAATGGCGGCACAGGTATCATCAGTACTCACCCGAATAATATCATCAACATACTGCTGACAAAGCCGAAAGGTTTCCTCACCCACTTCTCGCACCGCTACCCCATCGGCAAACAAACCAACTTGCGATAATCTTACCCGATGACCAGCTTGCAACGATTGATACATGGCATCAGCATCCATCGGTTCAACTCCAATTATCTTGATTTCCGGACGTAACCGCTTGACATAAGCCGCAATTCCTGAAATCAAACCACCACCACCAATTGCCACAAAGATTGCATGGATAGGTTTTTGATATTGTCGCAAAATTTCCATACCAATGGTACCCTGTCCCGCTATCACTTCTGGGTCATCAAAGGGATGAATAAACGTTAAATTCTTCTCTGTTCCCAATTCACGAGCATATCCACAAGCATCATCATAAGTATCCCCATGTAAAACCACCTCACCACCCCGCGCTTTCACAGCGTCTATCTTTACTTGGGGGGTAGTTTTCGGCATAACAATAATAGCGCGAGTACCCAATTTAGAAGCAGCTAAAGCCACACCTTGAGCATGGTTTCCCGCAGAAGCCGCAATTACACCTTGTTCGAGCATCTCCGGTGTCAGATTTGCCATCTTGTTATAAGCGCCGCGTAGTTTAAAAGAGAACACCGATTGCATATCTTCGCGTTTGAGCAAAAGGTTGTTATTTAGTCGTTTTGAGAGTAATGGAGCGATTTCTAATGGTGATTCTTGAGCAACATCATATACGCGAGCGGTCAGGATTTGTACGAGGTAGTCGCAGAGCATGGGGAACACTAAATTGTAGATGCTGGATGAAGATTTATTTTACGTTAGTTTGGGTAGTTTTTGGGATTGGAGAAGAGATAGAGGAATTGACACTCTCCGGTCTAAAGACACGGAGATTCTTGATTCAATGAGTCCACTTAGACTAGACCCCTTGCGGTATCTAACCAAGAGGTGGTTCTCTCCCCAAGCGTTACTTTCCGAGTGCCCCTCGGTAGTTGGATTATTCCAAAAATTTGTTTGATTTAAATTCTGAACGTCTAGTCCCCATGAAGATTTTACCTATTCCTGGGAAGGAACTAAAACTATGGAATAGAACCCCATATCTTCAGTTGTCAAGGTACAGATTGCCGTTAGGCAGTTGGGTTTTTATACAGGTTGGTTACCGTTCCTGTTAATAAAATCGTACCATAAATGACTGAGGCTTAAAAGCCTTTATGCAGTTTTCATCCCTGGACTAAAGTCACAGGGTTTTCAACCTTCCCTTTATAAAAACCGCAGAGACGCAGAGGGCGCTGAGGTAGGAGATGGAGAGAGGAATAGAATACTGTACAATTGAATAAGGACTTTATTAGATATTTAATTAAATGATTAATTTAGATAATATTCATTCCCTCACCGACTTTAAGCGCAATGTTAAGCAATTCCTAGAGCGTATTAAGGCGACTAAATCACCTTTGGTACTGACTGTCAATGGTAAAGCAGAAGTTGTGGTTTATGATGCGAGTGCGTTTCAGGAACTGATGGATAAGCTTGAGCGTACAGAAGAAGAATTGCGGAAGTTAAAGTTTGAAGCTTTGAAGCGCGATATTGCAATTGGAGCGGAACAATTGAAGAATGGCGAGTATACAGAATATAATGATGAGTCTCTACCTAGCTTACTTGAAAATATCAAAGCGCGAGGAAAGCGTAAGTTAGGGGAAGATAACAATTAATATTAGTTGTATCTTTGAGATTAAAAAAAATAAATAAAATTATGAAATTAGAGGGTGTTTGAAAAGTTTTGGGCGAATATAATTCGCGGCTACACAAACAAAACCCACCTACGTGGGTTTATAATCCTTAATAATGGTGTTAGTCCGCGAAGGCGGACTTTGCTTGTGTAGTAGCGAATTATATTCGCCGGGTATGATATTAATTTAGACTTTTCAAACTTTTCAAACATCCTCTTAGATGGAATTATCAGTAATCCTGCTCGCATGAATGGACAACCATGCATTCGTAATTTACGTTTGACAGTGCGTAGAGTTATTGAATTACTAGCCACTTATTCCGATAAAGAAGAATTATTTCAAGAGTTTCCTGAATTGGAGGAAGAAGATATTCGTCAAGCTCTGATTTATGCTTCTACATATTTAGATGACCAAGTAAAGTAAAAATTAACTTTTACTAATTATTCCTTAATTATTTCTGCATGATACTTGATAATCTTTTCTATAATTATAAATACTTCTTCAAATGCTCTAAAATTAAAATCGTTAAATCCTGATTTCTGTTCAAATATGTAGTCAGCAAAATTATTTTTTGATAATGCTATATTTTTATTATTTTTATCAAATACATCATTATCTATAATCTTTAATTGATTTGGTTTAAGCTTATTTTTATCCGTAGTATTAACATCAAATGTAATATGCCGACCACTTTTGGAATTAAATTCGCTACTTAAATATATTCTTCTACCATCTTCATCTAATTTCTGGATTTCTTCGTCTGTATAGTAGAATTCAATACATATATCTTTGTTTTCTTTTCTGTGTAGAGGTATTGGTAGAGCAAACGAGTACACTCCATTTCCCCAAACTTTGAATCCCATAGTATCATCATGTACTCTAGGGATAATGTTAGGTACATCTCGATCGAAAACAGCAATAATTGGTATAATTTTTTTCTCTTTACAAAACTGTTGGCATACGTTTAATAATTCACCATCACCCTGCTTTTGGTCATCTAAATCTTCTTTAAATTCAAGTTCCACATTAAATTCTTTACCTTGATATTTTAGCCATTTTAGTGCAGATTTAAGATGTTTGATATCTGTTTTTCCTTCAGTCCAGATAGTTGCTTTTAATCGAAAGTTATTTTCTAACAACTTATCACTATATTGATTTAGTTTTTTATCACTTACTAATTCAGGAGCAAGACGCTTTAACCACCTTAAAAAATTTAAGTAAATTGTGTCATCTTTACCTTTTACTGCACCGATAAATTCAATTTTACTTTTGACAATGGACTTAAATGATTTTCTATCCTTCTTAAAAGAAGACTTCCGATCAAATTTATTCCAGAATTCAACTTCGGCATTTACAATCCCGTACTTTTCCCACGCATGAAGCATTGCACGAATTTGGCGAATATAACTACGCTTAACATTCAATTTTTGATTGACTGTTATTCCTGTGACTTCTTGATGTTTATATCTATTGTACAATCTTAACTTAGAGTCGTTAACGATAAAACCATTGTTCTCAATTATATTTTTAAGGTCATTACCTAAAATTAATACATCTGCTTCTTGAGAAAACCAAGCTAAATGTCCGGGAAATTTTGTTCTAGAAGTTGAAAATGTTATGTCATCAGCATACCTTGTATAAATACACTGATATTTTTTTGCAAGACGTTGTAACTGAGAATCCAACTTAGCGCAAATCATATTTGAGATAATTGGTGAAGTGGGAGCGCCTTGTGGGAGTTGATTTTCATGACAACATATTTGAGCTAAGATTGTTGCAACTTCCTCTGTACAGCTATATGGAACTGCCATTAATAAACCGCGAACTCTGCCAAAATTAATAGAAGGAAAAAAATCTTTAATATCTAAATTTAAAACATGTCGCTGTCTAAGATGTTGTTTAGCATTTGTTACGATACTTTTACCAGTGACAAAACCATATGTTGAAGGTTTCGACTTATAAATACATTTAAGAATTTGATTAACCTTTCGCTGAATAATTTTTAAGCTTGTTATAGGAGCAGAAATAATTCTATAATCACCCGTTTTCTTCGGTATCTGAAATTTTGTGTATGCTTTATCGCGAGGGTAAATATATAAGTGGTACCTTAATTGATAATCGCTGATTTCTAATAATTGAGCGATATCCTGACGTGTCTTTAGTTTATAGAAGTCTTCTTTTAATTCTTCTTCTGTCCGACTTAAAGCAGTAGTACCCATTTTGGTCGCAAATACATAAGAGAATTGGATACTCGCTGTATATTCCAACTTACTACCCTAGCAATCGCTAAGTAATTAAAAGAATGATCACGTGTATATACGTTGACCTTCAAAAATATACCGCCGCAGGATCAACAGCGGGAATCAATCATTTAAACGAGTATCCAAATATAAAAATTATACCATGGATTATATAAATATCGTCTTTTTTTTTACCTGCTGACAAAATCCCCTAGTAATCCTTTTCATTAGTTATGCGGGATTGTAGAGACGCGAAATTTCGCGTCTCTACATGGTTTCAGAGATAAATGAACCCCTCAGAATAAATGAAAAAGACTACTAGTAGTCTGTCACACCAACTTTGACGGGTTAAAATGCCTCTTGGTAGGTTGGGTTAAGCGGAGCGCAACCCAACATCAGCGTTGGGCTTCACTCCGTTCAGCCCAACCTACAATATTACATTGATTACCCTGCATAGTTAATGTGACAGAGTACTAGTACTCCGCCACATTGATTATGCGGGGTAACGCGCTCGTAGTGGGAGCGTCTCGCTCCCTGGTAGTAGCTAGCAACCTTTTCGGATCGCACTACCCCAACCCCGTTGCGATCGCCGCAACCGTGCGGCTGATCGCCATCTAGTATTAAGCTATATTTAAAACATTTATAGCGACCCCAGGGTGCATCTACTCATCATGCCTAAAAAGTACATTATTAACTTAAATATCTCACAAAGAGAACAATTAGAACAACTGAGTAAGAAAGGAAAAATTTCAGCAAGAAAATACAAGCGTATACAGATTCTGCGGAGTACTAGTCTACCTCAGTCAGACTATTTATTATCAACCCCTAATGCTTTGGTTGCAAGTTTAAAGCGACATGGTGTTACCGACGATGTAATTAATCAAGCATTCGCTGAGGTTATAAATGGGTAGTGTTGAGAAATTATAATACCAACCCCCAATTACGAATTATTATAAACCCCCGCTTCCCCAAGTCTCCGCACCATTTCCCGACGCACTTCATTAGCAACACGTTCGCTTCTTTCCCAATGTTCTAATTTAATATGGTCTACATAAAACTTGACCGTAAATTGCATTGAATCGCTACCTAAACTACTCAGCCTAATTGCTGGCTCTTTCCATCGAGTTGATGATGATTTAAATTCGTCTTGTAGCCATTGTACAAGGTTAAGTACGTATTCATCGAGTAGGGTTTCATATCCTCCCGGTTTGGCTATTTTTTGCGATAATCTAGTTACTTTATTTTTCAGAATGTTTAGTTTACTTTCCCATTCGTCTTCTAAGGTTAATTCGTCTTCTATCCGTAAATCTGGATCTTTTAACCAAGCTTGATACCAAGTTCTGGTTAAACCAATTAAGGTATTATTGATAATATCAACGTTGACTTCTACTAATTGATTTCTTTTTCTACTATCATCATCTATAATTTCTAATCCGATTAATTCTAAGATTTGATTGTAATGTTTTTGTACTATTTTAACTTGCTCTTCGCTCAAACCTCCTTTTTTTAAAATTTGTATGGCGCGAATTAGATATTTAAATTTACGTTCGATTTTTTCTAACTGAATATTAACTTTTTCTTCTATTTCTAATCGTTCTTTTCCTGCTACTATTTTGGAAATATTTTCTTCATCTGCTTCTTTCAATCCCTGAAAATCATCTATATATTGTAACTTTTCCGCAGGTTTTCCTAAGGTATCGGGATGACCTAAAACTGTTTCTCGCAATATTTGATTAGCTAATATTTGGTCGGTATTTACTTTAATATCTAATTGAATTGTTTTTGCTACATGGGGAGTCGGACGAGATAAATTAATGATATCTTTACTTCCTAACGATGCATTGGGTATATAAATTTCTGAATCACTATTTACTAAGTATAATTTGGTGACACGCAAGCCAATATTTTTGATTACTGCAAGAGAATTATCTGGCATTGCAATTACATCCCCAAATTGAAAGGGTGTATCAATTAATAATACTAAACCGCTGAAAAAATTAGCTAAAATATCTCTGAGTGCAAAACCAAGTACAAAAGTTAACCCTCCAAAAGCTACCCAAATTCCTGTTAAGTCAATTCCTAAAGCCTCTAAAAATAGGAATGTTCCCAAAATATAAGTTAAAGCTGGAAGCAATCTTTCCAAAATCGGAACTAATACATTATCCCAAACTGCTTCAGTTTGCTTTGTATAAGCACGTAAGTAATAAGTGATTACTTGAGTAAATAATTGTGCTAGGCAATAAGTTAACGCGATCGCAATACCAGCGGTTAAACTGCGTTGAATCCAATTAGTTATCTCCGATGAATTTAATTTGCTAATAGAGGATTTAATTCCTAATAAAGCAACAGTAATTACGAGGGGATTTTCAATGACACTGAGTATAAGAAGTATCGGATAATTATCGAAACGGCGTACTAAAGGACGCACTATGTAAAATAAAGTTATATACAACAACAATGCTGCTAGCAAATAAATTCCTAAAGTCTGAAAAAAAGCAGAAGGAATATTTTGTAATAAAAGTAACTTTAATAACTTATTAGCATCAAAAGTATAAAGAATGTTCATATTTTTCGCCGAGAGAGAATATTTACTGAGTTTGATATTTTATATCTTGCCTTCGTTCCCAGGGACTCTAGAATCATCAAAATGTCTCATCTGTGTTTATCGCTCAAAGCTTTGTCTCTGAAGGCTTTGTAGGGATTAACTAAATGAAAAAGAATAACTGCGCTCGCCAGCATTTTCAGCTCGTGAAAACTCCATTATGCTTAACTAGAGTCAGGACTAACTCGTGTAAAATAATAAATATCAAGCTTCAGTTAGATTACCAGATTGACACGTAGAATCTTAGCCATTATCGCAACATAAAAAACTTTTTTTATCTTCAAGTCACAAAGAGTTTATCAAGTCTGAAATAATACAATTCTTTGCCCTTTTAGGAAATATTTTAATCAGGTATACTAAGATAAATTAAGCTATAATTTTGCGCTGATAGGATAATTTTCTAGCTTCGCAATTTATATGAAATTTATATGACAAACCTTTGGACTTCTGCCGAACACGCTTTAGGATATCTTGCAAAAGCCGATCAAATACCCCATCGTACAGAAGGAGAAGCGGTACTGTTAGAGGAGGTACCCAAAACGGTAAAACGCATTCTCGATTTGGGAACTGGGGATGGACGCTTGCTCGGATTGCTCAAAATCGAACGCCCTTCAGTAGAATGTATCGCTGTGGACTTTTCACCAACTATGTTAGAAGCAGTAAAAACTCGCTTTGCAAATGATTCAACAGTGGAAATTGTTGACCACAATTTAGATAAAGCTTTACCAAATAAAGGAACTTTTGATGCAGTTGTGTCTAGTTTTGCCATCCATCACCTGAGTCACAATCGCAAACGTTCCCTTTACGTAGAAATATTTAATTTATTGCAGCCGGGCGGTATTTTTTGCAATTTAGAACACGTTGCTTCACCAACCCCTCGTTTACACGAAAAATTTTTAAAGGCTATAGGTAGAACAGTTGAACAAGACGATCCATCAAATAAACTTCTCGATGTAGAAACTCAATTAAGGTGGTTGCGGAACATTGGTTTTCATGATGTGGACTGTTATTGGAAGTGGCTAGAATTAGCCCTACTAATTGGATTAAAACCGAAATGTTAAGCAACTACGGTGTGGTGAATGAATTTAATTTGGCTTTTATTAAAGGCTTCTTGGTTACAAGTTGCGATCGCGATTTTGACGGGTTTGATCAGTGGTGGAACTACAGCAAGATTGATTGCGTTAATCAATAAAGCGATTAGCGAAGGGTTTCAATCCTCCGACACTTTGAGTAACCTGGCTTGGCAGTTTCCAGTTTTGGCATTAATAGTAGTTGTCAACAGCATTATCTCGCAAGTTTTACTAATCAATCTTTCTCAAGAAGCCGTATATCAGTTAAGGTTGCGGTTGAGTCGAGGAATTTTATCTGCTCAATTACAACATTTAGAAAAGTTAGGTATACCACGTCTGTTAGCAACCCTCACAGAAGATGTCGCAACCCTAACCGCGACAGTCTATGCAATTCCTTTTATCTGTGTTGATATCGCAATTATTGCTGGATGTTTGCTTTATTTGTCTTCCCTATCTGGTAACGTGTTTGCTTTTACCGTGGGGTTTGTAATGATAGCTGTCGGTAGTATTCAACTACTGATTAACAGAGCGCAAGGTTTTCTGATTTCAGCACGAGAAGAACAAGATCGTTTATTTAAACATTTTCGCGCCATAACCGAAGGCATAAAAGAGCTTAAACTACATAGCGCCCGTCGTCAGGAGTTTTTTGAACAAGAATTACAGCATAGTGCAGCTATATCTCGCGATCAAAATTCAGCAGCATTATTAACATTTTCTGTTTCTACGGGATGGGGAAATCTCTTATTTTTCATCCTTGTCGGTTCGCTACTATTTGTATTACCGCAAATAGCGACAATCCCCCCCGCTACATTATCAGCTTATATACTTACTGTGACTTATTTAATGCTGCCCATGCAGAGCATATTAGATAAACTACAAGCCTTATCTAAAGCCAGTGTAGCCTTACAAAAAATCGAAAGAATGGGTTTAGTATTAGCTGGTAATAAAGAAAATTATATCGAAGAAAACAAACAAGATATCAAAACATTTTCAACATTAGAATTAAAGCAAGTAGTTCATGCATATCCGGGGGAAGATAAAGAAAGTCGCTTTAATTTAGGTCCCATTGATTTAACATTTAAACCTGGAGAAATTGTCTTTATAGTTGGTGGTAACGGTAGCGGAAAATCAACTTTAGCAAAATTAATTACAGGATTATATATTCCTGAAGCTGGAGAAATTATTTTAGACGGGAAAACGATTACCGATGAGAATCGCGAGTGGTATCGTCAACATTTTTCAGTGATTTTCTCCGATTTTTACTTGTTTGAAAAACTTTTAGGAATTGGCAAACCTACTTTAGACGAACAAGCACAGGAATATTTACGACAGTTGAAATTAAACCATAAAGTAACCATAGAAAATGGAAAATTGTCAACCACTGAACTTTCTCAAGGACAGCGTAAAAGGTTAGCATTATTAACAGCTTATTTAGAAAATCGTCCGATTTACTTATTTGATGAATGGGCATCAGACCAAGACCCAATATTTAGAAATATTTATTACAAAGAGATATTAACTAATTTGAAAAAACGCCATAAAACAGTATTAGTTATCAGTCACGATGACCATTATTTCCACCTTGCAGATAGAATAATCAAATTAGATTACGGTAAAGTTGAGTATGACCGAGTTAACTCTAAATTGGATGTAGAAAATGGCGTAATTCGACATAGTTCTTAAAGGATGTTTTAAAAGTATCCGGCGGTTTAAACCGCTACTACACAAACAAAGTCCGCCTGCGCGGACTACAAAAATCAGTAGCCGCGACTTATAGTCGCCAGGTAAAGTATTAAACTAGACTTTCAAAACATCCTCTTAAGGTACATCAAAGCAAGATTAATACCATTTTTATGAATCCTCTCATAAATCTGGTAACTTTCACGAAACCTGACTTCTCTCCTCTGAGTTACTATAAAAAGATATAGAAATACACCCGCACTTGCGGCAAGTTGTAATTAATAATAGATAATTGATAATTGATTATGAGCGCTACATCCACTATTGTTAACGTACCACCTCTGGAAAATGGCGATCGACTTACACGCTATGAGTTTGAATATCGGTATCAAGCAATGACACAGCTAAAAAAAGCAGAATTAATCGAAGGAGTTGTTTACGTGGCTTCACCAGTACGTGCGACAAAACATGGTAGACCTCATGCTGCTATTATTGGTTGGTTAACGGTTTATAAGGCAGCAACACCGGGAGTAGATGTACAAGATAATGCTACTGTACGCTTAGATGCTGATAACGAACCTCAACCAGATGCTTTACTCAGAATAGAGCCAGAAGTAGGTGGTAATTCGCGGATTACTGAAGATGATTATATTCAAGGTTCCCCAGAATTAGTTGCAGAAATTGCCGCAAGCAGTGCTTCTTACGACCTCAATGATAAACTAAATGCTTATCGTCGTAATGGAGTTAAGGAATATATTGTTTGGCAAATGTATGAAAATCGTTTGGATTGGTTTATTCTCAAAGAAGGTCGTTATATTTCCTTAGAAGCTGATAAATTTGGTATCATTCGTAGCGAAGTTTTTCCCGGCTTATGGTTAGCTGTTAACGCTTTACGAGAAAGTAATTTAACTGAAGTTTTGACAGTTTTACAGCAAGGATTGCAAACAGATGAACATCAAAAGTTTGTAGAAAAATTGCAGCAAAACTAAATTTTATTAAATTAAATTAAATTAAATTAAATTAAATTTTATTATCAATAAAAAATCTTTACTGAGAAAGAAAACCTGTAATCAGCAACGGAAGTATTAACAAAACAAATATAATAAACACCACAGTTCCGGGTTCTATTTTGATAGTATTTTTATCTTCTTGGCTCATAAGACAGATTTGAGTGAAAATTAATGAAGTATATAAATTCAGATTACCTTGATGGTAATTATTTCTCAATCCCCATAAAGTATGATTTCAATCCAAGTTTACGGTATTCCCAACTGTGGTAGTTGCAAAAAAGCTTTCCTGGGGCTGGTAATGGGTAATTGCCAATTGGTAATTGGGGATTGGTAATTAGTAAATTACCGATTACCCATTACCGATTACCCATTACCATTAAAGGATATAGAAGCCATCGGAAAAAAACTGGAACCTTAAACAAAAAAGCGAATTAATAGATAAACTGTAGCTGCAATTAATTGTAACAGCGTTACCGGAATACTATATTTAAGAAATCCCTTAAATGTAATGCGTCTTCCATACTGTTGAGCAATTCCTGCGGCTACAATATTAGAAGATGCTCCCACTAAAGTACCATTTCCTCCTAAACTTGCGCCGAACAACATCGCATAAAATAAAGGTAATACCGATGGTGGTAATTGTCCGGTGAAATCTGGTGTTAATACTTCTGTTCCCACTAATCCAACATTAATTAAATACTGTTTTAACAGCGGAATCATTGCTACCACCAAAGGAATATTTGGAACTATACTCGATAGAATTCCAGTCACAAAAACTAATACTATCGAACCAAAAATCATATTTGTACCGATAGATGTTGCTAATACACCTGCAAAACTTTCAATTACTCCTGTTTTTTCCAATCCTCCGATTAAAACAAAGGTACTCATAAAAAATATTAAAGTACTCCAATCCACATCCCGTAAAATATTTTCTACTGTATCAACTTTAGTTTGATGAGATACAAGCATTGATAAACCAGCACCCGATAACGCAACCGCAGCCGGCGAAATTTTCACTGGTAAAGTATCGCCAATTACAAAAAAGAGTATTACCAAAGCAAATATCAACCCCCCCATTGTTAAAGCTTCTGGATGCTTAATTTGTGGATGCGGGATGTGTTCTAAATCATCTAATTTTGTTAACCAAGTTTTGCGGAAAAGTATGGGTAATGTCACCGCAACGACACCAATTGCAATTACTCCCCCCAAACTTAAACGTAATAAATAATCTGCAAAACTTAAATTAATTGCATCACCAACTAAAAATGTGACTGGATCACCAACTAAAGTTAATAATCCTGCCGCGTTAGCAACAAAAACCATTAAAATTAATAGCGGCACAAAATTCACGCTCAATTCTTTCGCTATGGGGGGAATTAAAGGTGCTAACAACATTACTGTTGTCGCATTCGGTAAAAATGCACAAATAGGAATAGTTATCGCAATGATTCCTAGTAATAAACGTTTACCTTCTCCTTTTACCAGTAATAGTATTCGTGCAGCTAAATAATCAAAAACTTTCGTGGGTTGAAATGCTCTTACTAATACCATTACGCCGAAAAATAATGATATTGTTCCGTGACTTTTCGCAATATATCCAATTGCTTCTTCTAAAGTCATTATATTAGTAAAAACTAATAACAATGCTCCTAAAAAAGCTGCTACAGTCAAATTAATCCACTCTGTCATAATTAAACTAATGACAGCAATAAAGATGGCACCGCTCAACATTGCTTGCCAATTCCCCATAACAAGCTCCTCTAAATTTAATAGTATTAATTAGGAATTACTAGCGTCTAACCTAGTTATTAACTAGCAAGATTATTTAACCTGAAATGCAGTGAAAGCTTGCTGCTAATCAGATTTAGGTACAGATAATCTATCGTATTGCTTTAAATGCTATTACTGCAATTACCAATCCGTAAATACTGCATCACGAATACTTGAATTTTTAAAATTCTATTCTATTCAATTTAAAAAAATATGCATCATATTTTACCAGGTAATAATTAAGTACACAACTGAAACGAATAATATTAGCCTGGGATAATAATGAAAACGAAACATCGTTAAAATGCTGTTTATCATCAATCCCCTCGATGCCTACGAAGTTAGCTGACGGGCTAGGATTGAGAGGTATCCCTCTTACCAAGAAGATATTGACACTTCTAAGTAAAATAAGCCCCTATAATGGTGGTTCCTCCGTTCCAACTTGCAAAATATAAGCCGGATTAGGCTGATTCTTTGTTGATAATTATTGTATCATAATCTGTTTTTTTTGTAACCAAATCTACCTAAAGAGGGTTTTCTTTTTAATTTTTTTTTTAATTGAAGTTTGTAATACAATATTTAGCCTACTTTGTTAAATAGATGCATTGCTTTCAATATACTTTTATAAACTTGAGGGAGCGGGAAAGAAGAAATAATATAGAAAAAATTGGAATAAGTTATTTGAAAATTTGTTTGGCTAATTCTTCTAAAGAATAAACAATATTAATTTCATGACGTACTAAAGCAGTTTGAATTTCTACGTCTTGTCTTCTCGGATAATTGGGATGAACTCCGATAAACAAAGGTTTATCCGTCATTGACCAAGCACCGAGTTCGTAAAGGGTTATTGGACAAATTGTTTCTTGGGGAAACCAGAAAAGAATCGATGAAGCAAGTCGCAAATGTCTGTGTTCCCATGCAATCTGCTGTTTAGAAGCATCGGGATTATCAATCGGGAAATTAGCACGACGGGGATTTAAAATAATCCAAGGTGAAGGTTTCAAAAATTCCACCATTTGCGATTGCCAATCTGGACAGTTGGAAATTCCACCACCTAAAAATATCGCATCTCCTTGACCATCAAATTTTTCTAACGCTTCAATATATACTCATCTTAAAAGCAATAATCTACACCAGCAATCACCGATAAACCTATAGCATATTCCTGTAAATCGCCCCTGAGTAATTCTAACTCGTTTCTTAATTGGTCATGATATGACCAGTTTTTTTCATGTTCTTGGGGACTAACATTAGGGGGACGTTGCACTTCCCAGGATTGTAATAAAGGATGCCACTTAGCCAGAAAAGGACGTAAACCCCGATTCAACACAATAATCGCAATTCCCCCCACCGATTGACGAGATGCACCAACATTGGGACCTGCTTGTTTGAGAATTTCCCGTGTCGTTGCGAACAAGCTATACAGAGATGTCAATGCTTCCCGCAATAATCCTTGGTCTGTTTCTAGCGGTTGGATGGTCACACGGGTAACAAGTTCTACAAGTAATGACCAAGCGGCTTTTCTTTCTGTATCGTCCGGTTCCCATTCCGTTCCACCGATTCCGAAAGGGAGATTTACTGATACTTTTGTTAATTTTGTTGAGTCTTGTTTAGGCATTTTGAATTAACTCATTCATTTAGGGATTAAATAACAAAAAGAAACTGTCAAACAAGGTACATCAGCCTATAGCTTTAAATTGCGAAATACTTTTTAGGTCTTCCTCTTCTTCTTTGAGAACGTAGTAAAGCTCCCAATTTTGTTGAAGATTTAACCAAAAATTAGAGCTATTTCCGAAGAATTTTGATAAGCGTATTGCTGTACTAGGTGTAATTCCTCGCTTTTGATTTACAAGCTCATTTATTCGCTGATAGGGTACGTGAAGTGCATCTGATAGTTGTCGTTGGGTTATTCCCATTGGTTCGAGAAAATCTTTTAGTAATATTTCACCGGGATGTGTTGGAGGTCTATATTTTGGAATTTTCATCGGTTTTTGTTTCCTAATGGTAATCAACTATTTCAACTTCTGATGCATCTTGCAGTGTCCATATAAAGCAAATTCGATATTGGTCATTAATCCGAATACTATACTGACCTTTAAGTTCACCTTTTAATGCTTCCAATCTGTTACCTGGTGGAACTTTTATATCATCTAACGATGATGCTGCATTTAGTTGATCCAATTTTCTACGTGC
Organism: Plectonema cf. radiosum LEGE 06105; assembly: GCF_015207665.1. Lineage (GTDB taxonomy): Bacteria > Cyanobacteriota > Cyanobacteriia > Cyanobacteriales > Nostocaceae > Rivularia > Rivularia radiosa_A. The sequence goes on from NZ_JADEWL010000096.1 coordinate 19,106, forward strand.
AACTTCCCAACAGGATATAGGACATTGCTTTCGAGCTTGCTTTGAGTCATTACCATCAAAGATGTCTTCGGTTCCTTGATTCTTAAATGATAATATCATAATTAGCATGATGACACGGTTATCATGCTACCAGAAATTATTAACTTAACGCTTTTGTGCTTTTCTTTAGATAATCAAATAATCAAGCTAACGTGGTGTTTGAAAATTTATTTAGTAAATTTATCTATTTGTTCCATTAAAGCAATACAGCGTTCTGGCTCATATTGGTAACGCATACGTTTCCACCAGCTACGAAAATATGGGAAATATCCTTCAGGTGCATCAAGACTGAAATCAAGATTTGTATATTGAATCCATTCTTTTCTATCTGTTCTAATATTAGTATGATACCAACCTATATTCGTAGTGAATTCATACCAATTATCTTTGTCGCTGTTATTAAGTTTATTCTTTCTAAATTGAAGAAATATATTTCTAAATCCTTTCTGTGGTGATAGGACATTTTCCCAAATACTTCTTTGCTTGCTAAATCCAAATTTTTGATTACTATATCTCATCCATAGTTCATCAATTGTCGATAGAATTTCAGGCGATAAGCTTCTAATTTCCTCTACACCTAGCCCCTCATCAATGTTTTTTTCTAATGAGAAAAGTAAGATGTTTTTAGTTTCCTCGTCAGCTTCTTGAAATTTTCCAGCTTTAAGAAAATCTTTTAATCGTTTGTAATCTATTTCTTTATTTGGACTGATAAAGTTTTCTTCATTTTTTAAGGCTATTTCAGTTTCGTAATTATATGGTTGTTGGTAGTTAATTTTTTGTAGTTCTGTTTGTGACTGTATTATAAGTGCTTGCGATTTTGGTTTCTGCATCTGTTCTTGAAAATCACGTAATAGCTGATTACCGGGATTTACTTTACAAGCTGCATTTAACAATTCCTCAATTTTTCCTTGAGCTTCAGCCCATTCAATCAATTTAAATACTATGACTGAATAATCTTCCCCCATCGCGATGGCATCTAAATTTTTATCTAACTCAAAGCTAAACATTTGTCTGAGTTTAGCAACATTGGGAAATGCGTTTATAAGTGCTTGTTGAAACTGTTGACGCTCCTTACCATTTATCTGCATTATTGTTTGACTTCGATTTATTGCATTGTTAGAGTTTAAATTCCTCTCTTCCTGTTCTTGCTTTGTTGCGGAGATGTAACTTAAAGACTGTTGCGGCTGTCTAAATTCAAACGCTTGTGCTTCTTGTATTAATTCTTGCTGCTGTGGCTTTATCCCCGTAATACCCCAAATTAATTGTCCCATCGGTTCCGGTTTTTGCTGCCGAAAATCCACCCACATATTACCATTAAGGAAAACTGGTAGGTTTGGTTGCTGAGGTGAAGTAGGAAGTAATACAGGAATTACTGGACATTGCCTTTTGACAAACTCACGTAAAAAAGCTTCTAACTCTTGTTCTTGCCAAGGTCCTAAACCGCTACTACCAATAAAAACCGCAGCAGATTTAATATGTTCAATTTGTTTTTCGAGTTCACGTTGCCAAGATAAGCCAGGACGAAATTCCCATTCATCCAGCCAAGGCTGAAGACCCTGCTGTTTCAATTTTTGTCCAATTTGTTTTATTTCTGCCTTATCCTGGCTGTTGTGACAAAGGAAAACATCGAATTTGCTAGGTGAGGTCATTTGGGCTAAGTATATTTATCCAGTATACACATTACTATTTTTACAAAAGTAATTCAAGTATTCCTGATAAAACTACTTTGAGTTATCAATATTTGGCATTATATTATATGGTAATTTCTTCACAAGGTATCTGGATCAACATTTAATTCCCGCAACTTCGCAGCCAAAATATCGGCTCTTTGCTTCTGTTGCTGTGCGACTTCTTCTGGTGTAGGAACTAATTCACCAACACTCGTAAAAAAGCGTAATTTATCTTGATATATTCCTAAAAACAAACCTATTTGTTCGGAAAGCATCCATCCTTGTTCGTTTGATTCAATTGGTTGATATCTACCATTAACTAAAACAAAACCAGCAAATTCTAAGTTATGTGGATCGAACCAAAAATATTCGGGTGTACGAAAAATATCTTGATATATCTGCTTTTTTAAACCTTTATCTGTGGCTGAGGTTGAACTTGAAAGCAGTTCGATAATGAAATTTGGGTATTTACCATCTTCTTCCCAAACTACCCAACTTTTACGAGTTTTGCGCTCTGTACCTAAAACTACAAAAAAATCGGAACCTCGAAAATCTTCGTGCTTACGCTTGCGCGAACTATAATAAATTGTCAGATTTCCCCCAGCATAGAAATCATTGCGATTTTGCCACAATTGTTCCAAACACTGAAGCAGCAAGATGATTTGACGTAGATGCAGTTCGCTTTCTAATGGTGGTTCGTTGCTTTCTAAATCCCCTGGAGGAAATATTACATCATTTTCGTTAGGTATAGGTAAGTCTTTGGCAACTGACATAATTACGATCTGCTTGCAGCAGCGCTTCGCTATCGCGCTTTCGCATTTGTATATCTATTTAGTTTGTAGGTTGGGTTAGACACGAAAATCAATTTTAATTTTTTAACGACAATTTATATTAATCGTGTCGTAACCCAACATCAGCATTACGGATAAATATTATTATTAAAATACAGAATTTTCTGAAGCACTGTAAGCGCAATGTTGGGTTAGGTTGCGTCTTCATTTTGCGTAAACCGTGAATATATTCGTGCGCCGTGAACCCAACCTACATTCTGATACAAAGATTTGGAGTTAGCTATCTTAATCTTTCTGAAAGCGACGATGTTGTTCAAGTATTGCAGAAAACTCCTCAGCATCGACTTCTCCATAAACTTGATCTTGAGGTTGAGCATCAACACGTTCCATTAATGCCTGAAATGCTGTTTCATCATTTCGATTCTCTAGAACGTATTTTTTTAGTTCTTTCATTGTCATCGTTTGAAAGTCAGATTTCATTAACAAACCTCCAATTTCCATTCGGGTAAATCTCAATCACAATTTCTTCTCCTGCAAGAATAATGGCGTTACCAGTTCTTTCATCTAAACGCACCATATCTACAGAAAAGTACATATTTGTAAGGTTTTGACACAGTTGGAAGCATCGAAACGCCTGTTGAGTTGTCAGCAAGTATTCTACCTCTTCTTTACTATAGCTCAATCATCTCACAATGCAGGCTATAGAAGCATTTCGTAGGTTGGGTTAGACACGAAAATCAATTTTAATTTTTTAACGACAATTTATATTAATCGTGTCGTAACCCAACATCACCATTGCGGATAAACATGATTGTTTTTGTTCAAGTGTGAGATATTAGAAAGAATCAATAACACAATGTTGGGTTACGGCGCATTTTAATTTTTCATAAACCATAAATATATTCGTGCGCCGTGAAGCCAACCTACATTTTACATTCTTTAACCAATTACCAATTACTGGTATAGGTAATTTGGCAACAGACATAGCCGCGACGTTTTCGTATTTGTATATTTATTTAAGGTAACAGAAGTGAGTAGGTTGGGTTACATACAAGATACTCCGAAATTTTCCACTCACAATTCTAATCTTTTCGTAACCGGCGATGTTGTTCAAATGTCAAATTATATAAAATACCGATAATACAATGTTGGGTTACGGCGCATCTTAATTTTTCGTAAACTCATAAATATATTCGTGCGCCGTGAAGCCAACCTACATTATATTACCTTTGACCTTTGACCTTTGACCTTTGACCTTTGACCTTTTACCTTTTACCCTTTCCTCCTCTTCCCTTTCTGATAACTTTGACTATTCGGCTTATTTGTAAACTCTTTTTTAGGAAACAATTTCTCTTCTAACTGTTCGTAACTACCTTCAAAATCGCACTTTCCATATAAAGGACATTCCTTACAGTAAACCCCATCGGTATAACGTTCTAAATTCTCACGATTAAAGAAATAAGGTTTATGACTAAAGGTACTCGCTACCCATTGCCATGACATATTATTACTCGCCGGGTCTCCATCTAACAAATGTTCTAAAAACCATTTAGCGCCAGCTTGCCAGCGAATTCGCCGCCAATGTACGATATATGCTGCAATCCACATCCGCATATGATTGTGTAGATAACCAGTTTCGCGCAATTCTTGACTAAAATTATCAATACAAACTAATCCTGTATTACCTTGTTGAATATCTTCGGGTAAATCCGCTGCATATTCGGCGATGCTGTTACCTGTTTTATATTCTTCTCTATCTTCCCAAATACCATCACCTAATTTTACATACAATCTTTGCCAATAGTCGCGCCAACCTAATTCGTTAACTAACTTTGTCGCATCGTCATCATTGCTAACTTTATTTAATGCATAGTCTCGCACTTCTCGCAAGCTCACAACACCGTAACGCAGATAAGCGGAAAGTTTGGTAACTCCACCACTCAAAAAATTACGTGTTTTCCCGTAATACTTGGGGTCTACTTTTTGTAACGCTTTTTCGGCGGCTTTACGTCCACCTACGGTTTCGCTAATATGTTCGTCTCGTTTTGCAGCTTCGGGAAATTGTTCTTTGAGGTAAGCGATCAATTCTTGACGGTGGTTAAAGTCGCGACGCATTTCGTTAGTCATTGGTAATAGAGCATTGGTAATAGGGCATGGGGAATAGAGTATTGGGGATGGTAAATATAGCGGTTTTCGGTTGATTAGAATACATTCAAATCGTGGGGTGGACATCTTTGTCCGCCCAGTTTTTACCAATTTTATTTGTATTGCACCCAATTGAAAACCGCTATATCCCGTCAACCCGACTTAAATGTTAAAGTTGATTCACGTAAAAAATAATGTAGCTATTATTACTTGAAATCTAATGAATTTAAAATATCAAAACCAAATAAAAATTATTTTGCTTTTAATTTTTAGCACATCTGCACTATATTTTCTACTAGCTCGCTTGGGATTTATTTTTCCATTGACGGATATTACAGAAGTTTTATGTATTAAAGGTTGTCCATCACTGCAAGCTATTCACTATCCCGTGTCTGGAAACGAATTACTAAATTACAGTCAAACAATAGAAGAACTAATTGGAGAAAACATAGATCAAGCCAAAACCTCAATTTTGATTGAAAAATCCAAATATAGAATTACGCTTTACTATCACAAACACCCGGTTAAATCTTATCCCGTAGTTTTTGGTAGTAGTCCGAAAGGGGATAAGCTGCAAGAAGGTGACAGACGCACTCCTGAAGGTATTTTTCGGATTAAAGATTTATATCCTCATCCTTCATGGTCTAAATTTATCTGGTTAGATTATCCCAATGCTGTATCTTGGAGAAAGCATTTTCAAGCCAAAAGTCAAGGTGAAATTTCCTGGTTTAATTCTATCGGTGGTCAGGTTGGTATTCATGGCGTATTCCAAGGAAGCGATGAAATTATAGATAAGCAACAAAATTGGACTTGGGGTTGTCCGTCACTAAAAAATCAAGATGTCGATGAGTTATACAACGTAGTTAAAGTGGGAACATTAGTAGAAGTTGTTCCTTAACGCTTACTTCCTTGGGATTATTTATTAGTCGCTTTACCGTCTGTTATCAGTTCCCATCCTAAAGGAATATCTAAACTTTGGTAAGATGGTTGGATTGAGGTGGTTTGTATAGGATATTTTTTAGCTAATAAATATAATAATATTGCGATTAATATTTATCACCTTCATCAGCTTAACTACGATCATATATTAGAGTCAGGGGAAATAAAGATGGATAATTCACAGGAAATTTTAGTTGAGAAAAATGTCAAGTACAATGTAGAATTTAATGGTAAGGTTGTTTCCATTGAGAATGTACCAGTTCGCATAAACGAAGAAACTCAAGAATATTATGTTTCATCAACAGTGGTACAATTCATAGTAAATGTCGTTTTAGAACAATTCACACAAGCTTAATTTAATCTTGAACGGTATTTCAAACCATTACTACACAAACGAAGCCTGTCTGTATAAGTCAAAAATAATTAGTCCAATCAGGTGGACTTTTATTGTGTAGTTAAGTAGGTTGGCCTTGAAAATTGTAATTGGGACAAGGCAGTAGGCAGTCGGCAGTCGGAGTAAGAGTTTAAGGTTAATTTACATTCTGTAACATAGTTCTGTTTATTTCTGCCAACTTACTTGGTATCCTATATTCGCTTTTTTAGAGACGCAATATATTGCGTCTCTAAAAACTAATTTCTAATCATTATCAACAGCGTGTTGCTTCAATTCATCCAAAGAAACATACTCTAATGCAGCTTCGTGAGTAGCAGATAAAACTACTTTTGGTGCGACTCCATCATCCATTGCTTCTTTCCATCGAGAAGCACACAAACACCATTTATCCCCTGGTTTTAAACCGGGAAAATCATACATTGGCACAGGAGTACTCAAATCATTTCCCATAGATTTCGTGTAGGTGAGAAATTCTTCTGTCACTTCTGCACAAACTACGTGTACACCAAAATCTTGAGGTCCAGTATCGCACATTCCATTCCGTAAAAATCCTGTCATCGGAGAAGTGCAGCAAGGTTGCAGCTTTTCTCCAAGTACGTTTTTTGCTTCTGACATAATACCAATTATCAATTATCAATTACCAATTACCAATTATCAATTATTAATTACCAACTAACCAGCTTTCTTTCCTTGATAACCTGCTGATAAACTATTTCTGTTTGCTTAGCAATTTTCGTCCAATTAAACCGCTTTTCTAAATCGGAGTAAGCATTATCTTTTAACCACTGACAATAACCGGGATTTTTCAACACTTCCAAAATTCCCCAAGCAAGAGAATCTGGATTATTAACATAAGTGACAACACCTGTTTTGGTATGTTGAACTACTTCTGGAAAACCGCCTGTATTAGAAACTACTACTGGTACGCGAGCAGCAAAGCTCTCTAACGCAACTATACCAAAGGGTTCGTAAAGACTGGGAAATACCGCACAGTCAGCAATTGTTTGAAATTTATCTAAGTATTCATCAGCTATAAAGCCGGTAAAATAGCATTTATGCCAAATTCCCAAATCCCAAGCTTGTTGTTTGAGTTGATTGGTATTACCACCACCAATAATCACAAATTTAACTTTATCTCCCATGGACGAAAGTATTTTGGGTGCTGCATTTAGTAATACAAATATACCTTTTTCATAGGTCATGCGACCAACATAATAAACGATTTTTTCATCATCTTCAGCAAATTGACGGCGGAAATCTTGTTTATGAAACTGTTGATGATGCTGCTTTTTTTCAGCACGGATACCGTTATAAATTACATCAATTTTATCCCAAGGACTGTCGAGGGAATGTTCCACTTCCCGACGCATATAATTACTGCAAACAATAACTCTCCAAGCTTCAAAAGTCAGTTCATGTTCTTTACAATGAATGTAGCTTTGAGTATGATTATGAATACCGTTATGTCGTCCCGATTCGGTAGCGTGAATGGTCGCAATTAGAGGAACTTTGAACGTGTGTTTAAGGGCGATCGCCGCATCTCCAACCAACCAATCGTGAGCATGAATTAGATCGAAAGCACCCTCCTCTAACATTAATTTACCACCTTGTCGTCCCATGCTTTCATTCATGTTGACTATCCAGTGGAAAAAGTCATTACTCGCTGGTACGGGTACCCGATGTATTTTTATTCCTTCGACTTCTTCAAAAAGTGGTGCTTCTCCAAATTCCGGTGTAATTAAGTAAACCGAATGTCCTAATTTTACTAATTCTGGGTATAATTCTCCAACATGACGGGCAATTCCACCAACAATACGAGGAGGAAATTCCCAACTTAGTACCAGTATTTTCATCTTTTACTCCCTACTCTTTACAAATTGTTGATTTTTTTAACCAATTAAAATAATTAAAAATGCGAACGCTATTTTTGACGGGAGTATAATTACTCAATTTTGAGTCGTTATAACAATTCGGTGACAAAAATATTTGGAAATGGGTCAAAGGTCAAAGGTTAGAAGATATTATCCCCATCCCCCCATCC
>NZ_JADEWL010000005.1 GCF_015207665.1 Plectonema cf. radiosum LEGE 06105
AAACCTATTCGATGGTGACAGCAAACCGTTTCTGGTCTCAGATTTTCGGTATTGCTTTCTCCAACAAACGCTGGTTACACTTCTTCATGTTGTTTGTACCAGTAACTGGGTTATGGATGAGCGCAGTCGGTGTAGTCGGTTTAGCGCTGAACCTACGTGCTTATGACTTCGTATCTCAAGAATTGAGAGCCGCAGAAGACCCAGAGTTTGAAACTTTCTATACGAAAAACATTTTACTCAACGAGGGTATCCGCGCTTGGATGGCTCCTCAAGACCAACCCCACGAACAGTTTGTATTCCCCGAAGAAGTTCTACCTCGCGGTAACGCACTGTAATTTCGATCTCGTCTATTTTTGGTGGACTGCCATCAAAATCAAATCAGTTTAATTAATCTCCGTCTTTGGGCGGAGATTTTTTATTGTGCAGACCTGACTTGTAAGTGAGTAAGGATAAGGAGTAATGAAAAAAATTTCATGTTGACCGAGGAACGCCGGTCAGCGGTGTACCGCTGAGTGCCTGATAAATCAATAAAACAATCCAAAATTTAAAATCCACAATTGATAGATTATTGACCATATTCCCGATAAGATGTGTTATATTAAAATCAACATACAAAGAAAGAGCATTTTGCTCTGCCTTGTTTGAGATTAAAAGCCACTTAGGCAACAAGGAGGTGATGCCCATGATAGAAAGTAGTATACGCATGGGTCATCAAGTTGCAGGAAACCGGCTGTGCGCCGGAGCTGTTCTCTAGGAGTTAGCCTTAGTCTTTTTAAAAGGCTAGTTTAACTTAAGCGACGAGGCTGAACTGGAGTTTCTTCCGGCAGTCAGGTTGCAACTTGAAGACCCGCTAGACCGCCCTTACATTAAGTCAACTGACTTAAGTAAGGGCGGATAGTTTTTATATAAGTTTTAAATTTTCAAGTGGCAAATTAATAAAGCTTGGATACAACTGAATTATCTTCTTGGCGATCAATCGAAGCAGCTACAGGTATTAAACTAATCAAGTCCTCGATATTGCGTTTCATGGTATCGCAAATAGCATTTAAAGGTAAGTCATTATCATCGAAACCGAAGGGATTTTCAATTTCTAAGCCGATAGCTTCTATCCCAAATAAAGTAAAACTAATTACTGCAAGAATAAAACCAGTTCCCCATCCTAGTTGATCTACTAATTGAAAAGGCAGCAGCAAGCAATAAAGTAATAGCAATTGCTTTAAATGAATTGTATAAGCTAAGGGTATGGGTGTTTTTAAAATACGTTCGCACGCTCCTAAATTATCTACCATACTATTTATCAATTCTTGCATCATTATTAATTGGTAATTATTCAATCGATCGTTTTTGCTTTGCTGTTGTAAATAATCTCCTATCCAAAAAGCTATTTCCAAGGGGGGATGATTCATCCCCAGTAATCTAACGTACCTAGATTCACTCATTAACTCTTTTAATTCATTATTCACTGGTTGAGAACGTAAATGCACTTTGGTTGCGATCGCGAAAGCCACTAATAGATGTAACGCATCAACTTTCTCGTTTCGCTCTTCTGGAGATACTTGCTCAATAGATACCAAAATCAATCTGGCTAAATTTCTGACATCATTAACAATATCTCCCCAAGCTTTTCTGCCTTCCCAAAAACGGTCGTAGGCTGTATTTGTACGAAAAACTAGTAATAATCCCAGGACTATGCTGGGAATCACGCTACCTAAAATGGGTTGGGATACAGGTAAATTTAAGTAGTAAAGCAGAGAAACAAACTCGCCAAAAACACCAAAGAATATAAATCTATGATAAATTTTTGTAATAACTGTACCTTTTATTCGGAACGCTAAGCGCAATTGTCTTAATTTTTGTGACCCCATGCAGGTACCTAAATATTTATATTTATTTAAGATATAAATTAAAATAATACAATTCAAGTATTTTCTTCATATTTACTTGTTTAAACTAATTACTATAATCCGTGAGTTAGATTAGTTAAGTATTTGTTAAGTTTATTTCGATCTCAGCTTTAGATGTTTTCAAGGTTGACTTAGAGGTAAGTAGTAAACATACTGTAAAAAGAGATAAATAAAACGCTAATAAGAAAAGTTAAACAGCTAGCATCTATTTGCTCTGTTTACTTTTAATGTGTGACAGTTAACAATCTGACCATATATTGCTTTATGTTTTACTTGTCTTATAATTAAAGTCTATAGAGGATGGTTTTTTGCATAAGTTAATTACATGGTTCTTTACTTAGATTTAATCGTTTCTTAGCTTAGCAAAAACTAAAATTGTGTATGGGGTCACTATGCCTCATTTAGAAGTTCCACTCTCAGAGTGGGTTTTTAACAAAATTTGCAGCAAAGTAAATTATCCGTGTAAGGTGTGAGGAGAATAGGAAGAATGTCTAATATAGTGTGGAAATACTTGGCTTTGAGTCCCGCAGTTTTCGGAGCAACATTGTTAGTTTCAACAACTGCGATCGCGGCTTCTAAGACTGCTGAATCTGAGGTTGCGAACGGTTACGTTTCTCAAGCAGAGAAAATAGAAACTGAAGCACCATCAGTCTTTTCAGCTTCGGTAGATTCCCAAGCAACACAAACGCTGGCTCAAGCTCAACAAACTGAAGTCAACGTTTTAGAAGAAGTAACTAAATACGGTAGCGAAGGACAAGAAAATGGAAGTCAATCCCAAGTAACTTCCGTTTCGCAATTTTCTGACGTACAGCCAACTGACTGGGCTTTCCAAGCTTTACAATCCTTGGTAGAGCGTTATGGATGTATAGCAGGTTATCCCAACGGTACCTATCGCGGCAACCGGGCTTTAACTCGTTACGAATTTGCAGCAGGTTTGAATGCTTGCTTGGACAGAGTTAACGAATTGATTGCCACCGCGACTGCTGATATTGTTACCAGAGAAGATTTGGCTACCTTACAGCGCTTGCAAGAAGAATTTTCTGCTGAATTAGCAACTTTACGCGGACGAGTAGATGCTTTAGAAGCTCGAACAGCTGAAATAGAAGCGAATCAATTCTCCACAACAACCAAGCTGGCTGGTGAAGCGATTTTTGCTTTAACAGATGCTTTTGGCGATAGCGTTAATGACCAGAACAATACCGTTTTCCAAAACCGAATTCGTTTAGATTTGCAAACCAGCTTTACGGGTAAAGATGTTTTGCATACCCGTTTAGCTACTGGTAATGCAGGACGTTTGAATACTGGTACGGATGTAGACGGTGATGGTGTTATCGATGCTAGTGGTGAAGGGTTCCAAACCTTTAATTTAACTGGTGATGCGAGTAACAGCAATGACGTTAAATTAGACTGGTTGGCTTACTATACCAATCTTGGTCCTGCTCAACTTTATATTGCTGCTACCGGAGGTATTCATAGCGATTATGCTGCTACCGTAAACCCTTACTTTGAGGATTACGATGGTGGTAACGGTGCTTTGTCTACTTTTGCTTCAGAAAGTCCCATTTATAGAATCGGTGGTGGTGCTGGTGCGGCGTTAAATATTAAGTTTGGTGAAGGTACCAGTATTCTCCGCCCCAGTTCATTAACTGTTGGTTACTTAGCTTCCGAACCTAACGATCCTTCACTTGGCGCGGGTATATTCAACGGTAACTACGCAGCCCTCGGACAATTAAACTTCAACGTCAGCAACCGGATTGCATTAGCGGCAACCTATGTTCACGGTTATCACGGTGCTGGTAGTAACTTATTCGATGCAGGTGGATTTGCAGGTACAACGACGAATGCAGCTGGTCAAACTGGTTTCCTTCCTGTAGTCGGTACTACTCAGGCAAATAGATTAGATAACCCATCTTCTAGTAACTCCTACGGTTTGGCTGCTGCAATCAGACCGAGTGACAGATTCTCAGTCAGTGGTTTTGTTTCTTACCACGATGTTACCGGATTCGGTGCTGGTGATGACTATGAAGCTTGGAGTTGGGGTGCTGGTATCGCTTTACCTGACTTCGGTGGAAGAGGAAATGTTTTGGGTATCTTCGGAGGCGCTCAACCCTATTCTCTTAACAGAGCTTTAGCTACTGATGGTCGTAATGATGCTGATGTACCTTACCACATTGAAGGATTTTATAAGTATCGCGTCAACGATAACGTTTCCATCACACCCGGCGTGATTTATCAGACATCTTCTGGACAGAACAGCGATAATGAAGATGTATTCATTGGTACTCTCAGAACTACCTTTACATTCTAGAGAACTAAGGAAAATCTAATAGTTTGATATCAGTTGCTCTCCGTTAATCAATGGGGAGCAATTTATTTTTTGAAGAATAAACAGCAAATCCCAGTGGATAACCGGAGTATAATACAGAAGTCAAAAGTTAGGAGTTATGAGTTTTGAGTTAGGAGTTTTGAGTTAGGAGTTTTGAGTTATGAGTTAAGCAAAATTATTTATATAATTACCACTCAGTTATAAAACTATTCCCTATTCCCCCAACCCTATTACCTATTACCTATTACCTATTACCTATCTAGTTTAATTACCAATTATAAGTTTCAAATTAAATATAAATTACATCATAAGAAATGCGTATTGCTCGTAATATTACAGAACTTGTTGGTCATACTCCTTTAGTCCAGTTAAATCGCATTCCCCAAGCAGAGGGCTGTTTAGCAAACATTGCCATCAAGTTGGAAAGCATGAATCCTTCTGCATCGGTAAAAGATAGAATTGCCACTAGTATGATTAATGCCGCAGAAGCAGAAGGTTTGATTATTCCTGGGAAAACATTGTTAGTAGAGCCGACTTCCGGAAATACAGGAATAGCCTTAGCGATGGTAGCAGCTGCCAAAGGTTATCAATTAGTGTTGACAATGCCAGATACTATGAGTTGCGAACGACGAGCAATGTTGCGAGCTTATGGAGCAGAACTACAATTAACGCCGGGAATCGAAGGCATGAATGGAGCAATTCGGCAAGCACAAAAAATTGTCGATACTACTCCTCATACGTATATGCTCCAACAATTTCGTAACCCTGCAAATGCGAGAATACACATAGAAACAACTGCTAAAGAAATATGGCAGGATACAGATGGACAAGTGGATATGATTGTTGCCGGCGTAGGAACTGGCGGAACAATTACGGGTATAGCAGAAGTCATCAAATTACGTAAATCCAATTTTAAGGCGATCGCTGTTGAACCAGCTTCCAGTCCAATATTATCTGGAGGAAGACCAGGACTCCACAAAATCCAGGGAATTGGAGCAGGATTTGTACCTCAAATATTGAAGGTGGAGTTGATTGACGAAGTGGTTACGGTAACAGATAGTGAAGCGATTACCTACGGACGACGGTTGGCTAGAGAAGAAGGGTTATTATCAGGGATTTCCACTGGCGCGGCTCTGTGTGCGGCAGTTCGTGTTGCTAAACGTCAAGAAAACAAAGGACGCTTAATTGTGTTAATTCAGCCTAGTTTTGGGGAAAGATACTTAAGTACCCCCTTGTTCCAAGATTTAGAGGTCAAATCTGTTAGTAATATCAACTAACGAACAATTGAAGAATGGCACAATCCAATCACTACGAGACTCTTAATGTTAATAGTAATGCCAGTCAAGCGGAAATAAAACAAGCTTATCGCCGCTTGGTAAAGTTGTTTCATCCCGACGTTAATCAAGAAATCACAGATAGTGAGCAAATCATCCGTATTAATGCTGCTTACGAAGTATTGAGCGATACTCGAAGCCGACAATCTTACGACAGACAACTGCATTACAGTTTTGAAAAACCCCATAGTAAAAAACAGCAACGAACTCAAACAGCACAACAGCAATACAAAAAGAGGCGTAAGACGGGACGATATGCTGATGAGCAGATCGAAGAGTGGTTGCGATCGGTATATCAGCCGGTTAATAGTTTCGTGTGCAATATTCTTAATTCTTTAGAGGAGCAAATTGATAAATTAGCCGCAGATCCTTTTGACGATGAGTTGCTAGAAAACTTTCAAAACTATTTACAAAGCTGTACGGAACAACTCAAGCAAGCACAAACTAGTTTTCGTTCTTTACCCAATCCCCCTAGTTTAGCCAGAGCTGCGGCTCACCTTTACTATACTTTGAATCAAATTAGTGATGCCTTGGGAGAAATGAAATATTTTCCTCTCAACTACGATGAAAGTTACTTGCACACAGGACAAGAAATGTTTCGTATTGCAACACAGCTATATGACGAAGCACAAGATTCTATGGGTGCTTACAAATAAAGCATGAAACATTAGTTAGATAAGTATACTGTAATTATTTTATTTGCTTTATAGTTGCATCTTGAGATAATATTAAACTTCTTCCGCAAATATACAAGTATAAAATAGGACTAACCTGATTTTATGCGCTTGCTGTAAATAGATGCTTATAAAATTTACTTGATTTTTGATGACATAGTTATTTTTTAACCAAATAAATATTTATGGGAAATATAAAATTATCGGTTGAATTTAGATTAAGTTACTTTACTTGTAATCATTATTCTAAAAAAAGTATGTTTGAGATGTGCATTACTCTTAGTAACCAATTAGATTCCGTATCTGGGATTATGTAAACTTTACATTTGACTGGAATCGTTTAATTTTTTCCATCAATCTTGTATAAAAGCCAAACCAAATAAAACTCATTTTAATTACGAAGCTGTTGGAGGTAAACTTATGAATTTGCTGAAGCAGGGATTTTCAAATTAAGACAAAAAAGTGATTCAACGTCAATATGATGGAAATACAAGAAAACCTGATTTTAATTGTTGATGATAAAAGTCATAACATTGAACTTTTGTTTCATGTAATGCAAATACACGGACATCGAGTTTTAGTTGCTAACAGCGGTGAAAGTGCATTGCAAAAGCTGGAAATTGTCTCTCCCGACTTAATTTTATTAGATATCATGATGCCGGGAATGGATGGATTTGAAACTTGCCGGCGGTTAAAAGCTGATGATAAAAATAAAGATATCCCCGTCATTTTTATGACTGCTCTCACAAATACGGCAGATAAAATTAAAGGATTTAAACTTGGAGCAGTTGATTATATTACCAAGCCATTTCAACAGGAAGAAGTCCTAGCACGGGTAAATGTACAGCTAAAATTGCGAAATTTAAATCGTCAATTGCAACAATATCAATTTCAATTAATGCAGACGGAAAAAATTTCATCTTTGGGACAATTAGTTGCTGGTGTAGCCCATGAAGTTAATAATCCTGTCAGCTTTATTGCCGGTAATTTAGAACATACTAATAATTATCTAGAAGACTTAATTAGTCTATTAAATCTTTACCAAAAACATTTATCTAATCCACCAGAAGAAATTACTCAAAAAATTGTAGCAATTGATTTAGATTTTTTATTAGAAGATTTACCAAAAATGATTGCTTCAATGAATCTGGGTATTGAGCGAATCAACAACATTATGCAATCGCTACGTAAGTTTTCACGTAAAGACGCAACACAGAAAAAAACTACCGATATTCATCAAGGTATTGATACAACTTTGATGATTTTGTCCCATCGATTGAAAGCTAACGAATTTCGTCCTCAGATTGAAGTAATCAAAGAATACGGTAATTTACCCGAAGTTGATTGTTATTCAGGACAACTCAATCAGGTATTTATGAATTTACTCTCGAATGCTATTGATGTATTTGATGAAAAAGTAGAAGCAAGTAAAGATGAGGCTCCTTTAATACGTATTAGTACGGGATTAATAGATTCTAATACTGTAGAAATAATGATTGCTGATAACGGTTATGGAATGTCGGAAGAAGTGCGAAAAAAGTTATTTGATGCTTACTTTACAACCAAACCAGAAGGTAAAGGTACTGGTTTAGGGCTTTCAATTAGTTATCAGATTATTACAGAAATTCATGGTGGAACTTTAGAATGTTTTTCTTGTGAAGGTGAAGGCACCAAGTTTGTAATTCATATTCCTAGATAATAGTTTGCTTTTATTTTTTTAGTTATTTCTTAAATTATTTAGTTTAAATAGGATTGCAGAAATTCTAACGTTTCAAAGGATTTGCTTTGCGAGTGAATTAGTATGATTTATAGAAGCTAATGCATTTAGTACAAAAATTAGTTTATCCTGGAAGCAGTAAAACGTTAAGAAATTTGAAGTTCTGTTTTCTAGACACTCATGGAATGCATTGTAAATCGCCGCGCTCAATTTTCGGCAAGTCATCGATATTGGTTCCCTGAACTAAGCGAAGCAGAGAATATTGAGAAATTCGGTGCTTGTGCTAATTTCCCCGCACACGGACACAATTATGTTTTATTTGTCTCTCTTGAAGGGGAGTTAGACGAATATGGAATGGTACTCAATTTGTCTAACGTCAAACAGGTAATTAAACGGGAAGTTACCAATCAATTGGACTTTTCGTATCTTAACGACGTATGGGAAGAGTTCCAAGAAACTTTACCGACAACTGAAAATATTTCACGAGTTATCTACAAACGGTTATCACCTTATTTACCTATAACTCGTGTGCAGTTATTTGAACATCCTCAACTTTGGGCAGATTATATGGGAAACTCAATGGAAGCTTATCTGACTGTAAGTACTCACTTTAGCGCTGCTCACAGGTTAGCGAGTCCGAAACTGAGTAATGAAGAAAACTTCGAGATTTACGGAAAATGCGCTCGTCCCCACGGACACGGACACAATTACCATTTAGAAATTACCGTCAAAGGTGAAATTGCAGAGCGTACAGGTATGTTAGTTGATTTAGGCGCTTTAAATAAGGTTATAGATGATTATGTAGTTGAACCATTCGACCATACTTTCCTAAATAAGGATATCGCTTATTTTGCTGAAGTAGTTCCTACAGCAGAAAATATTGCCCTTTATATCAGCAATATATTAAATCAACCCATTGCAGAATTGGGGGCAACGCTTTATAAGGTTAAACTTATTGAAAGTCCCAACAATTCCTGCGAAATTTATTGTACTACTCAAAAATCTAACTCAAGTATGATGACACAAGATGAACCTGTTTTAGTCAGGTTGTAACGGCTCTTTTTAATCAATTGATTTAGAAAATAAGTTTTTTAACTAGAACCCTGAGAATATTTCTTAGGGTTTATTTTTTAATTTAATCTGTAAAATCGCAACCAACTCTTGACAATAAATTATCCAATTATTCTGCTAAATACAATACATTTAAGTTATTTGTATAAGTTAAACTTGTTTTATTTAGAACCATATTGTATTGTTACGTTTGATAATTTGACCTATTTGTTGATTTTGATTTTTATATTGAAAATATAAAATATATACTTAGGTATATACCTTTAGATACTATTCGTTGATAAATTCAATATCTACAATATTAGCAAACTATTTATAATTAGCTTAGTATAATGTTAATGAACTGTATTCCTTTCGGAACTGCAACGTTAGCGTAGCGTCTATTAAAGCGAGATAGCATTTACCTTTATGTGCGCTTGATCACAACATATTCAGAAATTCAGTTTTATTTCGATAGTTTCACTTATTAGTGCCGATTTCCTTGTAATTGATGATAACTAAAACACATATTAATTATCTGCCAATCTACTTGTAATTAAAGTTTATCAGGTGGAAATTTAGAAGAGCCGCATCTTTAACCATATCCAAATAGTGACCGATAATCAAGATTACTTATTTTTGCAATTGATATTCGGTTATTTAATATTAAAAATATTAGGAAAAAGATTATGTCCTTACAAATGAATTATCAACAGTCTTTAGTTAGCGTTATCGTGCCAGTGTACAATCGTTCAATATATTTGAAACAAGCGATTCAAAGCGCTCTTAATCAAACTTATAAAAATATTGAAATTATTGTATCAGACGATTGTAGTCCAGAAAGTCCCCAAGCAATAGTAGAATCTTTTGATGATTCACGGATTATATTTCGGCGAAATCAAGAAAATTTAGGAGTTGCTAGCAATATTATTAGTGCGGTAAAAGTTGCAAGAGGAAAGTATATTGCTAGTCTGAATGATGATGATATATGGAATGACAACTTCTTAGAAAAATTGGTTCCACAACTTGATAATAATCATGATTTGGTATTAGGTTTTTGCGACCATTATATCATAGATGAAAATAGTAATATTGATGATAAAGCTACCCAAGAATGCACTCAAATGTGGAAGCGCAATCAGTTAAAAGAAGGAATTTATCAACCCTTTTATGAAATTGCATTAGTTAATCAATCAGTAGCTAGTTCTGTAGCAGCAGTGATTCGGAAAGATGCTATCGATTGGGATAATTTTCCTCCTCAAGCGGGACCTTTTTGGGATTTATTTTTAACTTATATGGCTTGTCGCAATGGTGGTGGAGCTTATTATTTTCCAGAAAGATTGAGTAAATATCGCGTCCATGCACTATCTGAAACGATGAATATTGGTAGTAAAAATACCAAAGCTAAAATTAGAGGAGCGAAAGCGACAATTTTCTGTTTTCATCAATTTATGGAAGATGAAGCTTTACAAGAGTTTAAAAGTTATTTTCGCAAGCAATGGTTACACGCACAAACTACTTTAGCCATTGGTTTATTACGGGATGAAAAGGAAACGGAAGCAAGACCTTTACTTTTGCGTACTTTGATTCAACAAAAGTTTAATAAAAGAACTATAGCTGCATTTTTAATTAGTTTTATTCCTAAACCATTAGCACGTAAATTGTTAGCTGTGTGAATTAATAGTGGGTAATTGGTAATTGGTCATTGGTAATGGGTAATTGTTGACTTATTATAATATTGCCTATGTGTAGACTTTACGGGAGATTATCATCTCTAGGAGTTAACTTATCTAGACTAACTTTCGGCATAATCCGCAAGTCGTAAATTCTCAATTTATCTCTTGAAATTATTCTTAAGAAAAATATAGTTGTAGAATTTATAGGTCAACAGGTCAATAAATTTTCAACCCACTAATCATGCTTGAGTTGTATCAATTTGAACTTTCTCAATACTCAGAAAAAGTGCGTCTTATTCTAGATTATAAAGGTCTAGAGTACCGCAAAATAGAGGTAACACCGGGAATTGGACAAGTAGAATTATTCCAAAAAACTGGGCAACGTCAAGTACCCGTACTCAAAGATGGTAGTAGATATATATCTGATTCTACTGAAATTGCTAAGTATATAGACGCACAATATCCCGAAAGACCGCTGATGCCGCAAGACCCAAAACTTCGGGGATTATGCTTAATGTTAGAAGAATGGGCGGATGAATCCATTGGTACCAAAAGTAGAAAGGCTTTATTTTCTGCTATTAGTAAAGACCAATACTTCCGTAAATCTTTATTACCCAGTTCAACGCCAGATTTACTGAAAACATTGGTGGAAGGGGTACCTAGTGACATACTGAAAGTTTTGGGCTTGGGAGTCGGCTACAGCCCCGATGCGGTACAAGGTGCGATGAGAGATTTAAAGCAAGATTTGGAAGCTTTGACTTTGATATTAGAAGATAGTCCTTATTTGCTGGGCGATCAACCATATCTTGCTGATTTTGCAGTTGCAGGTTTATCAATATTGTTAAAATTTCCCGATGGTGCTTATTTAGATTTACCAGCAACTGTTAAAGGTAAAGGAGTTCCAGGTTTAGCTGATAATCCAATTTACCAGCCATTTTTTGATTGGCGCGATCGACTTTACGCTCAATTTCGCAAACCAATAATCGGTTCTACTATCAACAACCCTAGTGCGCCGACATCGATTCAAATTGACTAAATATTATAGGGTAATTCCTAACCACGGATTAATTCATGATTACACTGATTTCACGGATTGAATTACCTAGTTAACCTCGTTAACGTGAATTCGACGATTATCACAGAAGTCGGGTTTTTAGGATAAATATCTATAGTCACAGACAATCATTATAAAAACCCGACTTCTTACCCCACGAAAAATCAAGTTTTTATAGCTTACTTATGATTTAAGCAGCAATCGAAAAAGCGAACATCCAACTCACCCATTACCAATTACCAATTACCAATTACCAATTACCAATTTTATTTATTCGCATAATTGATACAGTGCAATTAAAATTCTTTTAAGAAGAACATATAAACTAATGCACTTATCTATATGAATTTTATTAGCAGACAGCCATTAGGTTCAGTTATTCAAGGTTCTTTAGCTGGGGGATTGGAAGTTAGATTACACCCCGATATTTTAGTTGAAGATATGCGGGTAGGTAAGTTTCTGGTTGTCCAAGGGGTGCGATCGCGATTTTTCTGTATGCTGACAGATGTGGCTTTAGGAATTTCTAATCAAAGGATTGTGGCTTATCCTCCGAGTTGGGAAGATACTTTTATGCGCGATATTTTAGCGGGAAGCGGTACTTATGGTACTATTAACCTCTCGCCGATGTTGATGTTTACTCCCGAATCAAATGAATCGGATTTTAATCTAGATGTTAAGTCTGCCAAATTGAAAACAGCGGTAGAT
The DNA here is from genome assembly GCF_015207665.1 of Plectonema cf. radiosum LEGE 06105. GTDB lineage: Bacteria > Cyanobacteriota > Cyanobacteriia > Cyanobacteriales > Nostocaceae > Rivularia > Rivularia radiosa_A. The sequence continues at coordinate 12,441 of NZ_JADEWL010000005.1, forward strand.
ACTAGTTTGGCATCGTTTCAAGCCCAAACTAGTACTTCAATGCAATTAATGCCGGTTAAAACAATTCCCACTCATTTTAGCCAAGTTTACGACGCTTCTGAAGATGACTTTCGCCGGGTATTTGGTTGGGAAGACGATCCGCAAAGAAAGAATTTTTCTATCGGTCAACCCTTGGACATGGATGTACCCGTGTGCATCGATTTAAATAAGTTTGTAGAAAGAAGTAACGGCGTTTTTGGTAAATCTGGGACGGGTAAATCTTTTTTGACGCGCTTACTTTTGGCTGGGACAATTAGAAAAAATGCAGCGGTAAATTTAATTTTTGATATGCATTCGGAATACGGTTGGGAAGCGGTTTCCGAAGGAAAGAATTTGAGTACTGTCAAAGGTTTAAAACAGTTGTTTCCCAGCAATGTAGAAGTTTACACCTTAGACCCAGAATCTACAAAACGTCGTGGTGTACCTCACGCTCAAGACCTTTATTTAAGCTACGACCAAATTGAAGTTGAAGATATTAAGTTATGTTCTCGTGACTTAGGACTTTCCGAGGCGAGCATTGATAATGCCAATATTCTTCATGCTGAATATGGCAAATCTTGGATTGTTCAATTGCTGAACATGACTAACGAAGAAATCAAAATGTTTTGCGAAGAAAAGCGGGGACATCAAGGTTCAATTACCGCATTACAGCGCAAACTACTGCGGATGGACAATTTAAAGTATATGCGTGCTGCTTGTCCGCACAACTATATTAATCAAGTTATGAATTCCCTAGAAGCTGGGAAAAACGTTGTAGTGGAATTTGGTTCTCAGTCGGATATGCTTTCTTATATGTTGGTGACGAACATGATTACTCGTCGGATTCACCAACAATACGTTCGTAAAGCAGAAAAGTTTTTGCAGAGCAAAAATCCCGTTGATAAACCATTACAGTTAATGATTACTATCGAAGAAGCACACCGTTTCCTTGACTCGGCGATAGTACAAAGTACAATTTTTGGTACAATCGCTCGGGAAATGCGGAAGTATTTTGTCACTTTGTTAGTGGTAGACCAAAGACCTTCGGGGATAGATAATGAAGTCATGTCCCAAGTTGGTACCCGCATCACTGCCTTACTCAACGACGAAAAAGATATTGATGCAATTTTTACAGGAGTTTCCGGTGCTGGAGGCTTGAAATCAGTTTTAGCAAAATTAGACTCCAAACAGCAAGCTTTGATTTTAGGTCATGCCGTTCCCATGCCGGTAGTGGTGCGTACCCGTCCTTACGATTCCGTATTTTATCAGGAGATTGGCGACCCCGATTGGGAAGCAAAACCAGATGAAGAAGTATTCGCAGCAGCCAAATTAGCAAAAGCAGATTTGGGATTTTAATAAATAAATCAAGCATGGAGCATAGAGCATGGGTTATGGAGTATGGAGCATAGACCATGGGCATGGGGCATAGGACGTTACAAAATAGGGAGCAAGATGCTCCCACTACAAAAAATATTTTCCAAACTCCGGTAGTACTAACTCCGGTGCTACCAACTCCTAATTGTTATTTGGTTTCCTTGACGCGATTTGAAAATAATGGCAGTGTAATACTATTACATTTTTATCTATTTTTTTTGGTTAAGGTGAAATCTTGATAAGTTTTACTCGCACAAAGGTTTAAGTAAACGATACATTGTAGTACGATCGCTTTTTGAATATCCAAAACCAATCTTTAGATAGAGCAGTATTTGACTTGGAACGGCGAAAATACTGATAAAGCGACAACCCATTAACTACAAATTCATAATTAGTGATTCCGAAAAATATTAACTTAGTAACATCCACCCACGACAAATGCTCTTAAGTTCGGTAATCCGGCTATTTGCGGAGAACCGGATTGATCTTTTTCACGTCAATATATATATATGGAACTGCAAGCAAAAAAGATATTAGTTCTCTTTTTTGGCAACTAATCCCTGAATGTATTATAATGGAAAGATTTATTTGAAGCTCTTTACTAACGACAAAATTTGTCGTAATATTAGATTAAGTAAAACTCATACTGACTTCATATTTAAGCGTCGCCCTTAGCGACTAAGGAAAAAAATAAATTGTTGAAACCATAAAAAGTTTACTTCTAGGGGATTGATAAATAGGGGGAGGCAGAGGAACTAATGGGGAAAGTTTACCGTCTGTAAGTTCTCTGTACAAGTTGGGAGTTGACAAGTTGGTATTTCCCGCTGGTTCCACAATTAGTATATTTATTTCCCATACCCTCCCTAGTAATTAAATGCTCATCGTATCTACGGAGTAGAGGAAAACGCACCAATGCCCATCGAAAACACTGTAACAGAAAAAAACGATACCAAATTTACGGCTGATATGGTGCGAACCTATCTGCGCGAGATTGGTAGAGTACCTTTGCTTACCCGCGAGCAAGAAATTGTTTTCGGGAAGCAGGTGCAAAAAATGATGAAGCTGGTTGAAGCCAAAGAAGCTGCTTCAAAGAAACTGGGACGGGAAATTAGCTTAGAAGAATGGACTCAGGAAGTTGATTTACCCGAAACAGAACTGAAAAAGACTGTTTTTGAGGGTAAACGCGCTAAGCAAAAAATGATTGAAGCTAACTTGCGCTTAGTTGTGGCGATCGCCAAGAAGTATCAGAAGCGAAACATGGAGTTTCTGGATTTAATCCAGGAAGGGGCTTTAGGATTAGAGCGGGGTGTAGAGAAATTTGACCCTACTCGCGGCTATAAGTTCTCCACTTATGCTTACTGGTGGATTCGTCAAGCGATTACAAGAGCGATCGCGCAGCAAGGAAGAACTATTCGTTTACCGATTCACATCACCGAAAAGCTCAACAAAATCAAGAAAGTACAGCGCGAACTTGCTCAAAAATTAGGGCGATCGCCATCTCCAGCAGAAATTGCCAAGGAGTTGGATTTGGAACCGGCACAAATTCGCGAATACTTGAATATGGCACGTCAACCAGTTTCTTTGGATGTGCGAGTGGGTGACAACCAAGATACTGAGTTGCAAGAAATGCTTGAAGATGACGGCCCATCACCAGAGTATTACACAACTCAAGAGTTCTTACGTCAAGACTTGAAAAACTTATTAGCGGAACTAACTCCTCAACAGCGAGAAGTGTTAATTTTACGCTTTGGATTAAACGATGGTAATGAAATGTCCTTAGCGAAAGTTGGGGAACGTTTAAGCCTGAGTCGCGAAAGAGTTCGTCAATTGGAACATCAAGCACTTGCTCATTTACGTCGTCGTCGTGGCAATGTTAAGGAATATGTCGCAAGTTAATAGTTAGATATACCAACATATTAACCGCGATGCGCCTCCCAAAAGGGGGCGATTTTTTTAGGTAATTTTAGCAATATTTAACATGAATTTGATAAATATAGCCCTTTTCGGTTGAGTGCAATACAGTTCGTAGAACCTCAGCCGTACTGCTCCTTATAAGGGGACGGGGGTGAGGTTATGAGTGTATTCTATTCAACTGAAAATGGCTATATAGTCCCACAATCAAAAGTCAGGTTTTTAAGTTAACATTCTTGTGGGATGAGCATCCTTGCCCGTCCAAATTTCCATTCGGATACTAGAAAAGTTTGAGAAGTTTGACTTTGAAACGCAAAGGATCAGCAAGGTAAACGCACTTGTTACGGGGAGTATCTATTTGAAATTTTGTGCGGAGGTAAAAAAGTCTACGAAATAAATTATTAACGATAAAATTTTCTCAACTAAGAAAAATTATTTTTCATTGTCTATAATCACTGAAACTCTGGCGTTAATCATATTTTTTCTGTAAAGATTAAACTATTTTAATCAGTATTTGCGATTTAAAATATGTAAATGGAAAGATGACAAAGCTTATAAATTTTAATTAATGATTTATCTTTTTACAAATTTAACAAATGTTTTAGAATACTTTATTTTTACAATTCAGCCTTCCGAGTCAACCATTAGGATGAATACGAACACTTATAGTAGTGGTAGTGTAAGTAGTATAAAGTTAACATTCAAAAATTAAACAGAAAATTTAATAAATTACGGTTTTTTTTCTCAGACAATATAAATTAAGCTTTTAATAATGCGATCGCATTTACATACTTAGTTGAAAATCAAACAGCCTCTTACAGAGTGAAAAATAAACGTCCATTTATTTATGGGAGAAATCTGGTGTTTAAACAGATTAACAAATTGATTTCACCTCCTCTTGCAGTTCCTCTATTGGGCTTAGTGATAGCCATTGGTGCAATAAGTCAACGCGCACAGCCAGTTTTATCAAAACAAATTTATCGACTGCAAGCAACAACAGAAAAACAAGCACCAACAATTACTTGGATGGAAAACAGTTCTGGAGTTGCTTCCGAAGGAATTTCTAAAGAAGCGCGGTTGCGAAGAGTATTAGATAATTCGTCTTCTGAATCGTCGTCTACCGCTAGAGTATCTCCTGGAGAAACTTATACTTGGATGCAACGAAATAGGACTTCGGAAGGTTTAGCACAAGAATTAGAAAGCTTATCTACTACTCAAGCAAGAATTAGTGAAGATAAAGCCTCGAACAAAGGAGCGATACCGAGAGCAAATTTTCCTCACGATAATGGTGTATTTCTTTATGGAGCTTCACGGCAAACAGGACAATTTGGTAAAGGATATATCATTTTTGAAAAAATTAGCAGTAAAGTTGTAGGGGCAATGTATATGCCTGCTTCCGAGTTTAATTGCTTCCAAGGAACTTTAGATAGTTCAGGAGAAATAGCGATGACAGTTAAAGGCTATGCTGGTGATATTAACCCAACTCAAGTGGCTTCAAGATATGGATTACCCCAATCAAACGAAGATAATTTAGACAACTACGCCTATTCGGTTACATTACAAGATTATTATCAACTTGATAACATTGGCGATGATGATCGACGTATTTTGAAAGCCTGTAAAGCAAACTTTGAGTGATTTGGATGTCTAAAGGTTATTAGATAGTTAATAATTAATAGTTGTTGACCAGCTAAGATGAACCACTATCCACCAACAACTATCCATTATCTAATATTCAATTCCTGGTTGTGCTTTTACAGCTTGATCGCGGAAAGGATGTTTAATTAAATTCATTTCGGTAACTAAATCAGCTCGCTCGATTAAAGATTGAGGTGCGCCTCTACCCGTAAGTATGACATGATTTCGTTCAGGTTTTTGTGATAATCCGTGTAACACCTCATCAACTCTCAAATAACCGAGTTTGATAGCGATATTAATTTCATCCAACAAAACCAACTTGTATTCTGGATTGCGAATATATTCTAATCCCTTTTCCCAAGCAGCTTGAGCTTTTTCAATATCGCGATCGCGATCTTGAGTTTCCCAAGTGAATCCCTCACCCATGGCGTGGAATACCAACTGTCCGTTTTCCTTCCAAGCACTAAATGCTTTTTTTTCGGAAGGTTCCCAAGCACCTTTGATAAATTGAATTATCGCTACTTTGTATCCGTGTCCGAGGGAACGCAGCACCATTCCCAGAGATGCTGTTGTCTTTCCTTTCCCATTACCAGTGTTGACAATAACTAAACCTTTTTCCAGTGAAGCGTCAGCAATTCTTTGGTCTTGCACTTCTTTACGTCGCTGCATTTTTTTACGATACTGTTCTGACGTTAGGGAGCTACTTTGGGCATCCTCTGATGGAGATGTGGTTAAACTAGTTTGATTCTCTTTCATAATACCCCGTATTTTTGTATTTTTAAAAAGGAGTTCCATAACCTTTTAAATTAACTTTAATAACTAACTTTAATTATTTAGGTAAAATAACCTATTGTGATATTTATATTTAATTATCTTTTCTTTACAAAAAAAATACCATTAATTAAAAGTTAGTACCAAATTTTTATTGTAAATTTTAAAGTACTCAAAAAAATATTTTCCATGAAATTAAGTGTAATAATTCCATGTCTTAACGCAGCTGATACGATTGTGGCTCAATTAGAGGCTTTAATCCAACAGCAATGCTCCGAACCTTGGGAAATTATTATTGCTGATAATGGTTCAACAGATCAAACCTTAGAGATTGTCAAACAATATCAGCAGAATCTACCTAACTTACGTATAGTTGACGCATCAGCTATTAAAGGTTCTGCTTATGCCCGTAATGTAGGTGCAAATGTAGCTTTATCAGACAATTTAGCATTTTGCGATGCTGATGATGAAGTCACTTGCTCCTGGGTAGCAGCAATGATAGAAGCACTATCCAAATATGACTTTGTAGCGGGTTGTAGCGATTATTTAAAACTAAATCAACCATGGGTAGTAAACTGTTGTGGATTAAGAGAGGCTAACGGCATCAAAGATTACGTGTATTTTCCATATGCAGCAGGTAACAATCTTGGTGTTAAACGTTTTGTTCATAATTCAGTCGGTGGATTTGATCAAACAATGCTGTTACTCCAAGACATCGATTACTGCTGGAGAATCCAAAAAACCGGCATCAAACTTGAGTCCGCAGGAAATGCAGTCATTCATTTTCGCTTTCGTAACACTGTTAAAGGTATGTACCGTAGATGTTGGAGATTAGGCTGTTATGATATTTTGCTGCATCAAAAGCATCAAAAAATGGGAATGCCTAAATTAATTAAATGGCGAAACTTGTCCAAAGATGCGGCAATTCTTCCTTTGAAATTTTTGGTGAAAGTTCGCGATCGAGACAGCTTTGTCAGATGGTTATTAGACTTGGCTTGGTTGGGAGGACATTTACAAGGTTGTATAAAGTATCATTACTTGGCGATTTAAACGAGCAACCATAAGAAATTACTCTGTTCATTGCCCATTAATTAGAGATTAAGTTCGCGATCAGATATCTGCTTTTATCAGGTTAAAGTTGCAAGAATATTTCTCACCACTATTATTTGACCTGTATGTTATACTTACCAAGGAGAATTAATTCGGTAGACAGCGTTTGTTTTTAGCATTCACAGACTTATCTCCGAAATGTAAATCTCTACACACTCATGATTTCGGAGACGATCCATGTCGATTTACGTAGGCAATCTTTCATACGACGTTACAGAGGAAAATTTGAATGCCGTCTTTGCAGAATATGGCACTGTAAGACGTGTTCAAATCCCTACTGACCGGGAAACTGGTCGCGTGCGTGGTTTTGGTTTTGTAGAAATGGGTTCAGAAGATGAAGAAGCAGCAGCTATTGAAGCTCTTGATGGTGCTGAATGGATGGGACGTGACCTGAAAGTAAATAAGGCTAGACCCAGAGAGGAAAGAAATTCCTTTGGTGGTAATCGTAGAAATAATAATTTCCGCAACCGCTACTAAACTTCATTAAGTTATCTTAAAATAGTTAATTTTTTAATTTGCTAAATTAACTTCATCAACTAACGGCTCAGGCAAGACTGCTTGGGTTTTTTTAATGGGTAAAAATCTCACAGTCTGCGTGTGATCGAGAGTATATCATAACACTAAACTTATAGTTTGGGTATGGTATTTGGGTTTAAATAATATCTTACACCAAGTTTTTATTCATACTGGGCGACTAGAAGTCGTGCGGCAGTAGCTCATGGGGGAGACTCCCCCTTCTGCGCGCTGCCTTGGCTAAACGAACCGGCACCCGTCTGCACGGGTTTATATATCAATAGTCCACCGCTACGGTGGACGTTTAATTCATGATTTGTACTTAATGCTATCTGTTGCCAATCTAGGGTCAATAATACATCGAGAAGATTCACTTTTAATTGTGACTTTTGCTCTTAATGGCTGTATTTCTACAGAAACACTTCATCTTGTTTTCCTTATTTTATATTGTCTAAAACTTGTTAAAAATCCAATTAACTTTAATGTAAAATCGGGCTGTAAAGTCGTCTATCTACCGAAAAGATTCTATAAGTATTGCTGCTCCAGCTAAACAAATTAAAATGATTCCACAACGCCAAATAATTGCAAACACTATGGGGAAAATAGTCATAGCAATTTGCCAAGTACCAAGAATTGAAGATAACCCAGCAGCAAAAATGAAACCAAATACTATAAATACAAAGTATTTGAGAGCTTTTAAAATGAGTCTGAACAGAGGATTAAATTTGTTAGTAGTCATGGTTTTTATTTTCTATTGCACGATTGTTTTATTGAGGAAGATTTGAGATATTACATCTGACCAATTAAAAAGCCGGGAAATGTCATCAAAAACACTTCACCGGCTCGTAAACTTCTAGTTTATCGAAAGCCATATTCAATTTTAGATTTTACATTTTGAGGATATGATCAAGAGTTAGTTACTCAGAAAAATGCCATTTGTTCCAAGTATTAGTAACTTGATGATACGCATTCTTGATTGGTACAACTTGCTGGGAATTTAACAAGTAGCGGTAGGTGATGTGACTACCCAAATAAACCGCTATTTCGTGATTTTTTTTCTCACTAATAATGCGAAATTCTCCGTGTCCAGTTTCACATAATGCTTGAATTAATAGAAAACTCATGTGAGAAAAGACCACAGGTAGTACAAGAGTATTTGAAGATTTAGGGGAAAGCTGATCTCCAACATCCAGGTACATCCTCATTGGCTGCGCTGTTTCTAAGAATTCTTGTAACTGTGGGAAGGTCATATTTTAGTTCTCCGCGAAAATAGCCAATCACTTGTTACCGACTTGATTCAGGTATTTGCTCCACTTTTAGAGAATCATGATTTATACCTATTATAAATGTAAACTAATTTAATGTGTCAATTCTATAAACATTTAATTCGATTAAAAAGTATTTTTTGATACAAAGCATGACATATTTTCGACTTTAGTGTTAATCTGAGGTACATTTTAAACCGATAACATTGTTAAATCGCAGAAAAAATAGTCAAAGTCTAATTGAACTTCACTGATGTGCGCCGAGTGGGGATAAAAAGTCCAAAGCTCTTCTATAAAAGAGTTTTAGGTTGATATTAAAACTGAGATTCCAAATTTAAGATGAATGTTAATGTCTCAATTTGTGTATTTGTGTGGAGATATACCAAATAAAAGTAAATTTGATTTACATTTAAATGATGCTTAATAGAGGAATATGGGCATGGATAAAGTTGGAGACCAAGAAAAGCTCCGGGAAATGCTGCTTTTCTTTTTGGAAGAAATGGGAGCGACTCAGGTAGAATTATCTGAGGGGATGGGTGTTAGTCGTCCGTTAGTGATAGATTTTCTTAGTAAAAGAAAAGAATATTTACCAGTTAGTAGTGAAGGTTTGGTCAAACTGTGTGAAAAATTGAAGAGTCACAGACCTTCTAAGAGAAAATTAAAGAAAGATACCCAAGAAGATAAATCTGTTATTACTGCTAACGAATTAAGAAAAGAATTAGGGAAAGTTGGTGCTGACGAACTGTTAGAGTCTGCTGGTTTTTTACCTGATAAAAATGAAAGTATTCGTGTTACCCCAGAAAGATTTTTTCATATTGGTCAAATAGTTACATTACTTGAACTTTTGGAATTTGAAGATTTGCTTCCTACAACCAGGGAGATTTTGACAATTACTAGTAACAAACTTACTATTGCTAGTAGAAAATTTTTTGATAATTCTTACCAAGATGAAGATGCTTTAAAAGCATTGATCAAAAAACTTGGCGAACCTCATCCGACTTTGGGATTAAAGTTAAAGTTAGAGATGATCAAAAAACTCGAAGCAGCTCAAAAAAATTTGCACAATGGTGGTAAAACAAAATTTAGCCGTAAAGAAGCGATCGCGCTGTTTCTCAGTATTTTAATTAAGCAGAGAACATCACATGAAAATTCGCTTCATGCCAGAATTAAAAAGCTGGAATTTCAAACTTTATCTCGCTCGATTGACTATACAGACGAATACTGTGACGTTTATTCTCTTTTGGAAGAAATTGCTTTTGATGCGGAGTACAAGCTCCAAACTCCCGGTTTATCGCTCCAAGAAACCTCACAGACTCGAATTTTAGATTCTCTTCAGCCCGTGGTGATGGCGATCGCTACCTGTAATTTTGGTGATAATAGGGATAATCGCGAACCTTTGGAATGGATATATACATCTAGCAACACTATGGTTGAAAACGCGATTAGTGCTTGTACTTTGAATATGGGTTTGAAGGAAGATATTTTACTGAGCATATCGACAAATACTCTTGATAGTAATATCCATTCTTTAGTGGAAACAACAGTAATTTTAGGAGATAAACAACAATATCAAGGTATTTGGGTTGATAGAGACTCAATGATTGTGATGTTACAAGCAATTGTTTGTGCTGTAAAACAATGGTTTGCGGATCAAAGACAAAATAACAAACTTGATAATGATATATATATATCAGCTTGTAGGAATCTTTCAGAATTGAGAAAGCGACTGACTCAAGTGAGAAAAGCGTTTCACAACTTTCAATTTTTAGATGAAGGATGTCAGTTATCGGAAATCAAAAAAATTGCTGAACAAGCGAAAAAACATTTATCAGATATTCCCCATGAAGATATTTACTTTACCTATCGGCTAAATTTTTACCGTTGTTACTGTTTAGCAAAGCGATTGGAATTGAGACTATCAATTTTTCAAGGTAATATGATTAATGCCAAATACTTGATTAAAGAACTTACAGAAGCTGTTGAAAATCTTGATATGTTTCAACTATATGTAGATAGAAATGAGATTGCTCCCATCGAAGCATTAATTCGTTCTGAAATTTATTTATACGACCTTTCTTGCGGACAAAATCCAGATTTATTTGCAGATAATTGTAGAAATAATTGGCTAGAGTTAAGCGAATGGAAACATAAAATTAGAGGTATTATCAATACAAATTCTTGTTATAAAGATGCGGGATTGGATGTGTATGAATCATTATCAGAAATTCACGGAAATGCAGCTAGAATGTATTTTTATGTTTCCGAGAATAGAACTACTTTGGAACAAGCAGCAAACAATTTTCTCAAAGCTGCATATTACGCATTACGTATTGGCTTAATTCAGCGCGTAGCTAGATGGATAGCTTTAGCAGGAAGAGTTTGGGTGAGATTAGGAGAGAGTAAATTATCTTTGCAGGCTTTAAAATTATCAGATCAACTGGCTAAAACTGATTTAACAACAGGTCATTGCGATAATTTTTCTCAAGCAGTCCTTTCCGAAATAAGTTTACTTAGTGGGGAATATTTACTATTAATTGAACATGATAATATTGCAGCCTTAGAAAAGTTTCTTCAAGCCTTGAAAGGTTCTATATATTTGGGTTTAAATCGGCGAATTTGCGATTCTTTATTTAATATATCGAGATGTTGTGAAACACTCAGCAATTTAAGTATTAAAGAAGGATTAAGCAGAGTGTTTTCCGAATCAGATAAATTGATTGAAGCCAACAAAAATAAACTCAATCCCATCAGTAATAATACTTCCGAAAAGGTTTTAGATTTACTTTGCGATTTATACAGTAGAGAAGACAATCCAAATTGGTTTCAAGTACGAGATAAATTTTCGACTCTTGCAGCCGAAATATGGCAAAAATGGCATCAAGATACATCCCAACCAAAACTAGAAACCATACATCCGATTTCTGAAAGAATTAAAAACGAAACTTGGCTGTCTCAAGTTGATTGAGGGGATATGATATTAACTTCAAGCTACCCTTTGAGCAAATATACTATAGATGGGTAGATGGGTTATGTAGGATTCTGGTTGGATTATTGAAAAAAATGGTGATAATTACAATAATAACTCCGGACTTCTTCCCCTTGTCTACAGGCAATTTCCCGATTCTGGGGAAACCCTACCCAGATATTCATCCTCCTGTTGCTTCTTTCTTCGCCTATCGTAGTATCCCTCATTTTTTTCTTGCTCAAAAAAGGTTTATCATAACCGTTATCACGAATTTAGGATACAAAGATTAAAGATTATTGCAAGTTTTGTTGCAATTTAATAATTTATTAATTCCGCAACCAGCGTAAAGGAGAAAATAAAAGCGTGGAGGATCGGCAAACAAGCATCACAATATTGATGGCTGATGATGACGAAGATGACTGTATGTTAGCTCGCGAAGCTTTAACAGAAAGTAGTTGGCAACATCAAATACACTTTGTTAAAGATGGTGAGGAATTAATGGATTATTTGTATCAGCGGGGAAAATATGCAAACCCTGAAAATGCACCACCTCCAGCTTTGATTTTATTAGATTTAAATATGCCTAAAAAAGATGGTCGTGAAGCACTTGTGGAAATCAAAGTCAACCCTACTTTCAAACATATTCCTGTCGTAGTACTGACAACCTCTTCATCATCAGAAGATATTGATCTTTCATATAATTTGGGTGCAAATTCTTTTATTATTAAACCAGTAACCTTCGCCTCTTTGGTTGAAGTTATGAAAACTATCGAAAAATATTGGTTTGAAATTGTAGAACTACCATATTAAACGGTGGGGAGTAAACTATGGATAGCAATCCCATCAAAGTTTTGCTAGTAGATGATGATGAAGACGATTATGTTTTAATTCGCGATTGGTTGAGCGAATTTAAGTTAGGTGAGTGCAAATTAGAATGGATAGATAATTATTTAATAGCAAAAGATGTCATAGCTTGTAAGCGACATGATATTTATCTCTTAGATTACCGTTTAGGAGCAGAAAACGGATTAAAACTGTTGCGCTTTTCCATTGAAAGTGGATGTTCTTCTCCGATTATTTTGCTTACTGGTAAAGGAGATAGAGATATAGATATTGAAGCAATGAAAGCTGGTGCAGCGGATTATTTAGAGAAAAGTCAGTTAAATGCACCTTTATTAGAGCGTTCAATTCGCTACGCTTTAGAAAGAAAACAAACCGAACAAAAAATTCGTGAACAAGCAGCATTACTTGACGTTGCTACAGATGCAATCTTTGTACGGGATTTAGATAACAAAATTTTATATTGGAACAAAGCAGCCGAACGTCTTTATGGTTGTCATAAAAGTCAAGCTATAGGTAAAAAAACAGCAGAACTTTGGCAAGAAAAGAAAATATCTGTGATTCAATCGGCTCTTAATACTTTAATAAAAAACGGTTCCTGGGAAGGAGAACTTCATCAAATGACAAAATTTGGTAAAGAAATTATCCTTGAAAGTCGCTGGACACTGTTAAAAGAATTTGAGAATAAACCACAATCTATTCTAGTTGTTAATACTGATATTACTCAGAAAAAATTATTAGAATCGCAATTTTTTCGCGCTCAGAGATTAGAGAGCATCGGTACATTAGCTAGCGGTATCGCTCATGATCTTAACAACGTACTGGCACCGATTTTGATGACAGCACAACTATTAGAATCGCAATTGGATGATCAGCGAAGTAAAAGACTTTTACCAATATTAATCAGCAATGCCAAACGTGGAGCAAACTTAGTGAAACAAGTGCTAGCTTTTACTCGTGGAGTAGAAGGCGATCGCACTTTACTACAACCAAAGCATTTAATCAATGAAATCAAGCAAGTCATTAGAGAAACATTTCCAAAAACAATTCAAGTCTCAGACGAAATACCGCAAAATCTGTGGATGATTTCTGGAGATTCAACTCAACTACATCAAGTAATGATGAACTTATGTGTAAATGCTCGTGATGCAATGCCAAATGGTGGTAAATTAACGATTTCTGCAACCAATTTTATCGTAGATAAAAATTACGCTCAAATGCATCTTGATGCAAAATTGGGTTCTTATATCATGATTTCTGTAGCCGATACTGGAGTTGGTATTTCTCCAGAAATATTAGATAGAGTTTTTGAGCCATTTTTTACGACTAAAGAATTAGGAAAAGGTACGGGATTAGGTCTTTCAACAGTACTCGGTATTGTCAAAAGTCACGGTGGATTTATTAACGTACAAAGCAATGTTAATCAAGGAAGTAATTTTCAAATATATTTACCAGCACAAGAGGTAAAAGAAATTTCAGAAGAAGTAGAAGTAGATTTACCTACAGGAGAAGGAGAATTAATTTTGGTTGTAGATGACGAAGATTCAATTCGAGATATTACCAAAACTTCATTAGAAAGCTATAATTATAAAGCAATCACAGCTAGCGATGGTATTGAAGCAATCGCTTTGTATGCAGAATATAGAGATAAAATATCTATTGTTTTAACAGATATAATTATGCCAGCAATGGATGGATTAACAACTATCCGCACACTACAAAAAATTAATCCTCAAGTCAAAATTATTGCTGTTAGCGGACTAGTTTCTAACGATAAAGTTAACGCAATTACCGATATGGGTATCAAAGCTTTTTTATCCAAACCTTACACTGCCAAACAATTATTGCAAACCATTGGTGAAGTAAAAACAGAGAATTGTTAGTGGATAGTTGACAGTTGACAGTTGACAGTTGACAGTGGATAAATAACCATCAACCAATCAACCCATCAACCAATCAACCATCAACCAATCAACTATCAACCATCAACTATCAACCATCAATTATCAACCATCAACTATCAACTATCAACCATCAACTATCAACTATCAACTATCAACTATCAATTCCCTATATTTAACTATGACTGAGCAGCGTTCATCCGTCTTAGCAGTAAATGAAGCATTTTATCGCGCTTTTGAGAAAAAAGATATTGATGCAATGGGTGAAGTATGGTGTCAAAAAGATAGTAGCCTTTGCGTTCATCCAGGATGGAGTATACTTCGTGGTTGGAAACAAGTCAGCAATTCTTGGGTAAGCATTTTTAAAAATACTCCTTATATTGAGATAAATACAGATATAATTTCCACAGAAATCCGAGGAAATATTGCCTATGTTGTATTAGTTGAAAATGTGATGCAAGTCATCAAAGGTTCAAGAATAGAAGCTGAATCTTTAGCAACCAATGTATTTGAATTACTTGATGGTAAATGGTATTTGGTTCATCATCACGCAAGTCCGGTGATGGGTAATAGGTGATCTGATTTTGGATTAGTAAAGAGTTAGGAGTTTTGAGTTAGGAGTTTTGAGTTAGGAGTTATCAATTACCAATTACCTATTACCTATTACCAATTACCATTAATCTTCAATTAATTCGACTCCATCTTTGCCGTCAGTTTCTTGTAAGTAAACTTTAACAATTTCTTCCGCTGCCGTTGGTAACTGCTTACCAATAAAATCTGGGTGAATTGGTACTTGACGATGACCTCTATCTACCAAAACAGCCAAACGAATTACTTCTGGTCTACCATATTCATTGACCGCATTCAAAGCAGCACGAGCGGTTCTCCCTTTGAATATGACATCATCCACAAGTACGACGGTTTTTCCTGTCAAATCAAAAGGTATATTAGTTTTGAACGGTGTTCTCAATCCAATTTTATCGAGGTCATCACGATAAAATGTAATATCTAAAGCTCCTACGGCAACTTTTACGTTTTCAAGTACTTCAATTTGATTTGCTAATAAATTAGCTAAGGGTACTCCTCTTGTATAAATACCGACAAGTACTAGTTGAGATAAATCGCGGGTTCTTTCGACTATTTCAGAAGCAAGTCTTCTTAAAGTGCGAGGAAGTTCTTCTGATGAAAGTATTTTAACTACTTTGAGGGACACACTCATAAACCGATATCACTGAGTCATTAATTATACGATTATTTCGGAGAAATTAGATCATCTCGAACCCATAAAATTTAAGTTTAAAGTGAATATCTGATACTTAAAACTTACTTTTCCTGACATCTAAATCTAATTTCCTATATTTATCATTACCTTTTTATTGTGAATAAGAGTAGAGATGCAACTCCCCCCAACCACAGCAAAAAGGAATATCGAGTCAGTTGTAAAGCAGTTTTAATAGAATTTAAACTAATCGGATAAATAGCATCTCCGAGTAAAGGTTTAACTTTTGCTACTCCACGATACCAATTAATACCTCCCATTTGTACACCTAAAATTGCCGCATAAGCGCATTCACTCCAGCCAGAATTAGGACTTAAATCTTTGGGTGCATCTCGCTGACAAATTTTAATTACCTTTAGAGGTTTACGAGATAACAAAGCTAGAGTTATAACTGTTAAGCGACAAGGAAGCCAAGTTAAACAATCTTCCAAACGTGCGCTAAACCACCCTAAATAAGTAAATGGAACTTCACGATAACCAATCATCGAATCAAGAGTACTGCTAGCCTTATATGCTAAAGCAAAGGTGGAAGAACCAATGAATGGAACAAAGGCACCAAGTAGAGCATAAAAAAGAGGAGCCATTACCCCATCAGTAGCGTTTTCTGTTACAGTTTCTAATACTGCGCGTAAAATTTCAAGGGAAGTCAAATTTTGGGTATCTCGACCAACAAAATTACTCAGAATCGAACGAGCTTCCTTAATATTTCCTTTTTTTAAAGGTTTAATTGTTGTTTCGGCTGCTGTTCTTAAACTTTTAAGGGCAAAACAACTAGCTAGTAAAATACTTTCGACTAAGATTCCAGCTATGGGATGAAACCACATCGTACATTGTACTATTGACCAACCAACTACACCGCTACCTATTACCAAAAATATGGTCAGAGCTATTCCGGCTAAACGTTGTGTGAAAGAATTATGGCAATATTTCAGAGCTAATTTACTTAAACGAGAAATAAACCAGCCCATAACTTGTACGGGATGAATCCAATTCCACGGATCGCCGATCAAGTAATCCAAACTAGCAGCAAGGATTAAGACAGCAGAAGAAGATGTCAAAACAGTTTTTATGGATGAATATTCCGTCAAAAATTTTCATAAAATAAATGATAATTGATAATTAAACCACAGATTAAACCACAAAACTCGCTTCTTCTCCTAAAGAAGCTTGCCAGCTGCGAGCATCATAATAAAGGTCTGCCAAAGTAATACTGTATAATGATTCTTTGAGCTTTTGAGATAGTCTGTACCAAAGACTAAAAGTTACCCAATCAACAGAAGCTTGGGGATAAGCAGTATGGTGAGGTAGAGGTTCAATTGTTTCTCCAACAGCTTCTAAAATTTCTCCTAAAGATATTTTGAGTGGTTCTCGCGCTAATTGGTATCCACCATCTTTACCGCGAATTGATTTTACCAATCCAGCACGACGCATTTCTATTAGCAGTTTTTCTAGATAAGGAGCGGGAATATTTTGACGGCTTGCAATCACCCTAGTTGAAAATGGACCATAATTTTGCTGCAAGCTCAAATCTAGTAACGCTTTTACACTGTAGTGTCCTTTTGTGGTAAGTTTCATCGCAATTTTGCAACATTGAATGTTCTACTTGTTGAATATTCACCGGAATGTGGTTATCAAACTACTTTTTTGTATCAAAGGAAGGTTATAGAAGAATATTTATCTCAATATTTTCAGCAAATTTAGATAAATATAGTGTAACAGCATAAAGTATGATAGAGCGTTTGGAGCAAGAGTTAACAGTATATAACAAACAAAAAATTGATTATATAGTTATCGTCACTGCCTTAATTTATTTAATAGCATCAATCGAGCCAAGCAATCTACATGGTCAAAATATATTGTTGGCTAATGTTATTTAATAAAAAAAATAAAAATCATCGCGATACGTGTTCTTAATAGCTCAACTTCAGTTAAAATAAAATCGATTCCACCACATCAATCATTCATTTTCAATTTAAGTTGATGGCTAAACAGAAAAAAATTGACCCCCTAGTCGGCGAAGATCTACTCAAAAAAGTTAAGGAGCTAGAAAATATAAGCAAGGAAGAAAAAGCCAAGCAGTGCGGCTACTATACCGTTACGAAAAATGGTATAGAGCGTGTTAACATGATGAAATTCTTGAATGCCCTAATTGATGCTGAGGGGATTCAGTTAGATAGCTCTTCTGGTGCTAACGGACGCGGAGGACGCAGTGCTAGCTATAGAATTAGCGTCCAGTCTAATGGTAATTTATTGATAGGTTCGGCTTATACAAAACAGATGGGTCTTGAACCAGGAGATGAGTTTATCATCACTTTAGGCAAAAAGCACATTCGTCTCAAACAAGTAGATCCAGAAGATTTAGAAGGAACTGAAGAAGAAGATTAAGCTTTTTTTTTGTAGTTCTATAATCAACACAATGAATGTTGATTATTAGATGGAGATTTTGACATCACTAGATAACAAAAAACGCCAGTCACCTCCGTTGAGGGGGCTGACCCTCCATCCAAGTGATTAATGCTAAATATATCTGTTGATGGCTACTATCGATAGATAATCGTGAAGTGGGAAACTTTTAATCACCATTACTATAAGCGTAAAAAACAACCAAGAGTAAACCTGAATGCTCAATTATTAGTTTGCTCTTGGTTAATATAGTGCTGCTCCGTAGTACATTACGGTTTCCCTTGAAAGTACATTTTCGATTCCTTATATCAATTAGTAATTTTATTAATCAAACCCTCAGCCGATATTCATCAACGATTAATATCAACAACAATATAGATGGCTGGAAAAATAGTTGAGAAAATTATTTAGATATTATTAAGTTTTTTTTGTGAAATTTTGCTTTTTTCAATCTCCCCGATTCGAGTTTGTTAATTTTGCATAATATTTTGGACATTAAATAAGAACTATGGCTTTAGCTGTATCTAATTAACAAAATCTGAAATTTACTTTAAGACAGTCTTGAAAAAAGTTTCTTTGATCAAAAAACCGTGTCTAAATTACTTTCGATAGAAAATTCACAGATAATTTGCATAACTTACGCGATCGCTTTACAAAGGTTTGGTAAAAAAACCTATATTTGCTCAGACTTTTTGTGGAGGAGATGCTTAAATAGTAAACAGTAGGTAACTCAAGCAGGGTTACAAGCTCATAACAATAAGCTTTACCGTTTAGTTTTACCCAGACTGAAATTTTGCTTTGAAAAGCGATCGACACTAAAAAATATCAATATATGAAGGTAGACAAATGTAACATTCGACACATTCCCTTTGATAAAAACAAAAATAATCGACAATTGCTTGATTCAAAATCTAAAATAGGCAAGGTCGGATTTATTCAAATATAGCTATACTCGTGTTGCACCCAGAAAAATATCCTTAACTAAAGGAATTTTTTATGTATCGCGTATTGCTTGTGTTTTATCGTATTCCGGTAGTATAAGCGCAAATTTGTCAGTTATATCAGTTGTTATACAGCGAGTAAATAGAATCAGCGGACGAGGTAGATGAATACACACACCTTTGATAATCATTACGTTACTTGCCCCATTTGCCAAAAAAATCCTGCGGGGAAAGGTTTGAAAACTTGTACTGGATTGTACAATTGCCCGTACTGTCAAGAAAGACTGGTAGTATGTCGTAGCGGTAATTTCGTGCGCGATCCGTTTCCTTTAAAGCAAATTACTCTTTCGTCTGTACTGCGTCGTCAAAGCCGACCTTTGGCACGAATTTTACGCGATTTTGTATTTTTTAAGCATCCTTTAATGGCTTTTGTATTAGGTAGCGCGATTATACTAGGCATGATTACTGCTACTCAAACAAATACCGCTGATAAAAATGGTCAAAATGTTCCTAATATAGAAAACATTTCCGATATAGAAAAAAAATAAACAATCAAGTTATTGATATTTATATATAAAACTAGTTATTTGGTAAACATTAAATATCTCTGGAAAAGATGTAGAGAAGGAGCTTATTGCAACCTCTCTACAAATATTTTGTAACTCATAATTAATTTATCAAGGTGTCCAATCATCACTTTTTCGCAGGAGTCGTATTTTTCGTAACTAAAGTCCAACCTTCTTGTTTGGCTATTTCTTCTACAGAATCTAATGGCAAAGTTTTCAGAGCATCTTCGTCAAGTAAAAAATAAGGTTTTTGATCGTGCTGCCAATAGTATTTTAAGTCATCCGGAGAAGCGGTTTTGATAGTACCATCGCTGTAAAAGTCTAATGATGGACGATGGTTGGTTGAGGAAATGTAAATCGGGGAAACTCCTGGATTTGCTTGGATTACCATTTGAACAACGGGTTTGACTGCGTAATCTTCATTAAGTTCCCACACCCAATAATTGGATTTTACGAATAATACTAAAGATACGTAAGTTCCCCATAAAATAACTTTGATGAATTGTCTGTCACCTCTTTGCGCTCTCAAAGCTGCTAAAGCCATTGTGACGCTAAAGGCTGCGAATATCAGTTGTAATTCCGATGAAGGTGTTGAACTCCAACTGAAGTAGGTGCTAGCAACAGCAGAAATTACAGCTAAAAGGCTTAACATTACTAACCACAATTTGGGTAGTGGAGTTAATAAAGGTAAATTTTCTACTTCGCCTAACTTTGCTCCAATTGCTAAAGCAATACTTGGATAAATCGGGAAAACATACCAGGGAAGCTTGGTTCCCATTACAGAAATCGCAAGTAGATAAACACACAACCAAACTAATACAAGTTTTGCCCAACTGAGATTGCGATTTTCCCAAGTAAAACGTAAAGAAGCGGGCAAAAAAATCAACCAAGGCCATGTATATTTACAAATTTCTAGTAAATAATACCAAGGGGGACCATCATGTTCTTCAACCGAAGTCCAAATACGACTCAGAGATTGATTCATTATCCCTTTACTGGTGAAAGTATCTCCGTAATTCCACCATTGTGCGCCGTACCAAAAAGCCAGTGGTATGATACCGATAAATATTCCTGTCCACATATACTTGCTCTTGAGCAATCGCGGTGTATCCCAAAACAGAAATATCATCGCCACAGCGCCTAGTAAAACACCTAAAATGCTTTTAGTCAGACAAATTAGGGCAAAACCAATACCTACTCCCAAGCAATAGCGTAAATCCCGGCGCGATCGCAATACGCACAACAGCATCACCATGAAGAAAAAAACCGCAGCACCATCTAACATAGCCAGCCTTCCGTGACGTACTACTGGCAACATTGTTAAATAAACTAAAGCGCTGTAAATAGCACAAATGCGCTGGTGGAATATTTCTCTACCAATACTATACAGAAAAGGAACTGTAAGAGCTGTTAAAATTGCACCTGGTAAACGTGTAGTCCATTCGTTTATACCTCCTAGGGAATAAGCCCAAGCAATCATTAAGTGCATCAATGGGGGCTTATTATGATATGGTTCACCTCCAAGAGTTGGAAAAAGCCATCGCATATCGCTAGCTGAGCCACGCCCCAATTCCCGCGCAACCTGTGCAATCGTGCCTTCGTCCCAGTCTCGCAGGGGCAAAACTCCGAGGTTAATAGTAAAAAGTATGACTGCGGCTATCAGCAGTATTACTATCCAGATTCGATCTACCCGCTTGTCAATACTACGATACTTGTTTTCAACAAAACCCCAAATAAAGCTTCCTTTTTGCATAATCAGCGAAAAAATCAATCGTTTTAAAGCAACTTAAATAAAGCGGAGACCTTAATCCAATCTCCAATGATAACATTAGTGAAAAACTACTATCTTTTTATTATCTCTTTAAATCTAGTTTATTTATATTTTTTTTAATTAATTTTTGATTTTTTTTCAAAAAACCAATCCGAAAAATTTTAAAAAATGTTTAGATAAATTTAATTATTGTTCACTGATAAAAAATAAGACCGAATTTTACTAACATTAATTATTCAATTCTGTGAGAGGAAAATAGGATGAATCTGCCTTTTATCTTAGATGTCGTTTTAGGTTTAATATTTACTTACTTGATTTTGAGTTTATTAGCCTCCGAGATACAGGAATTAATTGCCACATTGTTACAATGGCGTGCGGTACATCTGAGAAAATCTATTGAAATTTTGCTCGCGGGTGGTACTCGTAATTCTGAAGAAGCGAAAATAATTCAATTAGTAAATCAAATTTATAGTAATCCTTTGGTGAGAAATATTAATCAAGAAGCAAAAGGATTTTTCGCGACTTTACCTCGAAAAGCGACTTGGGCTGTTGGTTCTTTAACTCGTCCGTTAACAGCAGTACGTGCTGGAAATACTAAGAACGAAACTATTTTTGGTGATGATAAACGTAGTGGTCCATCTTATATTCCTGCCGATATTTATGCAACTACTTTGATGGAAACGTTGCAAATTCCTGAATTTTATCAAAAACTTTCGCAATCAAGATTAGAAAAATTTAAAGCTGAAAGAATCACAGAAATACAAAATATTTTATTTACTTTAGAAGGACAAATACAAGCTGATGATAAATTTACTAATTCTTTGAGTAAAATTTATCAAGAATTTGCGGAAATGCAAGATGATTTTGAGCAAATTATCGGGAATTATCACCAAAATAAAGCTACCTTGAATACTAGCATCGCTCGCATGGCAGAAAGTATAGATAGATTTATCGATACTTGGAAAATAGAAATACCAGAAAGTGAATATTCTACTAAAGCTTTGCGAAAATTGAAATTTTTAAGACAAGATATGTTTTCGTCTGAAGAAAGAGCAATTACTTTAGGAGGTTTGCAACCGAATGTTGGTGAAATTGTGCAATTAATGAAAAAAGGTAGTGGTGTTTACAATGAATTTAAAGCAGCAATTAAAGATAAAGATAGTCAAACCTATCAAAAGTTTGAGCAATTAACAGAAATTTTACCGGAATCAATTGCAGAAAATTTGACTGTTTTAGCTCATCGTACTCAAGCAAGAATTCAATCTAGAGAATCTGGGATTAATTTACTAAGACAAGAAATGCAAAACTCTTTTAACAGTTCAATGGAAAGAGCTAGTGGAGTTTATAAGCGCAATGCAAAAGGAGTCGCTTTATTAATTGGTATTACTATGGCTGTAGCAGCAAATGCCGATGCATTTCATATGGTAAGCAGACTTTCTACAGATTCAGCCTTAAGAAATACAATTGTTAATAATGCCGGACAAATAGTAGTCCAAAATAAAGAAAATTTAAAATATGTAGATATCGGAACTCTTAGAAGTCAAACAGAAGAAGCTTTATCGGATATATCTTTACCTATTGGTTGGACTGAAGTTAACATTAGACAGCAAATAGGTTTATTACCATCACCGAATGCTAATCCGATATCTTTTCTCAGATTTGCACGAGCAATTCCCGGTTGGATTCTCAGCGGTATTGCGATCGCAATGGGTGCGCCTTTTTGGTTTGATTTAATTGGTAAAATTGCTAATGTGCGGAATACTGGGAAAAAGCCTTAAACAGTCAACAGTGAACAGTGAACAGTTATCAGTTAACAGTTATCAACCATCAACCAACAACCAACAACTAACAACTAACAACCAACAACTAACAACCAACAACTAACAATCATCAACCAACCACCAACTTTTAAAAAATAAATATAATTTGTAAATTCCAATCTTTATCTTGACGAATAATTTCGATTTGATGAATAAATTCTCGAAAATAAAATCTTCGTTCTGTTTCTGATAAGTCTAACCAGAATTGTGGGATGGAAACGGCTTGAGCGACGGAGCGTAAATTTACTGGTGGTAAAATTGCTAATTCGGCTTGGAGTGTAGATATTTCGATGCGGAGTTTATAAGCTCTGATTTTGCAAGTTTCTTCATCTAAGATACCAGTTTCTACTAAAGTCGGTATTTGTGCTAATATTTTTTGTTGATGAATTATAGCTTCAGTTAAATTATTTTTTACCCGATCAAAATAGGGAAAATTAATTTTTTCTACTGCTTGAGGTAAGTCACGACAAACTGTTTCAATTGTATTTTGTAGTACTTCTTGGTAAGAAATAGCACGACATTTGGGATTTTGAGAACAGTTAATAGGACGTAAATAAAGATACTCTTTTTTTTGTCTGTGGAGCGTGACGCGAGTAACATTCATATGCGATCGACATTCGCTACATACAACCAAACCCGCTAGAGAACGCGGCGCACTTGCGGTACGACAGGGTAAACGACTGTTGCGACGCAAAAGCCGATCAACTTGCGCTGCTTCTTCACGAGAAATTATTGCACTGTGGGTATCACGGATAATTTCTCCATTTCGGTAAGCCGTATCACCACGATATACGGGATTAGATAACCAACGTCTTCCAGTAGTAACGGAGATTTTTTTAGCGTATTTTTTTACTAAATGTCTTACAGCCCCTCGCAACGAACCATAAAGTAAAAAGTGATCAAAAAATTCTTTAACTACCGGGGAAGTACTGCGGTCAATTGTATATTTTGCTTTGCCGCGACGGTAACCGTAGGGTGCTTTACCAGGTGGTGGTGCAGCATCCAAACGATTGCGTGCGTACGCTTGACGAATGCGATCGCTATGTTTTTGTCGCTGAATTTCGTGTAATAGTTTAAGTAAATTAGCGTGGGTATTAGTAGCTTTTGTAGTGGAGTTGTAATTTTGTTCTACCGCAACGAGGGTGATTCCCATTGCTTCAAGTTGAGAAAGATGCGATGTTACTTCCTCTACACTATCTCCCAACTCTTCCAAACGTCGGATCAAAAGGCAATTTGGAGGATTTATTTGACAGTCTTTAAATAATTGCTGTAGTTCTGACCTTTTTCCCAAATCTTGATAAATTCTATCAACCTCCCAACCTAAGCTTACAGGTTCGGGAGTTTGTTCTAATAAAGGATCGCTGTAAGTATATGCGAACTTCATCTTTAAAGGTCAAAGGTTAAAGGTTAAAGCTTAAAATTGGTAATAAACAACTGTCAACTGTCAACTGTCAACTGTCAACTCAATAATATTCCCATCTGGGTCTTGGGTAAATAAAGCTCGACGACCGGAAGCACTTGGTTGAATCGGACAGTTATAATTTAATAACCGCTCTTTAGCGGCATCTAAGTCGGAAACTGAAAAAGCAATGTGGGGGTTGCGTCCCCATTTTTCATTTTGGGGATGGTTGGGAAGTGAAGATGCTACTATCAGGTGTAATTGATATTTGCCGACTTGATACCAACTACCGGGGAAATTCCGCGATCGCTCTGTTTTAGGTAATTTTAGTACTTCTCCATAGAAATGCTCGGCGCGATTTAAGTCACTGACGAGAATGGCTGCGTGCAAACATTGAGTAATTTGCATTTTGAGTGATGTATTTATAAAACTGCTACTACTTTAATTAAACAGGAAATAGGGAGCTCTTAGCTCTTAGCTCTTAGTAGGGAATAGGCAATAGGCAAGCCCTAAGTAATCATCCCGACTTGATATAACAACTGTCCACTGTCAGTTATCAACTGTCAACTGTCAACTGTCCACTATCATTCAAAACCCTTGCATTTCTACTAATTCTATACATAAATCATTAATCTTTTCTAAATCTGGTTTGTCAGGTAAAGCTGATTCTTGATAAACTCTCTCCATTTCAGCTACTAAATCTTCTGCCATTTGCATTAATTTATCGTAGGAATATTCGCCGTTAAGAATTGCTTTTAAATCTGCTGCATCACCGATTGTTCTTCTATCCACAATTACTTCTTGAGTACGTAATATTTCTAAGCCACTACGTAACAATCGAATGCAATGCATCCCGTGTTTGAGGTCATAACCGGAAGATTTTTCCATTCCCGCTCTTTGAGGGTTTCTATTTTCTTTCCATGATTGATAAGCTTTCCATTCTCTCAAGGCTACTTGATATTTCTGACTTTTTTGCAGTAACCGAATAAAATCTTTACGGCTATTAGTATATTGCTGAGTTTTTTCTACGGTTTCATCTAGTAAAGGATGTTGTTTTAACATTCCTTTGAAGTCGATATCCGCCGTCAATAATTTGTAAAGCTGTTCTGCTTCTTCTAAAAATTCAATTTTACCCCTAATTAATAGATAGAGATATTCTAGAAAAGCGTTTAATTCTTCTTTTGCTAAAGGTGTTTCGTCTTCTATGTCAAAATCTGATGGTAATGGTTTAGATTGCGGTGGATTTAATAACCACCTACGATGGGTTTCTATTTTTTTGATTTGAGCAAAAGCATAACCAGAATAAGTATGCTTAACTTTTTTACTCAAAAATAGCTGACGATGATTAATTAAATGCTGTCCAACTGGTGTTAAAACTGGATATTCACTTAACCACAATAATTCTAAAACATTGGGGTTTGCTCCTGCTAATAACTGGATAACTTTTCTTAGTTCATAAATAACAGTATCTTGGCTATTATCTAAAAAAGAATGTATTCCCGGTTCGCTCCAACCGTTATCTTTTTGCTCGATACCTTTATCAAATCCCAAATAATATTGTTTAGGGGCAATAAATACACCCCTCCAATCGTAATCGGAATCGGGACGATTTAATCCGTAACCGTGACTTCCCGCTAAGCCTACAAATATAGTTCTCGCTTCTACTTCTATTCTTTTCATATTCGATTGCGAAAAATAGATTTGATCAATAATCTCTCTGTTATACAAGTAAAATCGTCATGTCTATATCTGTCGAAAAAATACAACCAAACATGAAACTAATTGTATTTTCTGGTATTCCTGGCACTGGCAAAAGTACTTTATCAGAAGCAATAGGGCATTCTTTGAAAATACCAGTTTTTGCCCTCGATTGGATGCTAGGAACCTTAGTCCAGTTTCGCGTTCCTAATCAAGATAATTTTGTGATTACCTATCAAAGCTTTACAAAACTGCAAATTTTTCCTAAAAACCACGAATAGAATAATGATATTCCATGCAATTAAACCGTTCTGATACGTTCAGATAAATTTTAATCCCCTTTTCAATTTTTGACAACAAACGCTGACATCTTTAATTGAGATAGCTATCGAAAAAACTATTTCAAGGGCTAAAATTATCGAATTAGCTTGAGACCGACAATTAATATTAATTTACTAAAATCTATATAGTTAAGTTTTTTATTCCGTTTCTATTCCAATTTGTATAGTTTTTCAATAATTCTCATACTTGAGAAATATAAACCAATATCAATCCAAAGATAGTAGGATGTCTAATTATTTTTCGCAATCATTAATAACATAATCTGAACTTGTTCAAAAGGCTTGCCCATCAGCTAGCTATTTGCTAGAAAGTACAGAGTGCAATGTATTTATTATTGCCATGAGATAGTTATGACTACTTTAAATCGTTCCGTTTCAAGTTGTAGATGCTGCGAACACTATACGCCTGTAGGACAGCGTGGAGGGACTTGCGGTCTATTAAATAATGCTTTAGTTAAAAGCCACTGGAAAGCTTGTTCTTTTTATAACCCGATGTTTAATGCTTCGGCAAGAATAAATAACCCTGACTACGCTTTATTAAGTTGCTAAAAATTTATAACTATTATCTGCTTTCATATTTCGCAATAAATTAACAATTCATGCCATTCACTGAATTTTTTATATAAATCAAAATATCTCGCAGAGCTTGCGGTGCAAAGTCTCTAACCGATTTATCAATATCATCTTTCTTCGGGAAAAGGTATCAGATAAATTTTCTTAACTTTTAACTTCCCCATCCGGATTGGGCAACCTAAAACTTGCAAAATGCCCGGTGGTAATAGTATGATTGTCTGTCGGCTATCTAATTCCTGCTCGGATCAGGTAGGCACGTTGTAAAAGCTGGTTATACAAATTTGTAAAGACGGGATACGAATGCGTTTTGAAGAATTTGGAGCCAGCTACCTGTACGGCAACCTTAAGGATAAATAAATGAGTTACGCAATTATTGAAACTGGTGGAAAACAATTAAAAGTTGAGCCAGGTCGTTTTTACGATATTGAATTACTGCACAACGAACCGGACGACAAAGTTACTATAGATGCAGTTTTATTTGTGCAGCACGACGGTGAAATTACTGTCGGACAACCTCTGGTGTCGGGAGCAACAGTAGAAGGAACGGTGATGCGGCACTATAGAGGTCGCAAAGTCTTGGTATACAAGATGAAGCCGAAAAAGAAAACCCGTAAAAAACGGGGTCATCGTCAAGAAATCACTCGTTTGATGATTGATTCCATTAGTATGAATGGTACGGCGATCGCACAAGCTCAAAATACTGCTACCAATGAGGCTGAAGAACAACCTGCTGAAGCCGTAACAGAGTAAAGTTGTTGCAGAATAGGACATAGGGTATAAGGAGATGAGAAGATGGGTAATAAGTAATAAATTCTTATTTATTACTCCTAAATCCTCACTCCTCACTCCTAACTTTACTTAATACTAAATATCATCAAAAGGAGAAAATTATGGCTCATAAGAAGGGAACAGGTAGTACTCGTAACGGACGCGACTCTAATGCTCAGCGTCTTGGTGTAAAACGCTATGGTAGTGAAACCGTTCGCGCTGGAAATATTTTGGTACGGCAACGTGGTACTAAATATCACCCCGGCAACAATGTTGGTATCGGTAAAGATGATACTTTGTTTGCTTTGATTGACGGTGTTGTAGCTTTTGAAAGAAAAGGTAAAACCCGTCAGAAAGTTAGCGTTTACGCAAGTGTTAGTCAGCCTGAAACAGCAGCCGCTGCTTCCTAAGTACGATTTGAATTTAATTAAATATATTCTTAGGACGGGTGTTTTGCTCGTCTTATTTTTTTGTATTTAACTGTATTTAAAAACTCTAATTCGACCACGGATTAAAAGAGATTTCAAGGATTTCACGGATTTAATTACTAGTTATCAGTTAACAATTACCCATTACCAATTCCCCATTACCAATTACCCATTACCAATTCCCCATTACCCATTACCAATTCCCCATTACCAATTACCCATTACCAATTCCCCATTACCAATTACCCATTACCAATTAATAAACTTAATTGATGCAATAATAATCCTAACATCAAACCTGCTATTGAAAACGCAGAGGTAAAGCAGAAGGCTTGTATTTGTTTAAATCTGGCTATTTGTAAATCTAATCTGACTAAAAGGGTTGCGCTAAACATTAGCAAGATATTAAGAAAAATTCGGAAGCGGGCAAAAATAAGAAAGAATAGAAAAGCACCTAAAACAGCTAACCCAAAAGTTTTAAGCTTTGTGTTAAATAAAAAACGAAAATATTTGGTAGTTTTTGACCAAGGAGTAGTTAAGGCTGCAATTAAAAATAACCCACCAATTATAATTAATACCCATAGGAGTATCGACAGTTTTTCTTGAGATAATATCCACCCAAATACACTGTAGGTCAGTAGTACAAGTCCGAGAGAAAGCCAAGGAAGTCTTTTAATCATAGACATCATAACTATGTCAGGTGAATTACCAATTTAATTTTTAACTATCTACCAAATATCTACAAAATATCTATATATTTATCCATGGAGAGAAATGGTAAATTTATATCTGATATATTGCAATATAAATTAAGTATCTCACCGAGGCAATGTGTAACTATTAGTACATTTTACTGCATAGGACAATTTATTTTACTTCAGATTTTGGCTGTGATGCCGTAAACTATAACTCTATATTTGACATTGAAGCGAGAACGGGAACCTTATGATATTTGATTAAAGGATAGAGCAGGACTTTATAACAAATTGCTTAAATGCTTAAATATGTTCTTAAACATTTGTAAACTGATATCAGCTAAGTTGCGGCTTATCATATATTGTTAAGGAATTATCATGAGAGAATCTGTGATTGCGGAGCGGGTCTGCCTTATAAGTCATGTTTTGGCGAAGGTTTTTGGACTGATAGGTATTATGTTGGTCATACCTAACGCCAAAATGATTTTGAGTTTTGGAAATGTAGGAGAAACAGCCATGCAGTTGAGTATGGCTAATGGTGGTGTGGTAGATATTATTTTTGGAATCATCGCCGTTTCAATTTATGCGTGTCGGGTATTAGGATGGCGTAGTTGGCTGGGTTTTCTAGTGCCTTCTGTTTTAATATCAGTTGGTAGCGAATTACTGGGAACTAGTACTGGATTTCCTTTCGGCGATTACAGTTATCTAAGCGGTTTGGGTTATAAGATTGGAGGATTGGTTCCGTTTACGATACCTTTATCTTGGTTTTATGTGGGTTTGTCAGCTTACTTAATTGCTCGGAGCGGTTTAAAGGTAGCAGAAAAACCAAGCTTGATGCGTCATATTGCGGCGATCGCCATTGGTGCTTTACTGTTCACCAGTTGGGATTTTGCTCTTGAACCAGCGATGAGTCAAACTGCTTTTCCTTTTTGGTATTGGGAAAGTCCGGGAGCTTTCTTTGGAACACCTTACCAAAATTATCTTGGTTGGTTCGGTACTAGCGCATTATTTATGAGTGTCGCGGCTTTGATATGGGGAAATACCCCAATTAAATTATGGCGAGATCAATTAGTTTTACCTCTGATTGTTTACCTAAGTAACTTTATTTTTGCAGCGGGATTAAGTTTGGGAGATGGTTTCATCGTCCCAGTTTCTTTGGGTTTAATTTTGGGTGTTGTTCCTGCTGTAAGTTTATGGTTGAGAAGTTCCACCGCACCAACATCTTATATTGATGGAGTGGAAAATACAGCTTCAGAAGTTGCGGTAGCTTCACTCAAAGTTGCTGTGAAGTAACAAAAAAATAGAGTGGTCAATAATGCAGGAGCTTCTAAGCGGCATCTCGCTTTTACTTTTACTGATTCAGGTACCAGCATTTTTTATTTTGCTGTCGCGTCTACTCAAAGGACCTTTTCGTGAATCTCCGATTCAACCCCAAAGTCCCACTCCGGAACTTTTGGGGACTGTTAGCGTAGTCGTTCCTACTCTTAACGAAGTAGAACGTATTACTCCTTTACTAACTGGTTTAAGCAGACAAAGTTATGAAGTCAGGGAAATCATCGTTGTAGATAGCAATTCTCAAGATGGTACCCGCGACTTGGTAAAAGCAACTATTGAGAAAGACCCCCGCTTTCGCTTGATCACTGACGACGCGCTACCATCAGACTGGGTAGGTCGTCCTTGGGCTTTACACAATGGCTTTTTAGATACTTCTGCGACTAGTGAATGGTTTCTGGGAATGGATGCCGATACTCAACCTCATCCCGGCTTAGTAGCTGGTTTAGTTAAAGCTGCTTGTGCGGGAGATTACGATTTGATTTCCCTGTCTCCCAGATTCATTCTCAAATATCCCGGTGAATCTTTGCTGCAACCGGCGCTGTTAATGACGCTACTTTATAGATTTAACCCTGTTGGTGTAAATACGCAAACATCTGAGCGGCTAATGGCTAACGGGCAATGTTTTCTCTGTCGTCGTGCAGTTTTAGAGAAAGTAAACGGTTATACCAGTGCTAAAAGTTCATTTTGCGATGATGTGACTTTAGCAAGACAAATTGCAGCCTCAGGCTTTAAAGTCGGCTTCTTAGATGGAGCGAAAGTGCTGAAAGTACGGATGTATGAAGGAGCAGCGGAAACCTGGAAAGAATGGGGAAGAAGTCTTGACCTCAAAGATGCATCCTCCCGCGCTCAAATTTGGGGAGATTTATGGTTACTTGCCGCAGTGCAAGGCTTACCTTTAATAATCGTAGCTTTGCTATTATTCCTTTCTCACCCTCTACCCATCTCCCCCTCCCCCCATGCCTTCTTATCTCCTCCTTTGCTTCTCCTATGGTTGAACTTATTTTTAGTAATAATTCGCTTTTTAATGCTGTTTGCGATCGCACCCTCCTACGATTTTAGTCAAACCAAAGGGGGCTGGTTATTTTGGCTTTCACCAATCGCAGACCCCTTAGCAGTGTTACGAATTTTTCTATCAGCCTTCCGTACCCCGCGACAGTGGCGAGGACGGAAGTATGGTTGAGGAAGGAATGGAATAAGGGGAGAGTGGGACAAGGGGATAGGGAGACAAGGGGACAGTGGATTTTCGGGGAATAAATAAGAACTGTCAATTCCTAACTCCTAACTCCTAACCTTTAACTTTTAACCTTCAACCTTTAACCTTTAACCTTTAACCTTCATTCTCCTTCTTCGTTTTCTAATTGATCGGCGCGTTCGAGTTCCCAAAGAATCTGATTACCTTCGCGACGTACCCGCGAAACTATCCAGTTTCTCCAGCGCCACTGGTCTCCACGACTAGTAACAGCGCTAGCGTGGACATTCATTAAGTCCGCGAGTTCAGAACTTGTGATTAAGTAACCTTTTTCGGCTATTTCGTCAGCAATGCGAAGAGTTTCGACTAAACTGCGGAGTTGCGAAACTCTTGTTTCGCGTGGTAATTCTTCGTTTGACAAGGTAGCAGAAGCGCTAGATGATTCCATAGTATTCGTATTGTTTGTTTCCGACTCAAGAGTACTATTATGTATCTTTTTGTTAATGAGTGTGGGCGTGATTTGTGAGTTAAGTGTAGATGATACCTCAACTTCGGCTTTTTCTTTTAAATATACATCACTAATATTTATATCCGGCATTTGCTTAAGTGATGGTATTTTCCCTGAAGCAAAACTACGGGCGATTGTATCGCAACGTTCGTTACCTATATTACCAGCGTGACCGCGAACGTGTTGCCATTTAATTTGTTGATTGTTGAGATGATCGAGAGTTTCCAATAAATCTTGGTTGAGTACGGGTTTGCCGTCGGCTTTTTTCCAACCTTTGCGTTTCCATCCCTTTACCCACTTCGTAACGCAATTAATTAGATACTCGCTGTCAGTATAAAGGGTGATGGGTTTGCTTTGTCCGGAAGATTCCAGAAATTCCAAAGCGGCGATCGCGGCTTGCATTTCCATTCTGTTGTTTGTGGTTTTTGTCGTTCCATCGCCGATTTCGTGGACTGAACCATCATCGAAGTAAACAACAACACCCCAACCACCGGGTCCTGGATTGCCGGTACAAGCGCCATCGGTATATATACTTTGAATTGTAGGCTGAAAAGACATAGTTAATATTTTAACTCATGCAAATACGAAGACATAATTACGACATGATAATTGATGTTGTAGTAAGTATCCGCCGCTGTATAAAGCAAAAAGCCTCAAGTTGCAACGAGTAATAAACGTTATCATGTAATGGTGCGAGTTTGTAACAAGAAAATCATTTTTAATTATTTATTAATAATTAATTAAATTAATTAATTATTCATTTTTTTTTGAATATAAACCGTAAATGATTAGTTGACAGTTGACAGTTCCCTACTCCCTATTCCCTTTTCTCTACTATAATTACTGAAATTTGCTTACTACTTCTTGAATAAATTGTTGCCAAACTTGATTAGGAATCCAAATTTTATCTAAATCCTGTTTCGCTGTTTGATCATCCATACCTTCTATACAGCGACGATAAAGGTATATGAAAGCAGAAACACGTTTATTTGCGACACAATGAACAAAGAGTTTTTGATCGGCCTTTGTTTTGACTATTTGAATAAAATCTTGGAAATTTTCCTCCTTCGGATTTTCCCAAATTACGGGTATATGAACGTACTGCATTCCCAGAGCTTCCACGATGTCTTGTTCCTTAGTTAAAGCGTCAGAGGAATCTTTGAATGCAAGGTTTACAACAACTTGATATCCTGCTTGTTTTATATGTAAAAAATCTTCTATGGATGGCTGTCCTGCTGTAGCAATTTTATCTGAAATTTTCAAGTAATTGTAAATATTTTCTAGACAATTATGAGACATTATTATTTATGATTAACCGATGGGCGATCGTTCTACAATAAAGTTTAAGTTTGCAACACGATTAATATTTTAGGGGAGAGTAATAAAACCTATAATGGCAAATTGGCAGTAATTCATAAATTTCTAACTCGTCATTAAACCGAATAATAATGTTCTACCACGGGAAACGGGTCGTAAAAATGATGTAAAAGTTGTTTCCATTGTTGATATTCTTGGGATTGTCGAAACCCGATAGTATGAGCTTCTAGAGTTTCCCAACGTACAAGCAGGATATAACGATTTGGAACTTCCACACATTTTTGTAATTCGTGGGATATGTAACCAGATATTGAGGAGATAATTTCTGAAGCTTGTCTAAATGCTGCTTCAAATTCTTCACACATCTCTTTTTTTACATTTAAGATTGCAACTTCGAGAATCATTTGTTTGTTAATATATTGTTCAATGTATAAATTTAATGTAACTGAAAAATGACAGAATTAACTTTACTAATTGGCAATAAAAATTATTCATCTTGGTCGCTTCGTTCTTGGCTGGCGATGAAACATAATGGTTTACAATTTAATGAGATTCGCATTCCTCTTGACACCCCTGAATTTTTGCTGCAAATTCGCCAATATTCTCCATCAGGTAAAGTACCCGTTTTATTAGACGGCAATCAAACTGTGTGGGAATCGCTGGCGATTTTGGAATATTTAGCTGAAGAATTCCCCGATTTATATTGGTATCCAGAAGATAAAAATGCAAAAATTGTAGCACGTTCTATTAGCGCGGAAATGCACGGAGGTTTTCAAAAATTACGTAATAATATGCCTATGAATTGCCGTTCTAAACTACCAGGAAAAGGTATGGCGCTGGGCGTACAAACAGATATTGATCGCATTATAAAAATTTGGCAAGAGTGTCGGCAAAACTTTGGCGATGGGGGTGATATGTTGTTTGGTAAATTTACAATTGCTGATGCAATGTATGCACCTGTGGTGATGCGGTTTGTTACCTATGGTGTGCAGGTAGATAATGTTTGTCAAGATTATATGGAAGCAATTACGGCACTTCCGGCAATGCAGGAATGGGTGAAAGCGAGTGAGGTAGAAGAGGAAGTGATTTCTGCTAGTGAGTTCTAAGTGGTAAATTGCAAAGTTAAAAGTAATATCTTTCTTTTTTGTATGGAGAATTTTTCTGAATCTCTTCGTAATTCCACCGATATCCAACACTTAGTAATTAAAAATGCGGGGTGTCGCACCACATCCTTGATAATTACCCGATGAGTATACTTAGGTAGTCGAGGTAAAACAGTAATTCAATTTACTCTTACATATCATTCTTAAGCCGGAGTGCATTGGGTGATTGTACTGATAAATTGAATATATTGTTGAATAAGTTAACTAAAAGGAAACTTGGATTACCAAATGATAGGCTTGATTGATTCTCAGAATGCGGCGACAAATGATACGGCGGTTGTCCAAAGATTGGCAAGAGCGATTATGCTTTCTAATGGAGAGTTTTCGCTGCTGTTAGCGTGCTGCAATTCTGCGGGCAAGCAAGAACAAATTTTGAGTGTTTTAAAAGAGTTTTCAATGGCAGATATTCAGGAAATTGTTTTATCACCCAAGGTAGAAACTCTTTACACAAATGTTGTTTCGGCTTTAGGTTCTGCTCAACCTGATGCTTTGGTAGTCAGGGGTTTGGAGTCTGTAGAAGCGATTAATGAACTGATTATTTCTACTAATTTAATGCGAGATGAATTTGCGAAACAGTTTCAGTTTCCCTTGGTATTGTTCGTTAATGAAGAAATTTTACGCAAGTTGATTTGGTTAGCACCGGATTTGAAAGATTGGGCTGCTAGTACTTTAAGATTTCAGGCTTCTTCTCAAAGAAATTTTCTCAACTGTTGGTAGAGTCGTGTAAACAGTAAATAGATTTTGTGAAAATTGAATAATCACAGAAGTCGGGTTTTTATTAGTGTAAAAGCGGTGTAAGTAATATTTATCATAAAAACCCGACTTCTTACCCCAGTTTATAGATTGTTCCTAGCATTGCGCTTTATACCTTCCACCCTATAAGAAGGATAAAGCGCTTTTATTTATTTAACTGCTATATAAAAACTAGACAAGTCTAGACTTTTATTTCTTGTTTCAACGGGGGCATGGGAGCGGTTAACCCTCAACAAGCTTACACGGTTAAGCCATCCGCGTGATTGTTAAACATCTTGATGTAGCTACGGTTTTTGCATATCAATCAAGAAAGCTTTTCTAAGATTTTAGCAAAAAACGAAGCATAAAATACATCAAAAAAATATAGACAATTGTCCCGAATTGACATTGCTTGTCTACAAAAAAGGTTACTAGTCAAAGCTCTTTTTTTTCCGCCATTCTAATGCTGCTTCTAAGTTGAGGGAGACGTAGCAATACCCCCCGTCTCTACATTAATTTTTCCACGCAATGTGAAAAGCTGAAAGATATGATGTCTCGATGGTATCCCCAAGATATTTGTGTAAGGTATCTCGCAAATCATCGAATAGAAGCTCTCGCTGTTGAGAATCTAATGTTATGTAAGGTGATAAAGTACTTAAAAGCAATAAATAATCATCAATGCTGTAAGCGCGATCGCACTCTATCTGTTCGTAAATCAAATCCTTGAATAATCCGGATTTAATCACATTATTCCCCAATTCTCTGAGAATTTTTTCTTGAGTTGTTCTGTCTTCGTATCTTGAAAGAGAAGGAACTTGTTTTTGATATACTTCATCTAATATTTGGTAAACTTCATAGCTAGGTTGGGGTTCCTTGTTCCACAATAAAATTAAACTACCGTTATCTTCTAACACTTTTTTTACTTTGGGATACCCTACTTCTGATGAAATCCAGTGAAAAGAAGTTGCAGCAAGCACAGCATTAAATTGATCTGTTTGTAATTCCCATTCTTCAAAGGTGATATTGATAATTTCTACATCGGGAAAGTTTTTACAATTGCGTCTTGCTAAATCGCAGGATTCCTGACTTGGTTCAACACACACCATTGAAAAGCCACGTTTAGCAAATTCTATTGTTGCAGTTCCTGGGCCGCACCCTATTTCTAAAATTTTGGCGTTTTCACCAAGTTTTGCTAATTCTATACTACGATTAATCAATTCCCTAGGATAGCGCGGTCTGGTTTTGTTATACGCATCCGCAACCTTACTGTACCAGTTTTTTCTCTGTTCTAAACTATAGTCATTTTTATCATCTTTATAGGTATTTTTGATTTGTTCTGAATCTTTCATGGTTTTATTTATATATAGGGAATAAGGAATAGGGAATTGGTAATTGGTAATAGTTAAGTGTACTGATTTTTTGATTGTCAATTAGGATTCCTGTAAATATAGGAAATGGGAAATCAGGCATTGATTCTTGAAAAATCATGTTTAATTAAATTTAACAAATTGTATTATTTTTTGATTATTAGTTCTTGTTTGCTTCTCTTTTATTCGCTATGCGCTATCCCTAAATATATAAAGTTATTGTAAAAAAGCCGGAACAAACTACTAACTTAACTACGTCTATTTTCCTATACAAGTGCCACTATTAATTATTAATATTGCTTTCCCAACTAAGTTTATAGTATGGGATGAGATATTGTTTGTATTTGATTATTTTACGGCACTCTTAATAAAAACAGAAAATATTATAGGCATTGCAATCTAATTCAAACTAGAAAGCATATTTTAATTATTCGTAAACTCATGAACGATACAGGTAACTTTGCTATGAAAACTTCATCTAAAGGTAATTCTACTACTAATCAAATGCGAGTATTTGTTGTTTTACTACTTACTAGTATTATATCCGTTGCCAGTGAGTCTGCACTATTAAAAACTGCGATTGCGTCTCCTGTTGTTGTTTCCACATCTCAAGATTATCAATTAGATAAGACGGGAAAAAATATCTTTGTTAGTCAACAGCAAAACAACTCCCAAACTACTATTCAGGTACAGACACAAAATATCAGAAGCGGTTTACCTGTTGCGATCGCCAATGCTGTAATTAAAGATGTGTCTAAACGGGAAAATATACCTGAAACTAAGTTAAGAATTGTCGGTTATAACGAGCAAACATGGCGTAATGGATGTTTAGAAGTAATTAGACCAGGTGAAGGTTGTACCCAAGCTTTAATTCCCGGTTATCGAGTCACAGTATCCGATGGTAATCAAAGATGGACTTATCATACCAATAATAACGGACGTAATATACGTTTAGCGTCTGGAGATTCTAATTCACAATTACCCGATTTAGTAAAATCCCAAGTAATTAGAGATGCATCTCAACGTTTACAACAGCCAGCTTCTAACTTTTTCATTATGCAAACTGAGCAGAAAACTTGGAAAGATGGTTGTTTAGAATTGGGGGATGCTAATACAATTTGTTCTCAAGTTTTAGTTCCTGGTTGGCGGGTTGTTGTTGGTACGCAAGGACAAAGTTTGGTTTATCATACCAATAATACGGGTTCGACAATCAAGCTTCATCAAAAAGCTAGTGAAATTACTGATGGTGGTTTACCTGCTCAAGTAAAAGATACTGTATTTAAATCCGCATCACAATTAATTGGTACGAATAGACTCAGCGTTAGCAAAGCCGAACAAGTAACCTTTACCGATAGCTGTTTGAATTTGGGAGGTGCGGCTGAATCTTGTTTAAGAGCAAATCAAAGGGGATGGAAAGTTACTGTTAAAGGTGCAAGGCAAGTTTTGGTTTATCACACTTCCATTGATGGTAATCAAGTCCGTTTGAATCCACAAGAGAGTCAATTACGATTACCTAGAACGGTTGGTAATAATGTATTAAAAGAAGCTGGTAAAATTTCTGGTTTATCTCGAAGAAATTTAAAAATAGTTTCCTTTAAACCAGCAAATTGGGCATATGGTTGTGAAGACTTTGGTTATAATCCTTGTGACAGAGTTGCTGTTTCCGGTTGGGAAGTAACTGTCAGTGGAAATTCCCAAAATTGGGTATTTTTAAGCGATGGAACTGGAAATCAAGTAAAATTAGCCAATCAAAATACTCAACCACAATCGGGATTACCTCAAGTTGTTGCTGATGCTATTATCAGAGATGCTGCTCAATGGTCTGGTTTATCTCAACGGAATCTCCGGATTGTCAACAGCGAGCGTCAAATTTGGAGTAATCCTTGTTTCTTAACTTTTAACCGCATTTGTAATAAAGCTTTTATTCGTACTCCGGGATGGATAGTTACGGTACAAGCAAACAACCAAACTTGGATTTACCACGCTAATGATAACGCTTCGATTATCGCTCTTGACCGTTCCCTTAGTTTAACTCAAAGAGCAGCTACGGTAATTAAGCAAGATGCAGCCAGACGTTCTCAAAGGGTATCATCAGCCGAGCAAATCCGGATAATTGAAGTTGAACAACTCAACGAAAGAAAAGATAATGTACCCTTAATAAAAGCCACCGTATCCGACGGTAGAGAAAGTTGGACTTACCGTTTTAAGCAAGACGGTTCGGAATTTCAACTTGATGCCACTGCAAGTTTACCAAAAAACGTTGAAAATGCCATCTTATCTGACGTGAGAAAACGCATCACCCAAAAAATTGCAGTTTCCCCCAGTAATATTGTAGAAGCCCAACAAATTACTTGGCGTGATGGCTGTTTGGGTATAGTTCGCGATCGCAAAACAAACTATTGTTTTTCCAGACTTGTAGATGGATACCGAGCAACCGTCAAAGTTGGTTCCGAAATATTCGTTTACCATACCGATAATAACTCTAGAGTCATTTTAAACGAAACTGCCAGCAGAATAATTGGCGATCGCACTACAGTTGTACCCGTCAAAATTAACAAGAACCAACTACCATCACCTTTAAGCAGAGGAGTAGTTTTTCGTCAGATTACCAGTGGTGGTTTTACAGGACAAACCTACGAAACCGTTTTATTAGAAGATGGTCGGATAATTCGAGTTGCCATGGGGGATACCAATGATTCTCAGCGTAGCGTCCGTCAAGTTTCCCGTCAACAGGTAAATGATTTTCAAAGATTATTGCAGCGTCAGCGCGATCAATTCAACAATCTGAGTTATCCTATATCTCAAGGTGCCGCAGATTACATTACATACACCCTTAGCAGCCGTAATGGTACTGTTGAATATAACGATACTGCGCGCAATCAACTCCCCGAAGATTTAGTGAATGTTCTAGAAGCTTGGAATCGAATTTTAAATAGTTAATAGTTAGAAATTCTAGGTAGAAATTGGGCATGGGACATGGGTAATTGTATGATCAAACATCATCTTTCTATAGCTTCGTGTCCTCTGTCCTCTATTCGCTGTTTAAATAATATATCTATCTAAAGAATGAAGACGAATAAATGAGAAAGGGAGTATTTACTTATAGTTAGTAAGTAATTAAATGCTATTGATTAAAATACACACAGATAAAAATATTCATCTTACTGATTTGGCTTTAGCATTATTGAATTACTTAAGTAAATAAACATAAATAGAAATAACTCGTTTTTATGGTAAACACTCCTCCATCTCAAGCTTCAGAGACTCAATATCAAGTAGAAAATCCTCAAGCTGAGGTTGAAGCAATTATAGAAACTCCCGATTCAGATGCCGATATTGACTTGGAGTTTCTCTACACAAGAGATATTGAATTTCGCCAAGAAACTATTTATTTTATAGTAATTGACCGTTTTCATGATGGTAATCCTGGGAATAATAAAGGGTTTAATTCAGAGCTTTATGACCCAGAGAAAAAAGAATGGGGTAAGTATTGGGGTGGAGATTTAAAAGGAATTATTGATAAATTAGATTATTTGAGAAATTTGGGAGTTACCGCTATTTGGTTAACTCCTTTATTTGAGCAAGTAGAAGAATTATTTATTGAAAGTGCGGCAATTCATGGTTATTGGACAAAGGATTTTAAACGATTAAATCCTCGATTTATTGCACCTGATGATGAACCTTCTCTAAATAAAACTCAAGATACGAGAAATACTGTTTTTGACCGTTTAATTGAAGAATTGCACAAGCGCAATATGAAGCTGATATTAGATATTGTGTGCAATCATAGCAGTCCCGATACTGGTGGTAGTAAAGGTGAATTGTACGATGATGGCGTAAAAATAGCCGATTTCAACGATGATAAAGATAATTGGTATCATCATTATGGTGAAGTAAACAATTGGGAAGATGAATGGCAAGTTCAAAACTGCGAATTATGCGGTTTAGCCACTTTTAACGAAAATAATATTCAGTATAGAAATTATATTAAATCAGCAATTAAGCAGTGGTTAGATAGAGGAGTTGATGCACTGCGGGTAGATACAGTTAAACATATGCCGATTTGGTTCTGGCAAGAGTTTAACAGTGAAATGTACAATCATAAACCAGATGTATTTATCTTTGGCGAATGGATTTACAGTCGTCCAGATGATGACCTTTCTGTAGAATTTGCCAATAATTCTGGTATGACTATACTGGATTTTGGGTTGTGTATGGCACTGCGTCAAGCGTTAGGGACGAATGATGAAGCGGGATTTTATTTAATAAATGACGTTTTAAAACAGGATTATCGCTACAACGGTGCAACGGAATTGATAACTTTTATCGATAACCACGATATGCATCGCTTTTTGACTCTTAACCCAGATGTCGATAATTTGCGGTTAGCAGTGGATTTTTTAATGACTAGTCGGGGAATACCTTGTTTATTTTACGGTACCGAACAATATCTGCATAACGATACTAATGGTGATAATAACATTTACGGAAATAACGACCCCTATAACCGTCCAATGATGGATACATGGGATACCGAAACCCCGATTTATTGGGACGTGCGGAAACTTTCGGGGTTGCGTCGTTTGAATCCAGCCATATCCATGGGTAGTCAATGGGAGAAATATATTACACCGGATGTTTTCTGTTATGTGCGTCGCTATAACGGCTCGCGCTGCTTTGTAGCTTTGAATAGAGGTGATACTGTTACCTTAGAAGAAGTAGATACTGAGTTACCAGATAGAGAACATACCTGCGTATTAACCGGACGTAAATTTGAAGTTAAAGACGGCAAAATTTATAACTTTGAACTTGGTGCAAAAGAAGCGATCGTTATTAGTCATGTAGGGGAAAGATTAAAAGCCCAAACCATAGTCAGAGCGCAGTTAAATGGAGTACAAACCCAACTTGGTGAAAGAATCGTAGTAATTGGCGATTGTCCGGAATTAGGAAATTGGGATATCGGTAAAGCATATCCTTTAGAATATATTAATCCTAATACTTGGTTTGCTGAAATTCCCTTTAATGAAAGTGCTGGGAAACTTATTAGTTATAAATATGTAATGTTGCGTGAGGGAACTTCTCCTTTACGGGAAAATTTACTGGCTCGTCGCTGGGTAATTGCCAGTGAAGGTACAGTTAAATGGAGAGATACTTGGGCTTCGGGAACGGAGTCTTGAGGGAATAGGGAGTAGGGAATAATAAGTAATCATCCGGACTTGATATTACCTGGCGCTTTATTACCGTAAGGCAGTCGCTCATGGGGGGAGACTCCCCCTTCTACGCGCTGCCTTAGCTACACAGACAAAACCCGCCTTCAGCGGGTTAGTTGATTGCTAGATTTATACCCTGGCAATTTATGGCTATGGGCTGCTTCCTCTAGTGTATATTTTTGAGGTAGAGCCTGTTCCTAATGGGTTTCTAGGCTCGAGCCTGGAAACCAGCCAAGTAGTGATTGGAAATTGCTTATCTATTCCTATCCACTAACACTATTAGACATCCGAGAGGGAAGAAACCCTGGATAACATTCTTTACGACGTTTATTTCGTTGCTCAATCCGTTTTTCTACTATTTCTAAACGGTTCTGCAAACTTCTGAGAACTGCAATTGCTCGCGAGTCTTGAAAACTATTTGTACCAAAATCTGTAAACGCTTTGGGATCGCGTTTCGTACCAACTAAGGAGATAAATTGAACTTGAGTAAGAGCGGGTTTGACTCCAGGTAGGAAACTAGTTAGACTGTTTTCATCAGCGAATTTTCCTTTGGTTGTGGGAATCGGCTGATAAAGCGCTCCGGGCATATTCGGAATAAAACCCATATACTGATATTGAATCCAAGCGATGGCTGAGTGTTGGGGACCTGCGGTGAAAATAATTTGTGTCAAAATTTCTATCAATTGGTCGCGGTTTATGAAACCCTCTGGTAAGGAAACTATGCCAAAACCACCATCGTTAACAGGTTTCCGTAAAGTTTGTAACCAATTTTGTAACTCGAAATCTTCGCGGATATCTCGGTCGGATTTGTAATAAATACTGATATATCTACTTACATAGTCTAATAAGGTATTCCAGACGAGCAAACCATCATCTCTATAAGGAAAATCTCTCAATATAGAAGGATTATCAACACCACGCTGACGTAAATAGGTGGGGAGCGCATAGTCACTAAAATTGTTGAAATATTCAGAGACACCTCGTTCGCTAAGTTGCAGCGAGCTTTCTAAGGTACCCGGTAAAATAATATCCACCGCTCCCCCCGGATTAATTAGCAACTCATCAGCAAGGCTATTAATTGCCATTGTGAACTCAAAATGAGGCTTTAAAAGTACATTCACGGGATGACGAGCAGCTAGTTCACGTACTGTAGCTAATGCGATTGGTTCCATTACCAGATGAGTTTGTCCCAAATGACGGTACAGTTGATTGACATAAAAGTCAGCCATCTGGGTAATTAACTTGGCTAAAGTCCAATCTACCCCATCCAAAGGTGTGCAAAGTAAACTTTCTCCCGGCTTTTGTCCCAATTGGATAGCAATGGGAATTAACTGAAAATTACCGCCAATTCTTTCGGCTAAATATAGCGCAATCGGGGTACCTAGATATTGGTTCTGTTTCGGTTGAACGCTATCGAGTATTGCATAATCGGTGACAAATAAACTACCTTGTTGAATAGCACTATCGAGAGTTTGATTAATGCGTTTTCTGCCATTTGTCTTACTCAGTACGGCTTGAAAAATCTCGTCAGTTATCCCGAATTTGTTGCGAAGATTGTAATCAAGAGTAAGAACATTTTTAAGTTCCATCGGATTGCAACCAGAAAGCCGTTGTCGTGCAAATACATCGTCATTACGGAACCTTTTGGCTATATCAGGTAGTCCTAAAACGCTCAACAATGCAGCGTAGTCATCGAAGCTTTGAAAAGGTTTAGGATTCCCAAGAAATGCTTGTTGATTGGCTGCTATTTTCTCCGATAAGATTGCTCGGTTATTGTTATATCCTTCAGAAAATGCCTCTTGAGAGGGTAAATTCTCCACACGAGGTGAATTCGGTAATCGCAACCCCAATTGATATTCTTCACGAGTTTTCAACAACTGCATTTGGCGTTCTTGTTGAGTAGCAGGTGTATCCTTTTGAGGTAAGCTAGGGATGTTCGGGTTTGGTGGTGGTTCGGGTTTTGGGGGTTCAGTTTCATTTCCCAGCAAAGTTTCCAAACCAGGGGTACAAGCTAAAGCCATTAACGCTAACATAGTACGACGCGATAACACATACTGTTCGACTAATTCTTGTCGTCGTTGTTTTGGAGTTGAGATTGCCATAAATTTTCCCCCGAAATTAGCAGTTTCTTTAAGATAAATGGGTGTAACTGAAAGTGAATTATGCAGTGATAAAAGTTAAAATTATTGATGCATGACTTCAAGGTTTTACCTTATGATTACCAATAATCGATACATTTATTCACAATCAATGTTTTTTTATAAACATTTTTTATATCGGCTTTTCAAAAAATATTAGAGAAAGGAAAAAATCTGTGATAAAAATCATTACCCAACTGCTTACAACAGCCTTCGTTGAAGATTGTCCTACTTCCTTTGCACCTCCACAAGTTGCTAAACCATGACTGCAACCAATAAAAGCAACTAAAAGTCCAAAAATGAAACCTTTGAGCAAAATTATATATAAATCTGATGGTTGTAAAAAATTTCTCACCGATTCTAAAAATATCTCTGGAAGTACCTGATAAAACTGTGCAGCGGCAAAAATTCCACCAATAATTCCTATCACTAAAGAAAAAATAGTTAGTATTGGTAATATTAAACAGCAAGCAATAATCCGAGGAAGAACCAAGTAGTCAATCGGATTAGTTCTCAACATATAAAGCGCATCAACTTGTTCGGTGACTATCATCGCACCGATTTCCGCAGCAAAAGCCGAACCTACTTGTCCAGCAACTATACTAGCAGTTAAAATTGGAGCTAATTCCCGACAGAAAGCCAAAGCAAAAGCACCACCAACAGCATTAACTGCACCAAATCGTACTAATTCCCTTGCAGTTTGAATCGTAAAAATCATCCCTGCAAAAAAGCTTACCAACAGTACGGGAGAAATCGAACCTGGTCCCACTTTCACCATATGCTCTAAAACATTACGATGACAGGTTTTTCCTTGCAATAAACGCAACCACACTTGACCTAATAGCAGTAAAACGAAAATAAAACGCACAACATACATTTCCTGCTTGCTTTT
Source organism: Plectonema cf. radiosum LEGE 06105 (assembly GCF_015207665.1). Lineage (GTDB taxonomy): Bacteria > Cyanobacteriota > Cyanobacteriia > Cyanobacteriales > Nostocaceae > Rivularia > Rivularia radiosa_A. The sequence goes on from NZ_JADEWL010000005.1 coordinate 57,280, forward strand.
GGTTGCAATTTTACAGCCATTAACAATTAAACTGCCAATAATATTAATCTCAGTTTAACGGAAAGCCTTCCGCAATCGTCAGAAGTCGGGTTTTTAGAAAATTTGTCAGCTGCTGGTGACAGATACTTATTCTAAAAACCCGACTTCTCAACCACAAGCAAGAGGGAACGCGGATTGGTTTATTCGTCCATATCAATTTCAATCAATTTTTGTCGCGAAGTAGCACCAGATTTAATATAAATATAAGATTTCGGTACGCCAAACTTTTTTGACAACACTTTAATTAACTCTTCATTAGCCTTACCATCCACAGGAGGCGATTTTAAATGTATCGTCAGACTACCGTCTTCTTCTTCAACAATTTTCTGTTGTTTACAATTAGGTTTAACTTTAACTCGTTGCTGCATCAGAATTGGTAATTGGTAATTAAATCCGTGTAATCAGTGTAATCCTTTTTAATCCGTGATTAAAAAAGTGCGCTATGTTATATAACGCACTTAATAAAATTATCAACCTTACTCTTTGTTTGCTCACTCAATCACACCTAGCATTGAAAATTGATAATTGTTAACTGATAACTGATTTAAAGCTGTTCTGGATTACCGTTACCAATTACAGAAATCTTATGTCGATAAACTAATTCTCCTCCATACCAACCGGAAACACCGAGAAGTGTAGCCACAACGAGCGAAATTACTAACCCCCAAGGTAATACGGCTGCTACTGGAGAATTCCATCGCAATACTAAGTTAATTAAGGTTAACAATAAAGCTGAAATATTCAAAACCATATGCGCCCAACCAGCGCTACGTATACGTGTTCTTCCTATTCTCAAAAAGTCAAGCATTCCAGTTATAGCTGCTAGAATACCCATCAAAAAACCACCTGCAATTAAATAAAAAGATGCTCTTGCCCAAAATATATCATTGGTGAACCAGAAAACAATATCTGCTAAAAACGCACCAACTAAAAAAGCAATGGGAAATTGCACAAGAATCGGGTGAATTGGATGTCCTACAACAGATACGGTACTTGGTACACCAGCATCTCTAAATTCTCTATCATCTGTTTCTAAAAAGTTGGGAATATTGGGGTAGGGAGATGTTCTTCTGTCTTGAGTTTCCATAATAAAAGCTTAGAGGTTAAAGGTTAAAGGTCAAAGGTTAAAAAAAAGTGGTAGTTTTAAAATGATTACTCTGTAGGAATTTTCTCAACGTAAGCTTCAGCTAATAATACAAGTTTTCCTGTTTCTACTTCTAAACTTTTTACTGTCAAATCCATTCCTTCTAAATCAAAGTTGCTTAAATTCAATAATTCGCTGGTTTGATTTATTAATGCTTCTGCCAATTCAGACGAATTTTCTTGATTTTTATCATACTCAACATTTTCTAAAGTAACAGTTTTTCCTCCAGCAGAAACACGCGGTACTGCGGAAAATGCAACTTGATTTGTTTCACCTGTCTCTTTTAATAAAACAGTAGCGTTTAATTGGATTTTATTATCGCCAGGTAAACGAAAATCTACCTTTTGGGGGAGAATATTAGTCGGTCTTCCGTTAATATTAATTTTTTGACTTTGTAATTGTTGCTGTACGTATTCGGAATTAAAAGCGCGGTTGATATCTTCTTCAAGTAAAACAACTCTCGCACTACCTAAAGTTGGCTTGGTTAATTCAATTTTTCCAAAAGCCGCACTCATAGGATTAATTGCAACATTCTCAATATGCATATCTAATTCCTCCATGCGGAGGTCTTTTTCCATTACCAAACCATCACCATCAATATCAACGGATTCGACCTCTCCCTGAATCGCTTTAAAAGGATTAGTCTTAATATCAACATTTAAATCTTCAACTTCATCCAACTGACTAGACAGCCCTATTTCTGCGACTTTATTCAGGGCTTGTTCCCCTAATCCAGAATTTTCTGGCATTTTTGATAAATTTCCATTTAGTGTTCTTTTAGTAAATCTATTCTTTTTGCCGAAAAAAGTTCTCTCCCTAATGGAATAAGCAAAACTTAATATTTATCTATCTAAGGATTAATCTGATTTGATAACAATTAATGATGTAATAAAAGGTATTTTTTGAATTTATGACTCACAACTGTTTTTTAGCTAATTAACTTCGTGTAAGTCTATTTTTACTATTTATACACCCGCTCCACGAAATCAAGAAAGCACTTTTATCTACCCAGAGTAATGCCCGTGATACCTCAAAAGAAGGATGGAAGCTATAAATACCTGTGGCAATCTGAAGCTAACACTAAATAAAGATTTTTCAGAGAGGAGAAACACTGTGGTAGCTACTTTAGATGATACTAAACGCTCTGCGATCGCGATGAAGTTGGCTGATATGAAAGCGTTACAGCAATTAATTATCGACAATGAACAACGGTTTATTGGACAACTTTCCGATAACGATATTCGCGATCGCTTGCAAAAAATGCTTGATGATGACCAAAAGAATTTAGGAATTATCGAGACTACAATTACTCAGTATGGTATTCAAGCTAAGCCGGAAAATGTTGTCTCACAAATGGTTGAGCAAGTCAGACAATTAATGCAAGGCTCTGAATTGAGTCTATATGAAAAAGTATTTCAGCATGAATTACTCAAGCATCAACAAGTAATGAGCGGTATCACAATCCACAAAGCCGCTGAAAAAGTAGGTGCTGATGTGATGTTAGCAATCGGACCTCTCAACACCGTTAACTTTGAAAACCGCGCTCATCAAGAACAACTTAAAGGTATTTTAGAATACTTGGGTGTCCGCGAACTTACTGGACAAGAAGCCGACCAAGGCATTTGGGGACGAGTTCAAGATGCTGTTGCTGCTTTGAGCGGTGCTGTTGGTAGTGTGATAACTCAAACTTCTGACAAGCAGGATATGAATGTCCAAGACGTTATCCGTGCAGACCACAGCAAGGTAAATACTTTATTCACCGAATTGTTACAAAGCGATAATCCTCAGAAGATTCAAGAATACTTCGGTCAAATTTACAAAGATTTAACCGCTCACGCAGAAGCTGAAGAGGAAGTTGTATATCCAAAAGTACGTCCTTTCTACGGTGAAGGAGATACTCAAGAGCTATATGACGAACAAGCTGAAATGAAAGTCAAGTTAGACGAAATCAAGTCTACTAGTCCTTCTTCACCTCAATTCAAAGACAAAATCAAGCAGTTAATGGATGTAGTAGGTGACCATATTCGTCAAGAAGAAAGTACCATGTTTGCTGCAATTCGCAATAACCTCAATAGCCAACAAAGTGAACAATTGGCTACTGAGTTTAAAGCTGCTAAGACTCGGATTCAAAAGAAAATGGGTGTAGTTAGTCAGTAGATATGAGTTAATAGAGGTTTTGAATAAATTAGAATCTCTATGAGTAAACCCCTTTCTATTAATTTAGGAGGGGTTAATAATGTTTTATTGGAAAATAAATGAAGGTAACAGATTTTTACAGTCGTTCATTTTTGTTTTGCAAAGAGTAAAAAATGATTTTGGGGTGTCCTAGTTAGCGGTAGTGACATACTCCGGATTCAAAAATATTATTAACCTCATCAATATTTTTCAACGGTGTAAACAATGGCTAAATTTACTATTTATCAACTTTTACTAATTGCAAACAAGATTACGAATGATGCTTTAAAGCAATTACACCATAATGATGATGAGATATTAAATAATTTTTCATCCGTTCATAAAATGCTTGAGTATATTACAAATAACGAAGAAAATGCAAGAGTTGATTTTCCAAGCTTAGAACAGGAAATTGAATATAAAAATACTCTTAGTGAAGTTTTAAAGGAAGAAATTGATTTTAATTATATTAAGCCTTTTTAAAAGTAATAGAAAAATTTGCTTATCAGCTTCTTTTATATACAGTATAAGAGGATGTTTTGAAAGTCTAATTTATACTTTACCTGGCGACTATAAGTCGCAGCTACACAAACCGGCACCCGCCTCTGCGGGTTCTAAATTACTAGTCCACGCAGGTGGACTTCGTTTGTGTAGCTGCGGTTTCAACCGCCGGATACTTTTAAAACATCCTCTAAGGTTGCAAAACATTATTTCAGTGAAGTAGCTTCTTAATTCAAGAATTGATATCTATTTTTTGAAAAAATCTACTGATATAATACCTGATTATTTCTCTCGATTTATCATTTATTAATATTTCCTTGATTTTATCATCTAACAATATATTGTCTCTAATGTAGTTCAAAGCATCTAATTCGCGCTTGCTATTCTTATTAATAATTCGATGTAAAGACTCTGTTGGCATCTCGCAATCAAATTTAATACTGCAAATTAGCCAAGCTTTTAAGATTACATATATATTCTTATATATTTGATTTTCATCTTTTGTAATAAAATCATTTTCTTTTTTCCTAAAAGAATAATCACCTGCTTTTCGTGCGATTGATTTTAATAAATCATCATTTAGGTTATTTATAATGTCTTGACGAGCTTCATATCTTTTTCTAAAACTTTCTAGATAAATTTCTTCAAATTCTTTTCTATCTTTCATTAATTCATGACGCAATTTTTCAGACATTTCATTGAAGTCAACATGATTTAGCTGTTCTTTATCTGTCCAAATAGCTAAAAATTCTAATTCTTGTTTTTCTTTAATTATTTCAGGTGCTTTTCTTTCATATTCTTCCTTGATTTTTTTAATTTCGGATTCACATTTTTCACGATTTTCTTCTATCTTTGCTTTGGATTCACATTCGATTGATTCCTCGATCGACTCTTTTACAAAAAGCCATGAAGGTAAGGGTGAAAATAGTCCAATTACTATTGGTAATAAAAAGGGAGGAATTTTAATATTAAAATCTTGTAGGTAAGCTACCAAAGGTTCTTTACCAATAAAACTTAAAAACAGAATAAACGTATTGAACAGCATCAATAGATAAAATTTAATTACTACGCTACGCTTAGTTCTATAAGGTTTTTTTTGTGTACTCATTTAAGCTTTTCCAATTGAAACATTTAAATATACTTTTGGTTCTGAAATGTTCCTTAATAAGGTGTTCAGGTTTAAGTCACAGTACTACGTCTCTACAAACTAATTTGTAAGTGATTAAGAAGTCATAACAACCTCTCCTCTAGCGGAAGAGAGGTTTTGAAAGGGGTTTCTAAGATTTCATTCTTACTAATCTCTCCAATACTTCCGACTTATCCTCTTTTATCCGCTTCAGCATAAAAGCAGCAGTATTTTTATTAACCCCAACTTCTTTAGCAAGCTGACGCACGCTGATACCTTCCGAAGAACTCATCAGTAGACGAATTGCTAAAAACCATTTATCCAAACTCACATGAGTTTTGTGGAACAGTGTACCAACTGTGACGCTAAATGAAGTGTAGCATGAATTACAATGGTATCTTTTCTCGTTTCTGTATGCTGTTGCGTTGTTTGATTCGCAGTAAGGACACTTTGGCTTTCCATTCCAGCGGATTTGCTCAAGAATTGTTAGATATTTATCGTTATTTAATGTCATCATTATGCTCAGAACTCTGGTCATAATGATGTCAACAAAGACTCTTAATCTTTTGTATTTATACGTAGATATAGCAAAAAAGCGCTGAAGTTATTCATCTGAGCGCTTTGTAGGAATATGAGTTAAAATGTCTAAAATTTTACGTATTTTAAACCCGTGCAGACGGGTGCCGGTTTGTTTAGCTGCGGTTTCAACCGCCGGATAAATAAAACAAACTCGATTTATCTCCCCCTAACAATTTCATCTAAAAATCCCATAAACTATATTTTTAATACTTTAAAAAATCAAAATAAATCTTTCAGTTTGTTGGTGCGTGACGCTACAAGTCTTATCGCTACGTTCAAATTTATTCTAAACTACAGCACCCTACAAGAAAAATATGCCGGCGTTGCTAAGTCTTATCTTTAAAAAGAACTTTTGATATTTTTTAAATGCTCTAAATTTTGATTTTGCTGTTCAATTTGCAAAGAAATAGAATCGCATACTAATTCACATAATTCAAAAATAAACGGATTACTAATTTCATAAAAAACGTTTATCCCTTGTTGAGTACGAGTAACTATACTTGCTTGTGTCAAAACTTTGAGATGCTTAGATACATTAGCCTGCCCTAAAGCTGTATCCTCAATAATTTGAGATACATTTTTAGATCCTGATTTTAAGGTGCAAAGAATTTGCAGTCTACTGGGTTCTGATAAAACTTTAAAGAATTCAGCCATTAAAGTAATTGCTGCGGGAGACAACTTTTTTACCCCATACTCTTCAAGCTGCGTCAGTTCTTTTTGTGATTCATCATTTTTGTTTAAAATATTTTTAGGCATAACAATTTTATCGAAATTTTTAACTTTTAACCTATTTACTATATTACCATACAGTAGTACTATTTCTCGATTATGTCGGATGGCATACTTGCCAAAAGCGTATAACTAATTGGTAATATGATTATAACAGCAGATTGATTTTCAATTTAGGTTTTGATTATGCTATTTCGTCAACTGTTTGATAAAGAATCAAGTACATATACTTATCTAATTGCCGATACAACTACCCAAGAAGCGGTTTTAGTAGATCCAGTATTAGAGCAACTAAGTCGTGACTTAGCACTACTTAAAGACTTGGGGTTAAATCTGCGTTATAGTTTGGAGACTCATATCCATGCTGACCATATTACTGCTACAAGTAAACTTCGAGAAGACACTGGTTGTTGGGGAATTGTGCCGGAAAACGCTGATGCAGAATGTGCGGATAAGTACATCAAAAATGGAGAAATATTGCTTTTAGGAGAAATACAGATAACAGCGATCGCAACACCAGGTCATACAGATAGTCACATGGCTTATCTGGTTAATGGTACTCATTTGTTGACGGGGGATGCTTTATTGATTCGTGGCTGTGGACGAACAGACTTTCAAAGTGGAGATTCTGGGATTTTATACGATTCTGTTACCGGGAGACTGTTTAGTTTACCCCCGGAAACTTTAGTGTATCCAGCCCATGATTATCGAGGACACACGGTATCAACAATTGGAGAAGAAAGAAGACTCAATCCGCGATTTACTGGTAAGAACCGGGATGAATTTATTGAATTTATGAATAATTTAAAGCTTCCCATGCCACAAAAAATTATGGAAGCTCTCCCCGCAAACGAACGCTGCGGTAACTTAGACACAACTGTATAGAAGATAATTAAAGGAATTAAGAAATGACAGGAATTAATCAGGAAAAAGTTGACGGTGAACTACAAGTTATTGATGCTAACACCCTTAAAGAATGGTTAGAGGAAGGGACAATTATTTTAATTGATGTCAGAGAAGCTGGTGAATATGCGGGAGAAAGAATTCCGGGTGCAACAAGACTATCACTTTCTAGTTTTGAACCAGAAAAAATACGATTAGAACAAGGGAAAAAATTAATTTTACATTGTCAAAGCGGTAGACGTTCAGCACAAGCAGCACAAAAATTATTTGCAGCAGGTTTTGAGCGAGTCACTCATCTTGAAGGTGGATTAAATGCTTGGAAACAAGCAGGATATCCGGTTGAAACTAGTAAAAATGCACCGATTAGTATCATGCGTCAGGTACAAATAGTTGCCGGTTCTTTGGTGGTAATAGGTACTTTACTTGGTGCGTTTATATCACCTTGGTTTTTAATTTTGAGTGGATTTGTTGGCTCAGGATTAGTATTTGCTGGCATTACTAATACTTGTGCTTTGGGTATGTTATTAGCACAGATGCCATGGAATAAAAAATAGTTTTTATCGAATACATAAGAAGTTAGTAATCGGCGTTTTATTATCGCTATTAAATGCCGCAAAGTCTACCGTAAGGTGGACTTATTTAAACCCGTGGAGACTGTGTAGCTGCGGTTTTAACCGCCAGTCTGATTCCAGCAAACACAATAAATTAAAAATATGATTAAACTGATACTTGGTACAATTTTGGCGATTTGTATTGGTATTACTTTAGGATTAATTGGTGGAGGTGGTTCTATTTTAGCTTTACCAATTCTTAAGTACGTCATGGGAGTAGAAACAAAATCAGCGGTAGCAATGACATTAGTTATTGTTGGTGTAGTTAGTCTTATTGGTGTTATTCCTCATTGGCTAAAAGGTAATGTCAATTTCAAAACCGCTTTGCTTTTTTCTCCTGCTGCAATGTTAGGAGCATATTTGGGTGCTAGAATTGCTTCACTACCCATCATTAATTCTACAATTCAGCTAATTTTTTTTGCTGTAATGATGTTAGTAGCTGCTTTTTTTATGATTCGTAAAAGTAGCCGGATATCTGAAGTTAAACAACACCATGATGCAGACGAAAAACATCACGATAAGTATCGCTTTTTTCTGATACCAACGGAAGGGCTGATAGTGGGAATAGTTACTGGTTTTGTTGGTGTTGGTGGTGGATTTATGATTATTCCGGCATTAGTTTTATTGGGTAAAACACCAATGAAAGAAGCTGTAGGTACATCATTATTAATTATTACCTTTAAATCTTTGGCTGGATTTGCGGGTTATTTTGGTCAAGTACCAATGGATGTCAATATCATGATAATTTTTACCATAGCTGCTAGCTTAGGTACTATCTTTGGTGCTTATTTAACCGAGTTTATCAAGCCTAAGTTATTAGAAAAAAGTTTTGGTTATTTTGTAATCGCTGTTGCGGTATATATCTTAATACAAAGGTGAAGTATTCTAATTTGTTTGGCGAACTTATTTTTGACATCTTTAAACTACCTGACAAAGCGTCTCGTAAACTCAATCTCAAAACAGGACGAATTTCATTAATCAAGAGGAATTCCTGTGATTTTTAGATCAAAATAATCAAAATACATATCCATAAAATGGAATATATTTCAATGCAGCATTATCTAGAAGATTTGTCAATCCTAGTAGTTTAATGGCAACTTGGTGTATTTCTTTTACTACTCTTTTTTACAAATCTTTACTAAGAGAGTTGTTTATCTCCTTGTAATATAAAGCTTGTAATACGTTTTTTTGCTTATTTGCTAGATATTATCAAGCTATTAACCTGATTTTTTGCTTTTTGGTCAAACGGCTCTACAGATGATGAAAAAACCATATTACACCCAAATGGTCTGTAATCTCGTTCATAAATAGGAATCTTTTCTAACTATTTGAAAGTACAACTTTTTGTAAACTAAATATTACAAATTATGTATACAGAAGTTTTATTGATTTTTATTTATCTTATCAATTAGATATAAGTTTGCTTATGAATTGCTTTGAAGATTCTTCCCCAGATCAAAATACCCATCTTCATCTGGGGAAGCATCATTGGTAACTTTTGCCTACTCAATATAATCGCGACGCTCCCGGTTTATCATTGTCTGAAGCTTTCAACTCCAACCGCTCAAATCAAGTATTTCACCGAAAGAATTATCGTTAGCAGTAGCTTGATTGCAATCATGGGGAGAGAAAACGGCAACACTATCACCTCTCTATCTCCAGATGAATTTCTTGCTTTCAACACCTGATACCATTTATTCTAGATATAAGAAATTAATCAATTCTTAAGACGGGGGTAAAGTATCAAAAGCAATCCATATGTTAATAATCAAAGGCGAATTCTATCGATGCCAATGGAAAACACCTGTCTAAAGGCATTTTTTCTTCTTAATTTCTAGAAATTAGGAAACTGAAAATTCTTGAAAGCAGTTGCAAATTTGAATTTTTCTCTGTAACAAAAGCCTAGGCTTTAAAGCACGCTGTTTGTATTGTTCGTGCTTGGATTTCATGTGTGTTGAATCAAAGTTATGGATATATTTTTATGATCCGAAATATACCAAACTTGTATAGAGTCAAGTCAATGCACTGACCAGGAAATGATTATAACTAAACTTTAGCTAAAAAGCAATTATTGTGTTAGAAGCATCTGTACTCGCAACAATTATATGCGGATTTTTGGGCATCATCTTTAAAAAAAACCTGGTGATGAAAATAGTATCGATGGATGTGATGAGTACAGGAGTGATTGCTTATTATGTGGCGATCGCATCACTTGATGGTTCATTTACACCGATTTTTTCAGATGTCCAAAACCGTGATTATGCCGATCCAGTTCCCCAAGCAGTCATCCTAACAGCGATTGTTATTGGCTTTTCAATTCAAGCCCTAATGTTGGTTGGGGTGATGAAGCTAGCACGGGATAATCCTACCTTGGAAAGCAACGAGATAGAGAAGAACAATACACCATGATTAACAATATTACGATTGCCTGGGTTGCACTTCCGTTTTTTTTGGGATTCACTATTTATTTAATTCCCAAACTTGACCGCTATTTAACATTTTTGGGGACGGTTGTAACATTCGCATATGGATTACAGTTATTTATCCAAGAGTCTCCAATAACGCTCCAGTTAATGGACAATTTTGGTGTCACCTTAATGGTGGATCGGCTGAGCGGTTTCTTTATCTTAACTAATGGTCTGGTAACAGCCGCAGTCATATTGTATTGTTGGCGGAGCGATAAATCAGCTTTTTTCTACACCCAAGCGATCATTTTGCATGGCAGTGTCAATGCTGCATTTGCCTGTACGGACTTCATTAGTTTATATGTAGCCTTAGAGGTGAGTGGGATTGCAGCATTTTTGTTGATTGCTTATCCCCGCAGCGATCGCTCTATTTGGGTAGGTTTGCGCTACCTATGTGTGAGTAACATCGCGATGCTGTTTTATTTGATGGGAGCAGTATCGGTTTATCAAGCAAGTAATTCGTTTAGTTTCATTGGTTTGGGTGATGCACCACCATCGGCACTAGCGCTGATTTTTGTCGGACTTTTGGTTAAAGGAGGAGTATTTATATCGGGATGGTGGCTACCGCTGACTCACTCGGAATCAGAGACACCAGTATCGGCATTGTTATCGGGAGTAGTAGTAAAAGCAGGAGTTTATCCCTTGGTGCGGTGCGCGTTAATTGTCGGGGAAATCGATCCAATTGTGCGTATTTTCGGAGTAGGGACAGCGTTGTTGGGAGTATTCTACGCTGTCTTTGAAAATGATACTAAGCGGATGTTGGCATTAAGTACGATTTCTCAATTAGGTTGGGTACTCGCAGCACCTCAAGAAGGTGGTTATTATGCATTAGCCCATGGTTTAGCAAAGTCAGCGATGTTTTTGAGCGCGGGTAGTTTACCTAGTCGCAGCTTCAAGGAACTGCAACAAACTAAAATTAATACCTCGACTTGGATTGTTTTGGTGATAGCGAGTCTTTCAATATCAGGCTTTCCCTTACTATCCGGGTTTGGAGCAAAGGCATTAACCGTACAAAATCTCCTACCTTGGCAAGTTATCCCTATGAACGTTGCGGTTGTGGGAACAGCAATAGTATATGCCAAATTTATCTTTCTTCCACAGGGGAAAGGAAATAAACCAAAGCTTGGTTTTTGGGCAGCAACTATACTTTTGCTCGGTTGGTTGATTACAGCGAATAGTGTTTATTTCCAAGCTTATACAGTAGATAATATTGTCAAAGCACTAGGAAAAATTGGTTTGGGTTGGTTGCTCTATTGGTTTATTTTTAAACGTGCAGCTTTGAAATTACCCCGTGTACTCGAAGAATTTGAGCATCTGATCGGTGTAATGAGTGTAATGTTGATTTTACTGTTTTGGATGGCATTCTCATGGTTGGACACTTAATATTACGACTGACTATTTGGTTTCTGCTCACATCCGATTTGAGTCCGGTAAATATCATCATCGGCGTAATTATTGCTTTATTGTTGCCCCGTGGCTACCCATCCCGAGAAACCTTAAAAGATTGGCTGGACATTTTAGGTAAAATTATCGTCGCAATTCCTCAAGCATATATTGAAGCAATCGAAATTATTTTTCGTCCTCACAAATACGAAGATCTAATTTTAGAACGAGTTCAAGCAACGCGATCGCCCCGGTTGATTTTCCTCGATATATTTTTAATCACCTTTACCCCCAAAACAATTGTCTTTAAATACCGCCAAGATGGCTGGTATGAAGTACACCGCATCAGACCAACCAGAGCAGTTAACGATGAATAACCTAATTTTAATTGCCATGCTTTTAGCGTTGATTATACCTATTTATGAAGCTTGGAAGGATGAAAATATCTGGCAGACAATGCTGGCTTTTGCCAGTATCTCTAGTAAAACAGCGATTATCGCCCTTGTCGTCTCCGTCTTGCGTGATGATTGGATGATTGGTGTGGTTGCAGCGATTATCTTGACAGTCGGCAATGCCGGATTAATGTTATTAGCACATATAATTAAACGCTTAAGAGAAACATGATCAATATTATTAGTTACATCTGTATTGGTATAGGCATTTTCTTTTGGTTTTGGGGTACCTTTCCTCTGTTGGGGAAAAGATCGGTTTTGTACAAACTGCATACTCTTTCCGTCGCGGATACCCTTGGTTCAATCGCCATTGTCTTCGGATTGCTGCTGAAAATTCCCAGTGAATGGCCTTTACTGATTCTCGTCATCATCACTTTAGCAATTTGGAACACCATGTTAGGTTACGTTTTAGCTTACTGTTCGAGTCCGGAGGAGAATCATCATGAACAATCCTGATATTTACGTTTATATAATCGTTGCCCTATTACCCATAACTGCTTGTTTAGTTATATTTCAGGTTAATCCCTACCATGCTTTGGCATTGCGAGGAATATTAGGCGCGATCGCGGCATTAGTTTATGCAGTTTTGGGAGCCGCAGATGTCGCTTTGACGGAAGCTTTGATGGGTACACTACTCGCAATTACTTTATATGCAGTAGCAGTGCGATCGTCCTTGGTGTTGCGTTTGGGAGTACTCGAAGATAGAACAAACCATCCGCAAGAGGAATGTCCTTTTCAACAACTGATGGCAGAATTCCGCAGAATTCTTGATAAACGTCATATGCGGTTGGAAATTGTGATTTACAACGATAAACAGGCTTTACAACGAGCGCTAATGGAAAAAGAAGTCCATGCAACCTGTAGCAGTTCATCAGTAATGGCAAGTTACGATAGTGACTTGGATGGCGAATGGCAACCCTATCAAACCACAATTCGGATTCAGCGCATCTATGACATCATGCAAACCGAACTTTCATCGCCCAAAACAATGCTCAGCTACGTAAATATATCAGATATTAATGTACCAAAATTAGAGAGTCAACATCTATGAAATGGAAATGGGTTTATGTTGTGGCTGGAATTGCCTTATTTGTGAAAATGCTGATCGAAGTAAATCCAGAGTCAGAATTATCAATGTCCATTGTCCAAGCAGTTGTACAAGATAGTGGAGTACCGAATGCAGTTTCCGGTATTATTTTTCGCAATCGGTTGTATGACACCATTTTTGAAGTTGTAGTATTTACCATTGCCATCATGGGAGCTAGTTTTTTGCTCGCAAACGAAAGACCATTTTGTACGATTTATCATTTTACCGATAGACCATCAATTATTTTAGCGCGATTGGGTGCCACAATTTCGGCTTTAGTGGGTATCGAATTAGGGATTCGGGGACATCTCAGTCCCGGTGGTGGATTTGCTGCTGGAGTTGCCGGAGGAACTGCCATCGGTTTAGTGGCAATTACCGCATCATCAGAATGGATGCAAGCTATTTACAAACGTTGGCACGCTTCCAAATGGGAGAAAGTTTCGGTATTGGTTTTTATCATCCTCTCAGTAATTACTCTGTGGGGATTTGAGTTACCCCAGGGACAATTGGGCGCATTATTTAGCGGTGGAATTCTACCTTTACTGAATTTTTTGGTAGCCATTAAAGTTGCCTTGGGTTCATGGGCAGTTCTTTTGGTATTTATTCATTATCGGGGATTGTTGTGAATGGGATTTTGATGGTTTTAAAACATCGCGATCCCTTCGGGCAAGGCTTCGCCTATCGCCATTCATAAAAAGGGATGGGGGGATGGGGAGATGGGGAGTAATTCACCGGAATACATTCCGAACTCAACAACACCAAAAAAACTGGGTTTCTTGCAAACTCTAATTATGAAAACCTGATTTTTCCTTTAAAAACGAAGCTTTAGTCCAGGTGTATTCCGAGCAGCTAACAGAAGATTACCGATAATAAAATCGCCCCGCACCCAGAGGAGGAAAAAATATTAGTTGCAAGCAAAATTTTGTATTTAGTCCTCTGAAGAGGACTTTCACTATGAGACGGGGAATTACATTCCCCGGCAGATTGGTGATTATGACTTTTACACTTGAAAATATCGGTGAAAATTAAAATTATCTATGAAAATTCAATTCTCCGAAATCATCACCAGCACTGCACAACTGCGTGAGGTAATGGGATATCCCAGCCATCGAGTCATTGATATTGTCATACCGAAGTTGGATAAACATTGTCGGGCTTTCATTGCTAAATCACCCTTACTATTTATCGCGTCATCAAATAGTCGTGGAAACATGGATATATCACCCAAAGGCGATCCACCAGGATTTGTTAAAATACTCGATGATAACACCTTAGCCATCCCCGATAGACCAGGGAATCGTCGAGCAGATACCTTTCAAAATATACTTGAAAATTCCCAAGTTGGATTAATTTTTCTCGTACCCGGTAAAGGTGAAACTTTGCGAATCAGTGGAAGTGCGATGATTGTTAGGGATATACCTTTGCGGGAAAGCATGGCTATGAATGGTAAAATTCCCAATTTTGCTCTTATAGTTAACATCAAAGAAGCATTTTTTCACTGCGCTAAATGTATGCTGCGGTCTAAAGTATGGCAAAGTGAAAATTGGGAATCTATTGATAATTTACCATCGTTAGCACAAACAATGATCGATGCAGCAAATCTTAAAGAAAGCGTGGAAGAAATCCAGTCATTAATCGAACAAGATGAACGATTTGGTTTGTATTAAATGATATCAATTTTTCTTCGGTCAACTAATGTGTAAGTCCTATAAGATAACAATTAGTGCAATATGCGATGTTTAATTCATGAAACTTATCCGTCTTCTACTTAAAAATTCCGGCAAAAGTTTCTTTATAGCAACCATATTTAGTATTTTCAGCGGTGCTAGTGGTGCGGGTATTATCGCAGTTATAAATTATGCGATCGCCAATCTGGAAAACTCACCTATATGGTTAATCTGGCTGTTCGTTAGTCTCTGTATTGGTTTATGGATTTTTCGGTTTATAAGTTGGGTATTAATAAATCGTTTGGCTCAAGGAGTTATCTACGATTTGCGCTTAGAAATGACTCAACGCATTTTAAATTGTCCTTTACAACATTTAGAAAGTCTAGGTATACCAAAAATTTTGGCAACTTTGACAGACGACATAACAGCAATTTCTACAGCTTCAATACAGCTATCAGTAATCATAGTAAACATTGCTGTACTAATTGGAATTTTTGTTTATTTATTATGGCTTTCTCCATTATTATTTTTCATCGTATTTATCTGCCTTATACTTGGTTTTTATCTCTACCAATTTTTGCAAAAACCAGGAATTGAAGGTTTAAAAAAAGCGCGTCAAATACAAGATGTGATGTTTGGACATATTCGCGCTGTTACAGAAGGAGTGAAAGAGTTAAAATTGCATCGTCACAGGAGAATTGCTTTTTTTAAAGAAGATTTAGAAATAAGTGCTAGTAAATATAAAAAATATCGAATTAGCAGTATAACAGTTTTTGCTTTTGCAGGCTCGCTCGCAACAGTATTATTTTTTATTCCTGTTGGATTAATGTTGTTCGTTTTTCCGAAAATAAATGGAATTTCAACGGAGATTGTATCTAGCTATGTGTTGGCTATTTTATATTTGATTAATCCTGTAAGTGAGGTAGTAACTTCTTTACCTCAGATAGCTCAAGGAAATGTCGCTTTAAATAAAATTGAATCTCTGGGAATATCTCTTTCTAAGCAAGTTATCGAACCTAATTTTCCTACAGGTTTGGCTTTTGAATCCGATTGGACGAGTTTAGAATTAGTTGATATTACTCATACTTATGTTGGAAATACCGAAGAACATCAGTTTACTTTGAATAATATCAACCTCAAGTTTAAGCCAGGTGAATTAGTTTTTATCGTTGGTGGTAACGGTAGCGGTAAATCTACTTTAATTAAATTGATTACAGGGTTGTATATTCCAAATAAGGGTAATATTTTATTTGATAATCGTCCCGTTACAAATGAAAATCGCGAATGGTATCGTCAGCAATTTTCTGTAGTGTTTTATGACTTTTATTTATTCGAGCGCTTGTTGGGAATAGAGGAAAACTCCGCAACAGAAATTCAAAACTATTTAATTCAATTGGAATTAGAACGGAAAGTAGCAGTCAAAGATGGTATTTTATCAACAACTAATTTATCTCAAGGACAGCGTAAACGTCTGGCTTTACTGACAGCATATTTAGAAAATCGTCCTATTTACGTTTTTGATGAATGGGCATCAGACCAAGACCCTGTATTCAAAGAAATATTTTATCATAAATTACTGCCTGAATTAAAGCAGCGCGGTAAAACTGTAATTGTTGTCAGTCATGATGACCGCTATTTTGATCAGTGCGATAGAATCATTAAGTTAGATTATGGTAGTGTAGTTGAAAATTTTCAGCCTTCTAATTCTTAAGTCGATTGCGATAATCTTCCTACTCCATTCGGAAAAAATGGCGAACGCTCAATACTTCTTCGATTTTATAAATTACTAACCGAAGCAGTAGTTAAAAATAAACAATCCACAATCCGAAATTGGTTCTGTCATAGAGTCGCATAAAAATGTCAAAAGGGCAGACAAAATGCCTGCCCCTTTCAATCGTAAAAATTGTGAAGTGCATAAACCATAAAGGCTTAGCTTCTTGGGCACAAGGAATCTTTCCGGTATCCCTGTTATCCTAGTCTTGCAACTAGCTCCTCAAGCGTTAATTCCGGCACTCCCTGCCGTACTATAAAGTATTATAGAAGAATATCTGAAGATAATACCAAAAGGAAAAATTTCTTTACAAAGGTGGTTTTACAATGGGTAAACTGAATCCTTATAACCTGCAAATGCAAATTACCTCGATGTTCGAGCAAGGACAATCGTTTTTTGCAACAACAAAAGTGCAGGATTGGTTAAAAGAACGTAATCAAAATCCTGCTGATTATGACATTATCTTCCATAAAAAACCCGCTCCTCCGGGTTCTAAACAAGTGATGGTTGTAGAAATTGAATTAAAGCGCAAAGATGGACAACCAGTAGATTCTTGGTTGCAAGAACAAGCTAATTTACAAGCAGGATAGAACGACTACACTATGAGAGCTATCCTACCTGTCGCTAACCAAACGGAAATCTTCTACCCCAGCGCTGATGGAAAACTGATAGCCGTAGTGAACCGTTACAGTTACGCTTGCAAATTGAGGGAAGATTAATCGGCTTTTACCGAGAGTATAACGGCGATAAGCTTTTAATACCCGAAGAATTAGCACAAGCCTTACAGCAAGAACTTCAACGCGCTGAGCGAGCAGAAGCTGAACTAGAACAGTTAAAAGCAAAATTACGCGAGCTTGGCGTTGACCCCGATACCGTAGATTTATAGTCTATATTTTTACGTAAGAATGCTAGTATTTACGTAATGGTGTTTGTTATGCTGGAAGTAATTAACAAACGCTTTTTAATATAATCTGTAATGAAAACTCATCGTGTTTGGCTGATTGCTTTTTGGTTTTATATTGGAATTATTTTATCTATCTCCATATCAGCTTATTTAAGGATTATTCCGAATCAAATAAAACAAATTCCTCATTATGATACAATTTTACATTTTTTATTAATAGGATTTTCGGCTTTTTTAGGACATTTAGCATTTAATAAACGCCAGATAAATATTTTAAATTTTTCGCTACCTTTTGCGCCGATTGTAATTAGTTTTTTTGTGATTGTTGAAGAATGTTTGCAAATATTTTCACCGCATCGTAGTTTTGATTTAGTCGATTTAGCTGCGGATTTTTGTGGGATTATTTTGTTTACTTTATTGGCAGAGAGGGTAAAGGTGAAGAAGTCTTTAGAAGGTTAGTTGAGAACAACTTAATCATTAAGCGATATCCTATCAAAATAGGGTATCGCTACATAGAAAATGCTTCCCTACGCAAACTAATTAGATGCATATTCATAGTATTTTTAAGACCGATTAAAGTGAATATCTAGTAATTCTTTCATGCAGTAAGCAAAGTAAACTTTTGTTCTTCTTTGAGTTACTTTGATGTTTCTGCAACCCAAATATGGGGCAAAAAATTGTTTAATTTATCAACGTGATGATAATGGTTTGAGCGCTTAATTCACATAAGAGGTATAATATAAAAACTCATTAAATTAAAACTAATGGGACAGACCATTAGTTACTTTGGTTAATAATTAAACTGATAAAATCCATTTAATAAAACTAGCCAAACAACAACAGCTAACCAGTGAATGAAAACTGGAAGCCAAAGAGAGCCAACCCAATAGTAAGCTATCGTACACATAACTCCTAACAAAGCCGCCAAAATTAGAAAAATTGGCTCCATAAAAACTTCGCTACCAACAGGATTCCATGTTATTCCCTGGAGTGGATGATAAACAATGAAGACTGTCAAACTAATAATTCCCCAGATAATTTGCTTCTTGATTGAAGGGTTTTCGGTGGGGTGAGGCAAAAATAAAATGCGGAAAACTATCTCTTCACATAATGCAGGCATAAACAAGCAGGACGCAACTATTATTACAATTTCTTGCCAGGGTTTTTGTAGTACATTAACCTTTAAAAAATCCGATTTAAATCCTATAAATAATAATAAAATTGCTAACCCTATTAAAAGCAATCCTAACTGGAGCAAATTGCGACTCCTCAAAGGAGTCGTTAATGCGGCTTTTAATTGTCTTTTACGAAATCTAATCATAATTTACAAGGACAATTAAATTACTTTTGAGTTGTTTGTACGTGCTTTTGGTTTCGACAAGCAAGGCTACAAATTCATTATGAGTATTTCGGATAACACCAAAAATTTTTTCTAGTTTAAATCTTGTATCAAACGCAAAATCCTTGTAGAGACGTAGCACTGCTACGTCTCCAGCTACCATAAATTAATGCGCTCTACCTAACTAATCCAGGTTGCCATATTTTCCTTGTGTAGCTGCGGTTTCAATCACCAGGGTTATTGTGACATTCACCCTACGGGGGTGCGGTTCCGTGAGCGGCTATTTCTGATATATCTTTAATAGCTAATAGCAGTAGTCTTAATTATTTCTCAAAGCTAGTTAATTTTGAGCATTTTTTGGGAACTATATAACTAAAAGCTAATACAAAAACTTGAGAAAAAATGAGTGATGCAAATGAATTGCTTTATCCCTCACTAAGACAACTAGTGACGCAAATTAAAGCAATTAATCGCGGATGGAAAGTTGCAGGTAATTTATATGGGAATAATTCACCGCTTAGTACTTCTTCGCGGGATTTGAAAAGTTGTTTGCAGGTGCGTTTGTTACGTAACTATGCACCAAAGCAGGTTTATTTAATTATTGACGAACAAGCCAAAGGTGAACAATTATACAGCTTGCGGCTACGAGAAGCCATAGATAAATACGAAGATGCAGATCATATACCCGTGCGGGAAGCCAAAGAGATTCTTACATTACAAGAAATAAACAAATTTAGTCAGAAGTAAACGAAATCATCATCAAAGGGGTATTGCATGAATGTAGCAGATACTTGGAATATAGTTTGGCAGGATACACCATTTCATATTGCGATCGCCGGTGTTTTAGTTCTTGCCTTAATTTATGAAATTTTCATTACAGCTAAGTATTTATATTCAGGATGGGGTAAAACACCCAAAGCTATCAAAAATCTAAGAAATACTAGAAATCAACAATTTTTATCTTGGAAACAGGAGCATCTACAAACTAATGAACAAAGGGAATTTGTAAGAAATAATGACAACAAATTCATAATTAAAAAGTACCCAACTGTGTTAGTACGTCCAGTACCCCGTAGTCCCCTACGCTTCGTAACTGCTTTATGTACCTCTATTGGTGTATTGGGAACCTTTTACGGTATTCAACAGGGTTTACAAGACATAAATTTAGGTGATATCTCCAATTCCCAGCAGCTAATGACTTCTAGTATCGGACTTCTAGTAAATATGAAAACAGCATTTTCTACTTCCTTGATGGGGTTGGGATGCGGTAGCTTATTTACTTTAGTTTTGTTTGCAACCGATTCTCTACGACAGAATCGACGCAATGGGTTACGCGAAAAATTAGATAATTTAGCAAGCTTTGAAACCGCAGAAAATCATAACCAGAGATTAGTAGAAGAAATTAGGGAATTAAGACAAAGTTTGACAAATCAACAATCACCGACTGCGGAAGAAATTGGTGAAGCTGTAGGTAGAAGCATTGCAGAACAATTTACAGGACTAAATCAGCTTACATCTGAAGCGATTGGTAAAGCTGTAGCACAGCGAATGGAGTCACCATTAGGATACATATTTAAAGAACAGCAAAGATTAAGAAAACAACTTGAAGAAAATCAAGGACATAAGGTTATAGAAAAGCTTATCCAAGATTTGATAGTTGAAGTAATAGAACCTGTTGCTCAAAGATTAGATGAAAGTGCCGAGTTAACAAGACAAGCATCTCAAGCGGTAGAAAATCTTCATCGAGAACTTGGAGGTATTTCTCAAAGTTTAGCAAGTTCTATTCAAACAATTCAAAACTTTCAACAAGAAACTTTAGGGGAACTTGAAAACTTTGCAAATAATTTGGGACAAACATTAAATCAGTTTCAGATCAATACAACAACTACATTTCAACAACAAACTGATACCATTACAGCAGTTGGGAATCAAGCCTCTGGACTGATGAATAGTGCTAAAGATAGTCTTCTAGCTACTTTAGCAAATATTGACCAAACACTCACCGCAACCCGTGAAACAGTACAAAATGATTTGACAAACTTTAGGGAAGAATATCAAAATAATCTTCAGACATTCTTTGAACGACAAAATAATTTACTAGAAGGAACATTAGGTCAACAACGTGATGGTTTAGCTGAAGTTGTAACTAACTTGAATACTGTTTTTGCAGATGAATATAACAGGCGTAGAGAGTTAGCCCAACAAGTAAACCAGAGCATGAGTCAAGTTAGTGAAGCAGCTAGAAATATAAATGACGTTGCTTGTGCTGTTGGACTTAATTCCAGTCATTCTTTAGTACAGCAAGAAAATATTGCTCGTGAACTTAATCAAATTTCTCGTAACCTTAATCAACAAGTAGAAGGTGTAAAAAGAGAATACAGAGAATTATCAAATACTTTTCGAGAAAGCTTAACAGCTTGGACAAATCATTTTGGTGAATCGCGAGAAACTTTTTTTGTTCAAGCCGATAGTGCGATGGCTAATGTTTGCAGTAATTTACTTCAGACAGCCAAAGTATTGGTAGCTGCAAACAACAACCGTAATAATGGTAACGGGAGAAACCACAATGCATGATTACTTCAAAGAAGAATTAGAAGCAGAAACTATTGAAGAAGATGATGCAAGTACTTATCTATCAATTGGTGACTTAATGTCAGGATTAGTAATGTTTTTTTCCCTGCTTTTTATTACGACATTACTTCAAATCGCAGAAAAAGACGCACCAAAACGGGTAGTAATTGGTGAAATTGTCGGTCAAATGAAAAAGAATAATATTAATGTCAAAGTCAACCCGGATACCGGAGATGTCAGCATTGAAGAATCAATTTTATTTTCTCAAGGAAGTGCCGAATTAAAACCAAAAGGTAAAGTATTTCTGAGTAAATTTATTCCCGTTTACAGTGGAGTCATATTTTCCAAACCTGAATTTTCAACAGAAGTGAGTCGGGTAGTTGTTGAAGGACATACCAGTTCAGAAGGAGAAGACCAAATTAATTTACAACTTAGTCTCAAGCGTTCGTCTTCAGTTGCAGAATATATTTTTTCTCAGATGAGTTTTTCTACTAAAAGTAATTTACAGCAAAAATTTATAGCCGCAGGGCGTGGAGAAATTGAAGCAGATCAAACTAGTAATAATCCAGAAGATCGTAAAGTTATTTTTCGCTTACAGTTTGGCAGTGACGAATTTATTGAAAAATATCGTACAGATTCAAATCTATCAGAAAAACGTATTTATTTAAAAGAAAAATCAAAAGAAAAACAATGACAATCAACTTTCCTAAACCTTCTTCATCTATATATAAATTTAGCCCCGAACAGTTTATTAAACTTACTAATCAACTACCAAATATAAAAATATCTCTTCCTACAGTTGACAAAGTTATAGAAGCTATTAAACAAAATAAAGCTAATGAAGTAACCGAATTAGAATGGATTTATTGCATTCATGCTAAACAAGAATGGGATAATCAAAGCCCTGATTCAAGCCAAGAAACATCAGAATCAATCTGGAGAGTAGCAATAAATAACGAATGGTTGCGACATCAACTTTTATGGCGTTTAGGTCTTTATCATAGCGGTAATCAAAATGAATTAGCGGAATCTCTAGCAATATCTTTTAATGTATTAGCTAATTCATCTTCAGTTAATCAACTTTTACCTGTAAAAATTATGCAGGCTGTTGTAAAGAATAACTCTGGTTTAAATCTGGCAAAAATAGCTTGTGAAGAAAATCTTACTCCAAAGGAATTATTCAACCAAATCCAAAATAACTTACCTGTTTGGATTCCCCAATTTAATGAATTTATAGAATATATTTCACCCTATTTTTGTACAATCACTTCTCCTAATCAGCAACAAGTAAACTGGCTTTTGCGTTGTTTCAAGGAAATATCCTTAGAATTACAAGTTAAAGCTGTCAATTATCTATTAGTAAATATCTCTAAAGAAGTCGCAAGTAATCATCCACAGTTAGTTGAATGGCTGCGTGAAAACTATCGTAATGGTGATAAGTGGAATAGACTTTCTGATAAAGCAAAGGAAAAACTTAGAGAATGGATTGGAGCAGTAAATTATGGAGATTTTCAACATTTAGTAGATTTAATACTAAATAGAATTCAGTTTGAAAAATGGGAAGAAAATCAGTTGCGTAGACGTAGAGATTTTTGGGCTGATTATAGTAACCGCTTTGAACAGCTTCGCATCTTGTTACCTCAAAGTTCATTAAACGCTATTAGACATCAGTTGAGAGGAAATATTGAGGTTTTAGAAGATGATGGTAGTGACACTACAGAAGTATGTATATTTGATTTTGGTGAATGGTTAGTAGCAGAGTTTTTTCGCGGTAAAGGTAGCGAGACGCGGTTATTTGATAATAATCATAGAAATCAGAAAGTGCTTTTCGGCGAGTCTAAACTATCTGTTAAACGCATTCGTTGTCTTGGTGGCGATCGCCACGATCATAAATATCTGTGGCAAGTGAAGTGTCGTGAATGGCTTAAAAGAAACAAAATTGAGCCAAATCCAGGAAGTTTACCGGATGGAAACCCTACACCAGATCAATTTCGACAACGAGAAAGCAAACTTGGACAATGGAATAATGAAATTGAAAGACTCGAACAAGAAGCTAAAGATTACTGTAAGAAGAAAGGTTTTGAGTTACCCTAAAAAATAGATATCTACCGTAACTGACCTTATTTCATCAATGATTCAAGCCATTATATTTTTACTTATAAAGGGAAGGTTGAAAACCCTGTGACTTTAGTCCAGGGATGAAAACTGCATAAAGGCTTTTAAGCCTCAGTCATTTATGGTACGATTTTATTAACAGGAACGGTAACCAACCTGTATAAAAACCCAACTGCCTAGCGGCAATCTGTACCTTGACAACTGAAGATATGGGGTTCTATTCCATAGTTTTAGTTCCTTCCCAGGAATAGGTAAAATCTTCATGGGGACTAGACGTTCAGAATTTAAATCAAACAAATTTTTGGAATAATCCAACTACCGAGGGGCACTCGGAAAGTAACGCTTGGGGAGAGAACCACCTCTTGGTTAGATACCGCAAGGGGTCTAGTCTAAGTGGACTCATTGAATCAAGAATCTCCGTGTCTTTAGACCGGAGAGTGTCAAAATTGGACTAATTGTCATCACAATTTTATTCAAATCCCTAACAACCATGTCAATTCCACTAAAATAAATACAACCCTGACACAGCACACCCCAAAAATGACAGATCAACAATTACTAGAACGAATAGTCCTCAACCCAGAAATCATAGCAGGAAAACCTGCCATCAAAGGAACCCGTTTAAGCGTTGAGTATATTCTTAACCTCCTCGCTCATGGTGCAAGTTTCGGAGAAATTCTTCAAGAATACGAAGGGTTGACTCCTGAAGATATTCAAGCTTGTATTTTGTTCGCCAGTAAGTCACTATCAAATACTACTTTTATGCCCTTACTAGTGGAAAATACTTAAATGCGCTTTCTCGTAGATGAATGTACGGGGTCAACAGTGGCTCGTTGGTTACGTGACCAAGGTTATGAAGTTTTCTCTGTGTATGACGAAGCACGAGGTATAAGCGATGATGAGGTTCTGCAAAAAGCATTGAATGAAAATTGGATTTTAATCACTAACGATAAAGATTTTGGCGATAAAATCTTTCGAGAAGGTAGCTTGCACAGAGGTATAATTTTTTTGCGATTAGACAATGAAAGAGCTACAAATAAAATCAACAAACTTCAACTTCTATTGGAAAATTATGCAGATAGACTGCCGGAACAATTTGTAGTCGTTACTGAAAATAAAGTAAGATTTGCATCACTATGATACCCCCACAGAGAAGTTAATAAAATTACCCTAAAAACATATATCTACGGTAACTCACCTTATTTCATCAATGCTCCCAACGATTATATTTTTAATTATAATTGCACTAATTGCCATCACAATTTTATTCAGCCCTACTTTAATTAAACAACAACGAAACCGTTTAAAAAATAGTCCTTTTCCGCCACTTTGGAATGCTATTATTGAAAATAATCTTCCTATTTATCTTTGTTTATCTCCCACAGAAAGAAGACGATTACAAGGACATATTCAAGTATTTTTAGCAGAAAAACAATTTATTGGTTGCAACGGGTTACAAATCACAGAAGAAATCAAGGTTGTTATTGCTGCTGTTGCTTGTTTGCTTCTACTCAACGAACGCGGCAAATACTTTCCTAAATTGCGTTCTATTTTAATTTATCCTACAGCTTATTTTGCACAAGAAACTACTATCAGTGGGGATTATATAGTTGAAGAAAAGCGTGTTATCCGATTAGGAGAATCCTGGAATAGAGACCAATTAGTATTATCTTGGGAACAAGTAAAACAAGATACTCAAAATTGGAATGATGGACACAATGTTGTGTTACATGAATTTGCTCATCAGTTAGATCAAGAAGACGGAAAAGCTGAAGGCGTACCAATTTTAAAGACACAATCTGACTATGATAATTGGTCAAAAATAATGACACAAGAATATAATCAATTATGTAATGATATAGAGCAACAAAGAAAAACCGTAATGTATAGTTATGGTGCAACTAATCCCGCTGAATTCTTCTCTGTAGCAACCGAAACATTTTTTGAAAAACCACAGCAGTTACAAAAAAAGCATCCTTCTCTTTATGAATTATTACAAAAGTATTATCAATTAGATCCTCACAAATGGAATATTCAAAATAATTAGATTATATTTATAGGATTAAAAATTACTAGTCCACGGAGGTGGACTTTGATTGTTTAGCTGCGGTTTCAACCGGCAGGTAAAGCTCTAATATTGATGAATTGATAAATAGTTCTAAATTACTTATTAGATAAATCCATAAAATTCGCCAATTTCAAAACAATCCTTGCTCCCACATTACCATCCCATTCGGCATCACCGACTTCACAAATATCAAAACCAATTATTTTTTTCCCACTATTTACAACTTCTCGAATCAAACAATAAGCTTGTTCTAATTCCAAACCTCCAGGAACCGGAGTTCCAGTATTTGAACATAGTTTGGGGTCTAAACCATCGGCATCAAAGCTAATATAAACGTATTCGGGTAAATGACTAACAATTTCCTTACATAAATCAATCCAAGTAATTCCAGAATAAAGCTTTTGCTTGGTTATTGAGTCGTAATAAGCAACTATTCTATCGTTAGATTGATTAATCATTTCTACTTCATCATGACAAATATCCCGCAAACCAACTTGTACTAATTTTGATATTTGCGGTAACTTCATTGCGTTATACATAATTGAAGCATGGGAAAACTCAAATCCTTCGTAAGCGTTACGTAAATCCGCGTGAGCATCAATGTGTAAAATCCCATAACTTGAGTATTGCTCTGCTAAGGCTTGCATATAACCCAAAGGCGAAGCATGGTCTCCACCAATGACTGCAACCCTTTTCCCATCGTTCATTGCTTGCTGAGATTTATCAAATAACCACTTATTGACGTTATCACAAACTTGGTTAATTTCCCTTAGTAATGATGTTAAATCAGGTGCATCATTTAATGATTTACCTTGTTCGAGTCTTTGAATAATTGTTGCTGCTTGCTGTCGGTAATATTGATTTTTATCTAACATATCTTGGGGAATTTCTATCATAAAAAGTCCTTGCTTCCATCCATCGGGATTATCAAAATCGAATAAATCTAACTGTGGTGAAGCATCAAGAATTCGTTGTGGTGCGTTAGCTGTACCTGCTCCGTAAGAAACTGTGACTTCCCAAGGTATAGGAATGATAATTAAGTTCGCTGAGTCGTAATCGAAGGGTAAACCGAAGATATTACCGTTGATTTGTCCGACATCGCTGGGGTTGTAGTTTTGGTAGTGGTTGTTCATGGTAAGTTAGTAACAAAAATATAAATATAGATTAGGTTGAGGGTTAGTTGAAATACTGATACCATTACAAAATGTAAATCAGTAACTTTTTAGACAATGGACTTCCCGATTTCAATCAAAGGCGTATTAATTATAGATGACAAAGTTCTATTACTCAAAAATGAACGCGATGAATGGGATTTACCAGGTGGAAGAATTGAGTTAGGAGAAACACCTGAAAATTGTTTAATTCGTGAGTTTCTAGAAGAAGTATCGGTAAATGTCAGAGTTGAGCAAATTATTGATAGTTATTTATTTGAAGTTATTCCTGATAAACACGTTTTTATTGTCGCTTATGGTTGTCAGTTGCAAGGCGATTTTTCTCCACAAATAAGTGACGAACATCAAGAATTCGGATTACATCCAATTAATCAGTTAGAAAATATAAATATTCCATTTGGTTACGCACGCGCTATTAAAAACTGGGCAAAAATAAACCCCGTACATCTTTAAAATTTTCACTTATATTGCAATTATTTAATGTATAACAAAAAATCACTTTGCGCCCCTCTGCGTTTACCTTTGTGTCCCTCTGCGTTTACAATATTTGTACCCATAGAGAAAACTCTATCGGTACAATTTAAAAAAAATATATAAGAATTACTTAGACTAGATATCGTTGAATTATCTAGATTAATCATTCCTTTTTGCTGCATATAAAGCTAATCTATATATAATTAAGATTAATGAAGAAAAATTAAAAGTTAATCGAAGTTAATCGAACTGAAATTTTAAATCTTAACTTTCACAAAACAGTTGTAACTCTATAGTCGTAATTTATGATGCTTTTTTTAGAGGTGAATGAATGGCGCAATATCTACTAGAAACAGTTTGGTTAGTGCCGATATATGCCTTGATTGGTGGGCTTTTAGCTGTTCCTTGGTCTCCAGGAATAATTAAGAGAACGGGACCGAGACCTGCTGGTTATGTCAATTTAATCATGACATTTTTGGCGTTTTGTCATAGCGCGATCGCGTTATCAATCAGTTGGAATCAACCAAGATATGAAGTGTTTATTCCTTGGTTAGAAACAGCGGGTTTAAGATTATCTATAGATTTAGAAATATCTGCAATTAGCGTTGCCGCAATGACTGTAATTACTGGTTTAAATTTGTTAGCTCAGATTTATTCTATCGGTTACATGGAGATGGATTGGGGTTGGGGACGCTTTTATTCTCTATTGGGATTATTCGAGGCTGGTTTATGTGCTTTGGCTTTATGTAATAACTTATTTTTTAGTTATGTAATTCTGGAAATTCTCACTTTAGGTACTTATTTATTAGTAGGTTTGTGGTTTAGTCAGCCTCTAGTAATAACGGGTGCTAGAGATGCTTTTTTAACTAAAAGGGTAGGAGATTTATTTCTATTGATGGGGGTATTGGCAATATATCCTCTAACTGGAACCTGGAATTATCACGATTTAGCACAATGGAGTGCGAGTGCTAACGTTAACCCGACAGTAATAACACTAGTTTGTTTAGCATTAATTGTCGGTCCGATGGGTAAATGCGCTCAATTTCCTTTGCATTTATGGTTGGATGAAGCCATGGAAGGACCAGTTCCCAGTACCATTTTGCGGAATTCGGTAGTAGTTGCCAGCGGTGCTTGGGTATTAATTAAATTGCAACCAGTTTTGAGTTTATCACCCATAGCTTCTACCGCAATGATCGCAATTGGTACATTGAGTGCTATCGGTGGTGGATTAATTGCGATCGCGCAAGTTGACATCAAACGCTGTTTATCCTATTCCGTTAGTTCCTACATGGGTTTAGTGTTCATCGCTGTAGGGACACAACATGATGAAGCGGCTCTGTTATTAGTACTTACCCATGCTTGTGCTGCGGCTCTGTTAGTCATGAGTACGGGTACAATTGTCTGGAACAGCATTACTCAAGATATCACCGAATTGGGGGGATTATGGTCACGTCGTCCGATATCGGGAATCGCTTATATAACAGGCTTTTTAGGCTTAATTGCGTTTCCACCTTTAGGTAGTTTTTGGGCATTACTGCAATTAGCTTCAGATTTGTGGACAACGCAACCTTGGTTAGTAGGAGTAATTATCATCGTCAATGCTTTAACAGCAGTTAGTTTAACTAGGGAATTTGGCTTGGTTTGGGGTGGTAAACCTAAACCAATGAGCGCACGTTCTCCAGAAGTTAGCTGGCAAATGATTTTACCAATGATGATTTTATTTGGTTTTGTGTTGCATCTGCCTTTGTTATTACAAAATTTATCGATTTTACCAAGTTGGGTAAATTTGAATAAAGATGTGGCACTGTTATTAATTTGGTCAAGTATTTTCGGTTGTAGTATTAGCGGAGTAATTTATTTAGGGAATATTCCTAAACCTGTGAGCTTACCCTGGAAAAGGTTACAAGATTTAATCGCTTACGATTTTTACACACCGAAGCTATACAAAATGAGTATTGTTTTGGGTGTTGATCTACTTTCCAAATTAACAGATATGGTTGACCGCTTTGTGGTTGATGGCATTGTTAATTTAGTTGGATTAGTATCCCTTGGTGGTGGTGAAGGTTTAAAATACAGTAATACTGGACAAACTCAATTTTATATGTTTACCGTACTTTTAGGAGTCGGTATTTTAGGAATGATTGTGACTTGGCAATATTGGGGAAATCAATTTTTAGAAATCATGTTTTAGAGGTTAAAGGTTAGAGGTTAAAGGTTAGAGGTCAAAGGTTAGAGGTTAAAGGTTAGAGGTTAGAGGTTAAGGTACTTCCAAAAAATAATTTATTCAATGACTGTAGTAGCGAGCTTTCCGGCTCGCACTACCCAATCTAAAATGTATGTTTTGTTATTTGGAAGTCCATAATTATGAGTAACAAATATCAAACAACAACTATCAACTGTCAACTGTCCACTGTCAACTGTCAACTAATATGATAAGCGCTTTAATTTGGATACCTATTTTTGGGGCGATAATAATCGCTTTATTACCTGCAAAAATTCCTACAAATCGAATTCGTTTAGGGGCTGGATTAGTCGCACTAACGACCTTTTTCTGGAACGTATTTTTACTGTTTAGATTCGATATCAATAATCCCAGCATTCAGTTACAAGAATATCTTCCTTGGAATGAAACTCTTGGTTTAAGCTATCAATTGGGAGTTGATGGACTTTCAATATTAATGTTGTTTTTAAATAGTCTTCTCACCTGGATTGCTATTTACAGCAGCGATAAAGAAACCCCACGACCTAGACTTTTTTATTCTCTAATTCTCCTAGTTAGCGGTGGAGTTGCAGGTGCTTTTTCGGCACAGAATTTATTGTTGTTCTTCCTATTTTATGAACTAGAATTAATTCCTTTTTACCTATTAATTTCAATTTGGGGTGGGGAAAAACGCAGTTATGCGGGTATTAAATTCCTGATTTATACCGCTGTTTCGGGAATTTTAATTTTAGCTACTTTCTTAGGTATAGTTTGGCTAAGTGGTTCATCTAGTTTCAATTATGATGCAATTTCTACTCAAAATTTATCCGCAACCCTGCAATCATTATTACTTATAGGAATCATCCTCGGCTTTGGAATTAAAATACCTTTAGTTCCTCTACATACATGGTTGCCCGATGCTTATGTAGAAGCAAACACACCTGTTGCGATTCTTTTGGGTGGAGTACTGGCTAAATTGGGAACCTATGGCATTTTAAGGTTTGGATTGAGCTTATTTCCCGAAACTTGGAGTACCTTTGCACCTACTTTAGCAATTTGGGGAGCAATTAGTGCCATCTATGGAGCATTAACCGCGATCGCACAAAAGGATATCAAACGCATGGTAGCATATAGTTCCATCGGTCACATGGGCTACATACTACTAGCAGCAGCAGCCAGCACACCTTTGGCTTTGGTGGGTGCGGTTTCCCAAATGTTCAGCCACGGTATAATTTTAGCCATCCTGTTCCATTTAGTGGGAGTTGTAGAAAGCAAAGTCGGAACTCGCGAGTTGGATAAGCTTAATGGTTTAATGAGTCCGATTCGAGGCTTACCACTGATTAGCGCTTTACTTGTATTAGGTGGTATGGCTAGTGCTGGTATTCCTGGTATGACAGGGTTTATTGCCGAATTTCTGGCATTTCAAGGCAGTTTTAGCGTCTTTCCGATTCAAACATTATTGTGCGTTATAGCTACAGGTTTAACCGCAGTTTACTTTGTAATTCTCCTTAATCGTACCTGTTTTGGCAAACTTGATAATGACTTAGCTTACTATCCTAAAGTCTTCTGGTCAGATAAAATGCCAGCATTAATATTAGCAGGTTTAATCATCTTTTTGGGAATACAACCTACTTGGTTGGTACGTTGGAGCGAACCTACAACCACCGCAATAGTAGCTCATATTCCTATCATTGAAAAAAGCCCAACTCCACAACTAGCGTTGAATCAAAATTAAAAATTCATAAAAAACCCTCTTATTAACCATCAACCATCAACCAACAACCATCAACCAACATGGTACAAATATCCGAACAAACGACTACAAAATTACCACCATCAACTCACGAATTTGCTGAAGTAATTCACCGCTTAGAAGCTGGTGGTTCGATGTTACCCGATACACCAGAAAACCTCATGCAAATTATTGGTCTTTATAAAGCATACGCGGTACCAATGGATTTCTATTGGCGCGATTTGCTTTATATTGCCGAAAGAGAATTTTTAAATCCTTTTCCCTTTTTCAAATATTTCTTACCCCAGGAGTATTTACAAAGACACAATCATTATGCTGGTGATGATGCAGAATTAAGAGTTTGGCGGGGTGAAGCCACAGCACATCCGGAACTTTTGGAATTTATTGAGAAGGGTGAAACCATCAAAATGCCAAAGTTATTGCATCATTTATTTCACGATAGAATCAACATGGAATTCGCTGAAGCCTGTATGCGAGCCATGCTCTGGCATGGTAAGGATATGGGTTTAGGTAAATTTGATAGTTATTTAGATACAGAAGAATATAGAGGAAATGCGGATAGAGCAATCAAAGCCTATTTTAAAGGTAATCCGGTAATGCAGTTGCTCTACAAACTATTCCCAGATATGTTTTTAGAACAGTGTCGTCAAGCTTCCTATTATTCCAATTTAGGTTTATTTTGGGAAGTAATGGCACCAGTTTTCTTTGAAATGTCAGATATGTATGACGAAGGGAAATTGACTAGTGTACCCCAAGCAATGGATTTCTTGGTAAATGGTATTTTTGCGGTTGCAAGTCGTCCGATTTATCATCATGTTTATGTAGGGGATGAATGTTACGAAGTCATTCCCAAATCAAAAGGTTTTGTATGGCTATATGAAGCTGCTCTACCTTATGTCGAAGCAGTATTTTATCGTACTGCTCCTTTTAGAGGAACAAAATCTTATAACGCTCAAGCGAAACAAATACCTTCAGAGCAAAAAGACTTTCATTATGGAATTTTGTATGCTGATGTCTTTCCTGTAGCTACAGCAGGAATTCCTCCAACATTATTAATGCAAGATATGCTGCATTTTTTGCCACAATATTTAATTGATTATTATCAACAATATTGTCGCGGTGAGGATGATATGTTGATTCAGTTGGGAATTAGTTTTCAACGTTCCATGTACAACGTTACATCAGCAGTAATTCAAGCTTTACGCACGGCAACTTTATATCCTTTAGATGATACAAATTCCGAACATTTACAAGCAAATCGGGACTTTTTTGAAACCCAGTTAAATCGATTTACTCGTGAAGATTATGGAATGAGAAATGCAGCAAAATTAAGAGATATTCAACGACAAGATTATCGTTAGATATTTCCAAACCCTCTTTTACAATAGGAGGGTTAATACCAAAAAATCGCGTGAAAAGCTTACAAAATAGTAGCTTTCACATCCCGCCCGATCAGCAAGCCGTAGTTATTATTTCCACATCTGTAGTGAAAACTAAAAATCCTTCTTCTCTTGATTCCCTATTCCCTGTTCCCTTGATTATGATATAACTTAGTATTTAATTAAACCGATATCAAAGAATTATCATCCAAATTCCAACTCATATCACCTTGAATAATATTAATTGCTTGATTATCAATATTTGGTGATAAATCTTCAGTGCTACCCAATTGAATATCGCTAACTTCTACCTTCCATAATTCATTATCAGAACTGAAGTATAGCTTATCTTCTATTACAGTAAAATTATTTGGGTCAAGACCATCACTTTTAGGGTCAATATTTTCTTGAATTAAATGAGTTCCTTCCAAAGTACCATCACTCACCCATAAATCAGAACCATATTCACTATTTTCTGCACTGAAAAAAAGTTTATCATCAAATAGAGTGAGATTTTTCGGATTAGAACCTTGACTTCCCGGATTGATATCTTTAACTAACTTAGTACCATTTTGTGTACCATCACTTACCCACAATTCCTGCCCCAAATCTTGACTATAAACGCTAAAGAATAGCTTATCATTAACAATAATTAAATTTTCTGCATTAATATTAATATCCTGACTATCAGGAATAATATCTTTAAATAAATAAGTACCAACTTGAGTACCATCTGTTACATACAATTCTTCTCCAAAGTTTTCATCATAGCTTTCAAAATATAGTTTATTCTCAAATACGACTGAATTATAAAAAGAACTATTTGATTTGATATCTATTGGATAAGTACCATTTTCTGTACCATCGGTTATCCAATAATCTAAATTATTTCTACCATAATTATCATTATTATTATTTTCGACGGCAAATAAAAGCTGATTATTGAACGGAAAAAACCCATTATTATTAAAAGTATCTCTTATCGGTGTATCGAACTCTTTAAATAATCTAGTACCATCTTCTGTCCCATCTGTTACCCAAAGTTGTGTTTGTCCAAATACCTCATTAGTATCACTATAAGCACTGAAAAATACTTTGTCATTTAAAATAGTTAAATTACTAGGACTCGAACCTTGATTTCCGATATAAATATCTTTAAGCAAATTAGTTCCTTCTGGTGTTCCATTACTAACCCATAATTCTTCTCCAGTATCGTCATTATAAACATTGAATAATAATTTATCCCCTAATACAGTTAAATATCTGGGACTAGAACTATTAACTATAAATTCATTCTCATTAATAGAAGTAATTCCAGGGTAAATATCTTTGAATAAACGAGTCCCATTCTCTGTACCATCAGTTACCCATAACTCTTCCCCAGTTTGATTATTAAAAGCGGTAAAAAACAGCTTATCCTTAAATAAAATAACGTTAGATATTCTTGAACCTTCACTTCCCGGATTGATATCTTTTAACAAATAAGTACCATTTTCCGTACCATCACTTATCCATAATTCGCTTCCATTTTCCACAGTCTCAGCAATTAGGATTAAATTATCATCCAAAACATTTACAATCCCAAGACCATAAGTTCTATAGGGGTCAACATAAATGTCATAATCAGAAAGATTATCTCCTGGAATAATATCTTTGATTAAATAAAGATTATCACCGCTTTCATCTGTTCCAAATAATTCATATCCGAAATTGGGTACATAAGCTGTGAAAAACAGTTTACCGTCAAAATTAGTAAACCCTCTAGGATTATAAAGACTTCTTCTAGTTTGATTAATATCTTTAACTAAATAAGTACCATCTTGTTTACCATCACTTACCCACAATTCCCTTCCCGTTTTACCATCATTAGCACGGAAGAAAAGTTTTTGGTCACTAACGGTAAATTCAGTTGGGTTAGAACCATCAACTGGATTAATATCTTTGACTAAATTTGTCCCATTATCACTACCATCACTTACCCATAACTCTCTTTTCAACTCAGAATTATTAGCACTAAAAAATAACTGCTCATTAAAAACAGTTAATTCTTGAGGATTAGAGCTGTTTATTCCTGGATTAATATCTTTGACTAAATTTGTCCCATTATCACTACCATCACTTATCCATAATTCGGTTCCAAATTCAGCATTATAAGCACTGAAATATAATTTGTCATTGAAAACATGAAAATTTTTGGGATTAGAACCATCTATTCCGGGATTAATATCTTTGACAATAAAAGTACCTTCTTGAGTACCATCAGTTGTCCATAATTCAGAACCTTTCTCATTATCGTAGGTACTAAAAAAAAGCTGATTATCAAATGCGATAAAATCATCTGCATCCGCATTTATAACAACAAAAGTACCGTCTTCTGTACCGTCACTTACCCACAGTTCTCTACTGGAACCATTCGGATCATAATTATCTAAAAGAAAGAAGAGTTTTTCGTTAGTAACAGTAAATTTCAAAGGAAAAGAACTATCAGTTCCTCTATTAATATCTTTAACTAGATAAGTACCATTGTCTGTACCATCACTCACCCATAGCTCAAATCCATTTTTTCCATCATTACCCAAGAAAAATAGCTGATTATTAACTACAGCAAACTCATAAGAACCAACACCATCATCTTCTGAATTAATATCTTTAACTAAATAAGTTCCATTCTCGGTACCATCACTCACCCACAATTCTCTTCCCTTCTGATCATCATCAGCGGAAAATAACAGTTTTTCATTTACAACATTAAAATTACCAGGATTAGAACCATCACTTCCCGGATTAATATCTTTAATTAACTTAGTTCCTTCTTCTGTCCCATCTGTTACCCATAATTCTGAACCTGTCTCATTATTTGAAGCTCTAAAAAATAACTGTTCATTTACAACCGTCAAACTGTCAATATTTGAACTATTATTTCCAGGATTAATATCTTTAATTAACTTAGTTCCTTCTTGTGTTCCATCTGTTACCCATAATTCCGTACCTGTTTCATTATCTTCTGTGACAAAAAATAGTTTGTCATTTAAAACGACGGGATTTGAACGATTATCTTGATTTTCAATTTCTTTAATTAAATAGGTACCTGCTTCCGTTCCGTCACTGATCCATAATTTATTTTTTCTGTCACCATCATTAGCTGTAAAGAAAATTTTATTATTGAAAGCAATCAAATTATTAGGCTCAGAACCATCATTTCCTAGATAAATTATTTCAACTTTATCCACATGATAATCTTGAGAATTAGACATGATTTATACTCTTGGAATATCAAAAATTACTGGCAAATATAATAAAAATTGAAATAATTCTTACCCTGAGTTTAATTCTGAGGATAAGAATTATTACATTTAATTAATTTAATTAAATAATTGCTTTGAGGGTATCAAAAAAATCGGGATAAGAAACTGATGCAGCTTCCGCACGATTAATTGTAGTCGAACCGGATGCATTCAAAGCGGCGATCGCCAAACTCATAGCAATGCGATGGTCGGTAAAACTGTCAAGTTCGGCACCAGTAAGAGAAGTACCGCCAGTAATTTCCATTCCATCAGCTAATTCATTTATCCTGGCTCCCATAGAATTGAGTTGGTTTGCCATTACAGTAATGCGATCGCTCTCCTTAACTCGCAATTCTGCGGCATCTTTAATTACAGTAGTACCCTCGGCAAATACTGCTGCCACAGCTAAAACGGGAATTTCGTCAATCAATCTTGGAATGATATCTCCCTCGATAGTGCAGCCTTTAAGCTTGCTGGAACGAACCCTTAGATCAGCTACAGGTTCCCCTGCGACCTCCCTTTCATTCTCACGGGTAATATCAGCCCCCATCATCTCCAAAGCTTCCAAAACACCAGTGCGAGTCGGGTTAACGCCAACATTTTCAATCAGCAGTTCAGAATCTGATACAATTGCACCAGCTACCAACCAAAAAGCCGCCGAACTTATATCTCCTGGTACAACCACGGTTTGTCCGTATAGCTGCACCGGACCATTAACGCTAACGCTATGAGTTTGGGCATCAATATCCAATTTTGCCCCAAATGCTTGTAACATCCGTTCACTATGGTCGCGAGACAGCGCTGGTTCGGTTACGGTAGTTTTACCCTCAACCGATAAACCAGCCAGCAATATACAAGATTTAACTTGTGCCGAAGCTATGGGAGAATGGTAGTGGATCGGTTTAAGGTTTTGCCCACAAACTGCCAAGGGTGCTTTAGAATTATGATCTCTTCCCCAAATTTGCGCTCCCATTTGTTGTAAAGGTTTAACAACACGAGACATCGGACGCGATCGCAAGGAATTATCCCCAGTCACGGAAAAAAAACGTCCTTCATGGGATGCCAAAATTCCTAACATCAGTCGCAAAGTGGTACCAGAATTCCCAGCATCTAAAACATCAAGGGGTTCGAGTAAATTACCCAAACCAATACCCTTAACTTTTACCAATTCTGTATTCAAATCCGAAACTTCTGCTCCCATAGCTTGGAAACATTTAGCCGTACTGCGGGGATCTTCTCCCAAAAGTAATCCCTCGATCCGGGTTTCACCTTCAGCGAGTGCGCCCAACATCAATGCTCGATGGGAGATAGATTTATCACCGGGGACTCGAATCTTACCATTTAAAGATAGTCCCCCTTCTGGTCGCCGAACAACCAACTTTTGGAGGAGGTTTTGTTTAGTTTCTACGGTTATAACAGGAGCCGACATTAGGATAAACTGGCGTGTAACTGTACGAGAAAGTTATACCAAAGTAAAAGCTGAATGTACAAACCTCCTCGCTAGTATCCTACCGCTAAACACTGCACACCTGACCCTACATTAAACTTATTATTTATCCAATTGCTTCCCAATCTATTCCTCCCATGCTGACTCATCAACGCAAACCCGTTTATCTCTCACTAATATCAACAGATTTACCAGTTGAATCTGTTGTAGAAGCTGCTGGTACTTTATACCAAAAAGATAGCCAGCGCTTTCACCTGTTATTAAATGCACCACCGCTCAAAACTTGGCAAGAAGCAAAAGCCCAAAATTCACCAAACACCACAGTAACACCAGCCCAAACCAATGCTCGCGTTTCAGGAAGCCCCAGAATTTTATGGTTAGAAATATCACCTTATAGAGTAACTATGACAATGCAAGGTAATCCACATTTAAGTTACCGTCACTTCTGGGAAAAAGGAATTTACGGTATGAGTCGCTACTGGTTACCTAGTGAATCCTTGCAAAATAACCAACCAATCCGTCTGAAAAATTTTACTCGCAATCTCACTTTGAGCGGGCATCCTTTACCAGAACACCTGCGCGTAGAATACGAATTGTGGAGCGGCAAACTTCAATTAGGAAATTACATCCTCAATTTAGAAATTCAAAATTAATTGTTAGTTGTTAGTTGTTAGTTGTTAGTTGTTAGTTGTTAGTGATTGGTGGTTAACTGTCAACTGTCAACTAACTAAAATAACTCGGCTCATTTCCCGGTTTCCACTTAATATTACAACCGATGCTCGGCTTTTGTTCTGACGTTAACGATTTCCCCGTTAACACAGCATTTATCGCAGCACGTAAATCTTTACCCGTTACGGGTTTACCATTACTCGGACGACTATCATCTAGTTGTCCGCGATAAAATAGTTTAATCTCATTATCAAATAAGAAAAAATCAGGTGTACAAGCCGCAGTGTAAATTTTTGCAATTTCCTGAGTTTCGTCATAACATAGAGGAAACTTGAAATCCAATTCCATCGCCATTGTTTTTAATAAATCCGGTGCATCATCTGGATAATTTTTGACATCATTCGCACAAATAGCAACAATCCCCAAATCGGTTTGAAAATAATCTTTTCCTAATTGAGCTAATTCTTCCTGTACGTGCTTTACAAACGGACAATGACGACAGATAAACATTACCAAAATTGCTTTTTTATCCGCAAAAGTAGAAAGAGAAATAGTCTCTCCAGATACCACATCAGGTAGTTGAAAATCCGGAGCCTTCGTTCCCAAAGCCAACATCGTTGAAGCAGTTAAAACCATAGCTTTTCTGACACTCTTATTCAAAAAAAAATATTTTTCAGTTATTTTAAACAATCAGGTACGAAAGAAGCATAAAGCATGACAAAATAAATATTCTCTCATTCCCTATTATTTAATTAAAACATGAATCGATTTCGAGTAGAAGTTCTGACAAAAACACAGAACCCACAGCAAATTATTTACGCTGCAATGCATCAAGATTACACCGATAGCTTCGTGTATGATGAACGTGAAGAATTCCCCTCAGAATCAAAATGTGGTGAAGTGATAGTTAAACGTCTTCTTGCAGGTGAAAGAGGACATTACGGACCTTTAGAACATCCTCAAATCGTCTTCAATTGTGGCTACTTTCCCCACAGCGTCATGCAACAAGCTCGTACCCATCGTATCAGCGTATCTTTTGATGTTCAATCCTTTAGATATACCTCAGAACAATTTCTGAAAGTAGCTGAAGGAAAAAGAGATATAGAAGATGTTTTTTATCTACGTCCTGTAGATTATTACACGAATCGTCAAGGCAAAAAATATTACTATTCACCCGAACAAAGAGAAGCCGATTTAAATTGGTGTATGGAGGCTGTGAAGCGATATAAAATTGATTTTGATAATGGCATTTCTGAAGAACATATTAGAGGAAAAATGCCATTTGATTATCGTCAGCATTTCGTAGTTAGTTTCAATTTAAGGTCTTTGATGCATTTCTTAGATATGAGAAATAAAAAAGATGCTCAACTTGAAATTCAAAAACTATGCGAGTTAATGTTAATACATTTTGAAAATTGGGTTCCAGCAATCGCCGAATGGTATAAAATTCATCGTTTAGCTAAAGCCAGATTGGCACCATAATCAGTTATCAGTTATCAGTTATCAGTTATCAGTTATCAGTTATCAGTTATCAGTTATCAGTTGACAGTTACCAATTACCAATTACCAATTACCCATTACCAATTACCCATTACCCATTACCCATTACCAATTACCAATTACCAATTACCCATTACCCATTACCTTTTTTAAATTCTTGCAATTGTTACTCTTTCGGGTTGGTCTTGATATTTACCCTTACGAGCTTCATAACTAATAGCACAAGGTTCACCTTCAAAAAATAATAACTGTACTACACCTTCATCAGCATAAATGCGGCAGTCTGCACTTGAAGAATTAGAAAATTCTAAAGTTAAATGGCCCCTCCACGCAGCTTCCGCCGGTGTCAGATTAGCAATTATTCCACATCTAGCATATGTAGATTTACCTATACAAATTACCGAAATATTATCTGGAACTTCCAGTCGTTCCAAAGCAACACCCAAACCATAAGAGTGAGCGGGTAAAATAAAATAATTTCCAGCTTCAGACGTGTGTAGCTGTGTTGACTCTAGATTTTGCGGATTGAAATTTTTCGGATCTACTACAGTACCGGGAATATGTCGAAAGATGCGAAACTCATTTCCAGAAAGGCGTATATCATAACCGTAGGACGACAAACCGTAACTAATAACGCGATTCGGCGGTAAACTACCTTCGTGACGGTCAACTTCTCTAATTAAGTTGGGTTCAAAAGGATTAATCATCCCCTTTTGAGCCATTTGAGAAATCCAGATATCGTTTTTAATCACAGAGTAAAATAATTAAAGGTCAAAGGTCAAAGGTTTAAGGTCAAAGGTCAAAAATGGTCTGGGGTCTAGTAGTCCACCAAGGGAACGAGAGCCTGGGGTTTATGCAATTTACTACTCACTACTCCCACCCGGCATTTTTGGCTTGGTCGAGTACTACTAGGTTAGTGAGTTAAGACTAACGGAGTTAATCATTACGAATTACGAATTACGCTGTTCGGACGACGAATTTCTGTAATCTCATCTGCTAAATCCAAGATACATTTAGGCATTTCCGCTCCCGTAAGCATAATATCAACACTTTGGGGACGGTTGGCCAAAAATTCTAAAACTTCTGCTTCAGGAATTAAACCAAAGTTCATTGCTAAACTTAACTCGTCTAATACAACCAAAGAATACTTACCCTGATTTACTACACTTAACGTATGCTGCCACAACAAATGTAATGCTTCAGTTTCAGCATCATCTAGATGGGGTGTGTCAATACAACGCGGTAAATTACAGCGAATCCAATGCAAATTTTGCCCCAGAACAATAGGATTATCT
This sequence comes from Plectonema cf. radiosum LEGE 06105, assembly GCF_015207665.1. Taxonomy (GTDB): domain Bacteria; phylum Cyanobacteriota; class Cyanobacteriia; order Cyanobacteriales; family Nostocaceae; genus Rivularia; species Rivularia radiosa_A. Next base: position 98,082 of record NZ_JADEWL010000005.1, read on the forward strand.
TGTCCCTGACCAATACCACCTTTGAGAAATTGCACTATCAATACTGGTGTACCTTGACCAGCTATTCTCAGTGCTTGCGCCATGACGCTAGTAAAAAAACTACGATAAGAACTAGTGAAAACCTTTACTAATCCTTTGATTGTATGGGATGGACTAGCAGTCGAATTTATACTTAGAGTTTCTAGCTGAGCAACCATAAATTAATGTAAAAAAAACAATATAAATTAAGCATTTCTGCTGAGGCATTTTTTAGTAAACTTACTTATGAATACTTATAAATTAAGTCCACCTTCCTCAGATATGTGATATTTAAAAGCTAACTGCATTCTTAGTCAACCACTACATTTACGCTTAAGTCAATAGTTATTAAAATTTATATTTATATTGTCAAAAACAATGATGTATGGTAAATGAAAAACTTATTTTAATCAGCCAGTTGAATTCATTAATAAAGCTGAAAAAAGTAGCTCTCAGATTAAGTTGTCGTACAAATAAACAGACTAAAGCCGTATCTATGTAAATAAGGATGTATAATTGATATTTTCTTGCCATCGCGATTAGCAAATTTAAAGTAAAACGGCGTATCGCCCCACACCCAAAACAAGACTAGTTATTAATTTCACTGTTGAATATTCATTCGGTCGAGAATACCCACCTAAACTATATAACGTTCGGTAGTGCTAAGATGGCATGATAGTACATATATTCTATTAAGTTTATCAAACCAAAATCCCAAATCAATCTATTTTAGAGGCTCAAATGGCGGTTAACACAGACAATGCAAGCAAAGAGAATGCAGGCAAGCAAAAAGCTCTCAACATGGTACTTAGCCAGATAGAGCGCACTTTTGGTAAAGGTACAATCATGCGTCTTGGAGATGCAACCCAGATGCGTGTTGAGACGATTTCCAGCGGCGCACTTACCTTAGATTTAGCTTTAGGTGGTGGTTTACCAAAGGGACGAGTAGTTGAAATTTACGGACCAGAAAGTTCTGGTAAAACAACAGTAGCCTTGCACGCAGTCGCTGAAGTACAAAAACAAGGTGGAATTGCCGCTTATGTAGACGCGGAACACGCTCTTGACCCTACTTATGCTGCGGCTTTGGGTGTCGATATTGAAAACTTGTTAATTTCCCAACCAGACACCGGAGAAGCTGCTTTAGAAATCGTAGACCAGTTAGTACGTTCTGCTGCGGTTGACATTGTAGTCATTGACTCGGTAGCAGCACTAGTTCCCCGCGCAGAAATTGAGGGCGATATGGGCGATGCTCATGTGGGTCTCCAAGCGCGATTGATGAGCCAAGCATTACGTAAAATTACTGGTAACATTGGTAAATCTGGCTGCACAGTCATGTTTATTAACCAGTTGCGTATGAAAATTGGTGTCAGCTACGGTAATCCCGAAACTACTACTGGTGGTAATGCTTTAAAATATTACTCTTCGGTGCGTTTAGATATTCGACGTATTCAAACCTTAAAAAAAGGTACAGAAGAATTTGGTATCCGTGTTAAAGTCAAAGTTGCTAAAAATAAAGTTGCACCACCTTTTAGAATTGCGGAGTTCGATGTCATCTTCGGTAAAGGTATTTCAACCCTAGGCTGTATTGTTGACCTTGCAGAAGAAACTGGCGTGATTAACCGGAAGGGAGCTTGGTACAGTTACAATGGTGATAATATTTCTCAAGGAAGGGATAATGCCATCAAATTCCTTGAGGAAAAGCCTGAAATGCTTGAAGAAATTAGGCTAAAAGTCCGTGAAAAGCTCGAACTAGGTGCTGTTGTTTCTGCTAATTCTGTGGGACAATCAAGCGATGAAGACCAAGAATCAGAAGAAGAAGAAGAATTTGAAGAAGAATAACGTCTAATATCATGACCGCGATAACACTTATCTTATTTGTAAAGGTGAGTGATACTTAATAAGTAATTTGCCGGACTTGATATCTTCAGATCAACTTTAATTTGTATTTTATAAATAAGACGGCTAATTACTATTAGCCGTCTTTATTTATATTTTACATCGGTATGGTATATTTTTTAACTATTTTCAGATAATTTATAAATTCAGATATTTATCTAATTTTATCTCGTCAACTTCATGCAGCCCAAAATATAAAACTTTCTCAACTCTTTGTCAAATCCTGATTAAATAGAATCTTGCGGTGTTTGTTTACTATAAAAAGTTTCTAAAATATCGGATTTCCACTGTTGACTTAATTGCTCCTCAAAGGTTTGTATTCTAGCTAGTTCATTAACTAAACTTTCCTCTTGAATGCATTCGCTATCCGAAAGCTTTCGAGTTTTAGTGTTGTTCTTATAGTAAGCTAATGTTTCTGTTTTATCGTTACCTGTTTTAGGTACCAACTGCATCAATAACTCTACAGCTACTGTAGGTAAAACACAGCAACTATGATTAACAAAAAAATAAAAAGTAATATTACCTACCCTAACAATATCTCCATCTTCCAGCTTTGTCGGTTGGTAAATCTGTTCGCCATTGATAGAAGTACCGTTAGTACTGTTAAAATCTACTAAATAAAATCCTTGCTTAATGTATCGAATAGCAGCATGGCGACGAGATACGTATTTGTTATTAATATGGATTCCGCTGTTGCGATCGCGCCCTATAGTCCAAGTATGCTGAGACTGTCGTAAACTTTCGCTTTTTCCATCACGTAGATTTGTGGTAACATAAACCATATCGTCATCAACAACAGCTTGTATATAATGCGACTGATTTATCCTTAATGAAGATTGGGATAAATTTTCTAACTTAAGAATTTGTTCTAAAAGGCTGCCATGATTTTCATACAACTTAACAAAAACCTGATATAGACTTAATCGCTGCTGTAGGTCTTCTGTGATGGATTCGGGTGTTATGGGTGAGCCTTTCACTGATAAAAAATTTAACTCGCTAATATCGCTCATAACTATTTAGTCTCAGCCTACAATCAGGGACAGCTAATTATATCGGTTTCCACACATATCTTTACTGAGATTCCAGGCGCACTGAGTTGTTTCGGAATATAATCGATTAACTTAACCCCAGTAGCGAAAAGAACGCTACCGTTTTTGCTAACATCTGCATTTTCGCACAACATTATGAAACTTTTATTTAATAATTTTAACTTTTATTTACTTAGTCTTATATTGTACATTTTTTCATGCACATTATAATAACATTATTCATTAAAAATATCTTAAGCTTTTGAAAAGGAACAACCTTAATATAGAAGTTTGTTTAAATAAAAGATTCCTCTACAGCAATCTTAAAATCAAAGGAACTGTAGAGGAATCTTTTATTATCCACGATAAAATTTTTTATTTGCGGAGCGTCTATTTATTTGCTTGTAGAAAATCCTTGAGGAATTTTCAAACAACCCACTCCCATTCCAAATATAGCGATATTGATATTATTATGATTTGGGGCTGTTTTCCTCGTCTTGAGGACTATTATTTCAACGCTAAAATTTTCGCCTGTTTTATTAAAGGTTAATATATTATCAAGGTTTATGATGATTGAAGCATTAAATAAAATTAGGTAGAACTCAGAAATGTTTGTCAATTTTTGTCTTAAATCACAATAAACCTCTTCTACCGTTAGGACGTATAGTCATCCAGTTAGTTTTAGCCAACGCTAACTGTTCTGGAGAGATTTTAGCTCCAGTAAGATTCGCACCACACAAATTAGCTCCACGAAGATTAGCATTACTTAGATGAGCATAACTGAGGTCTGCACCTCGGAGGTCTGCGGATTCCAAATCAGCATGATTGAAATAAGCTTTACTTAAATTAGTATCTTTAAGATTAGCTTTGTTTAAATTAGCTCGTCCAAAATCGCTATTGTAAAGATTTGTACCTTGTAAGTTAGCTTTTTCCAGCTTAGAAGAATGAAAATTTGTTTCTGATAAATCGGAACCTTGGAGGTTTAGCAAACTTAAATTGTGCGAAGCAAAATCTCTCCTTCCCTTCAAGTAAGCAGCTAGTAAGCTTTCAGAATTTAAGCGACGCTCTGGATTTGATTTATAAGCAGAAGATTTAGTCGAATCCGAGATAGAAGCTGCTGTTTTGGATGTCACTACACTACTGTTAACGCTTCGGGTTGTTAAAGTATTACCAGAAGCGGCTTTAGCTTTTCTTGCTCGAATCGCTGCTGCAACTTGAGCTACTCCGGCACTAGAGAAATTAGTAGAAGAATTGTTGCTATTCGTACTAGAATCAGCAAAACCTGTGGAAGTTTTCTGACTGCCAACAAGGTTTGATGGAACAGCTAAACCAGAAGCCAAACTATCAAGGTAAGGCTCCATCTCCATCGCTCTGAGAACTTCCTCCGCTGACTGGTAACGGTTGCGGACTGACACATCCATCATCTTTGTTAGGACTTGTACAAAGTGATCGCTTAAGTGTACAAGGTGTTGCCACATCACCTCACCCGTCGCAGGATTATATTCCAAATCCTTGGGAGATTTACCAGTTAGTAAGTATATACACGTAATACCCAAAGCATAAATATCGCTAGCGTAAACCGGACGCATCGCCATTTGCTCTGGAGGAGCAAAACCAGGAGTACCAATAGCATAGGCAGTTAATGCTGTTTGTCCCGATTGCATCGCTGCTGTCTGACTAACTTGATTTTTCACAGCGCCAAAATCAATCATCACTAATCTCGAATCTTGAGCGCGACGAATCAAGTTCGCGGGTTTAATATCACGGTGAATCACTTTTTGGGAATGGATGTATTGCAGTAATGGTAAGATTTCACTTAAAAACTGCTTGACTCCTACTTCACCTAATACTCCGTTACGTTTCACCTCCTGCTGTATAGTTGAACCGTGGACATATTCTTGAATTAAATAGAAATGTTCGCGGTCTTCAAAATAGTCTAGTAAACGTGGAACTTGGGGATGATTCCCAATCTTGCCCAGGGTGGCGGCTTCTCGCTCAAATAATTCCCGTGCCATTTGTAAAACATGAGGCGCAGTTCCCGAAGGACGTAGTTGCTTGATTACGCAACTCGGTTCCCCCGGTAAAGCTTCATCTTGTGCCAGAAAAGTCGCTCCAAAGCCACCTTGACCCAAAGATTTGGTGACTCGGTAGCGATCGCGCAACATAATTCGCGCTCCACAAGATTGGCATCTTTCACTAAATGGCAGGTTTTCAGGATTGAGACAGTTCGGATTTAAACAGTAGCTCATGCACTGTCAACTCGCTACAAAAATAACGGTGAGCAATTACTCTATTTTTATTATCAACAGATGTATTCCAGGATGCCAGGTGTAAATTGCTGATTTAGTTTTGAAGAGTTTCTAAACTTACGTATTTATTTGATTAATTCTCCGTACATATACGGTTCTTGGCGTTACTAGATCAAAAAGCTGTAAAACCTTAATTTTTCGTGGGGTAAGAAGTCGGGTTTTTATGAGTGTTTTCTCGTTTCATGAATAGAAAATCGTAAAAACCCGACTTCTCTCGATTATCGTTGTAGTTTACTTGCCCCAAAGACCTCCCCGACCCCACTCCCGGCAGCAACCTGACGGTTGATAGTGGTCGGGGGTCAACTCGTCGCCGCCCAAAAATTCATCTCCGGAGCCTCTCGTTCCGGGTAGGCGAGAGGCTTCTTTTTGTTCAAGCTAAAAACTATGCTAATATACATATGAACATATGTTCAGATTTTCTGAAATATTTGTAATTAAAAAGTATTTTCCGGAGGCTAAGGAAAAATGACAACTACCGTAGATTTAATGAAATGTGCTTGCGAAAAATGTTTGTGTATTGTCAATGTTGAAAATGCAGTCAATAAAGATGGTCAATACTATTGCTCCGAGGCTTGCGCTGAAGGTCATAAAACCATGAAAGGTTGTGGACACAGTGGCTGCGGTTGTAACTAATCGAGTTAAATTTTTCGTGAAAAGTTCAATCCCGGCTTATTTTTGAGACGGGATTGATACAATAATTTCTGCTTACAAGGTAGACATTACATATAGTGCAGCTTGCAAAGTTCGTTCAATATCTTCTGGGGTGTGAGCTATAGAAGTAAATCCAGCTTCAAATTGAGAAGGTGCTAAGTAAATACCATGTTCCAACATCCCACGATGGAAGCGTCCAAATTTTGCAGTGTCCGAAGCTTTCGCATCTTCATAGTTATGAACCGGACCGCTGGTGAAGAACATTCCAAACATCCCGCTGATATTACCACCACAAGCATCATGACCAGTTTCTCTAGCGACTTGCAATAAGCCATCGGCTAACTTTTTGGTAATTTGTTCTAAGTAGTCGTAAGTACCTGGCTTTTGCAGCAATTCTAATGTTTTAATTCCGGCAGTCATTGCCAAAGGATTACCACTGAGGGTTCCGGCTTGATACATTGGTCCTGCGGGTGCAACCATAGACATGATATCTCGACGACCGCCGTAAGCTCCTACAGGTAAACCACCGCCGATAATTTTACCTAAAGTGGTTAAGTCTGGAGTCACGCCAAACTTTTCTTGAGCGCCACCATAGGAAATACGGAAACCCGTCATTACTTCATCAAATACTAATAATGCACCGTGTTCGTGAGTGAGTTCGCGGAGTCCTTCCAAAAATCCAGCATCTGGAGTAACAAAACCAGCATTTCCTACAACTGGTTCTAAAATTACCCCAGCAATTTGGTCGCGGTTTTGTTCAAATAGTACTTTTACAGCTTCGAGGTCGTTAAAGGGTGCGGTTAGAGTATCACTGGTAACAGATTTGGGAACTCCCGGAGAGTCGGGTAAACCCAAAGTTGCAACTCCAGAACCCGCTTTCACCAAAAACATATCCGCGTGACCGTGGTAACAGCCTTCAAATTTGATTATTTTATCTCGTTTGGTAAAAGCTCGCATCAGCCTTAACACAGCCATACAGGCTTCTGTCCCAGAGTTAACAAATCTTACCATTTCAATACTGGGGACGGCATCGATAACCATTTCCGCTAAGACATTTTCCAATACCGAAGGAGCGCCAAAGCTAGTACCTTTTTCAAGAGCGGAATGTAAAGCAGCAATTACTTCGGGATTGGTATGACCACAAATTGCCGGACCCCAAGTACCAACATAGTCTATGTATTCGTTGCCATCCACATCCCAAATATACGCGCCTTTTACTCGGTCAAAAACAATCGGTTGTCCGCCTACAGATTTAAACGCACGCACGGGAGAATTAACTCCTCCGGGCATCAAGCTTTGAGCAGCTGCAAAGATTTCTTGTGATTTGGTAGTTTTAATCGTTGTATTTACCAAGGCTGTCTCCTAGAGTCTAATTATAATGGTCTATCTTTTGATAGGGGTTCATGCTGTTTCAAGGTTATTGTCAAACTCAATTAGCTGAACCAAAAAAATAACGATATGTTATACAAGTCAAATCAGGATTTGCCGTCTTGAGATTCGCAATCGCTAATAGCTAAGCTGTTTCAGATGTGTATAATTGCGGCTTTTAACTCGGCTGTTTATTGGGATGGTCAAGCTCTGTTCAGTTGATCAAGTCGCCTTAAGACCATTGAAAAAGTTGCACTCAACAAGAGCAGCAAAACGTTATGGTTTGAGTCCCGTTAGTTAGCATAGAGCAAAAACATTCCATTAAGATACACCATACAGAATGATATCGTGAATTTATCAATCATTCTTACTAAAGGGCGGTATGTTTTTTTCTGTAACAGATTCGCAAAACAACATCCCCGTTGACAAAATTCGCTACGATGAACGAGGTTTGGTGCCAGCTATAGTCCAGGATTATTTAGATGGCACTGTTTTAATGATGGCATGGATGAACCGAGAATCTTTAATCAAGACTTTGGACTCTGGTGAAACTTGCTTTTGGAGCCGTTCTCGTCAAGAATTATGGCATAAGGGTGCCACCAGCGGACATATTCAAATAGTGCATAGTCTCCGCTACGACTGCGATAGTGATGCTCTTTTAATTGGTGTAGAACAAGTCGGAGATATTGCTTGTCATACCGGCGAAAGAAGTTGTTTTCATCAGGTTGACAGCAAAATTATTCCTCCTCCTGCTGATACTTTGTCACAGCTATTTAATGTCATATCTCACCGACGCGACAATCCCACTGATGATTCTTACACTTGCAAGTTATTTAAAGGTGGGGACAATCAGATTTTAAAAAAAATTGGTGAAGAATCTGCTGAAGTGGTTATGGCTTGCAAGGATGACGATGCAGATGCCATCGCTGGCGAGGTTGCTGATTTGCTATACCATACTTTAGTCGCTTTGGCTCATCATCGTGTTGATTTAAAATCTGTTTATCGCAAGTTGCAAGAACGTCGTAAATAAGATTTGTTACTATTTGTCCTGCTTGTTTAGATAGCTTTGAATCATTGATTACTTATGATTCAAGGCTCTTATCCTTCATTTTTTTTGATTTTTCTCCCCACGCGATTTTTTTTCTCCGCCGAGGGTAGATTTTTTCTGATGAAATGATATTATTTTTATAATGGGAATATTGGCATTTTTTTTATTTTACCTTATATCCCCATTATGAAAATTTTACTACGAATCCGCCGCCAACTCAATAGTTATAGTTAATATTCTTTTAAAAAAATTTATACATCACAAAACGATACTAAGGGTAGTTGCTAAAATCGAAAATTAAAATTTGGTCATCAATACTCGTTAAGTAGTTACGGAGAAAGGGCTTTACAGAGAAGAAAGGAGTAAAGGGGGAATTTTTTGTAATTCTTATCATTAACGAGAATTTTCCTCACCGATTCCACATGATTTCCACAGACTCTTAAGGAGTTCTCCACAGGTTTTTGACGTTTAAACAAGCTTTAGAAGATATTATTGGGGATTGTTGGACAGCAACAGCAAAGACTTACAAGGACTGAGTTATTATTAAGTGTTGTAACAATATAGAGCGTCTAAGGTTGATTATTCCGTGAGTACGAAAATTTTATACCGAGATTTGTAACATTTCGCAGCATTGACAAACCTACCCCCCTTTAGCGCAAAATGATGCGACAAGATTTTTTCGTCAACCCAAGTATTGAATGTAATACTACAGTTTGGCAACACCTTTACACAACAATGCTCTTTGGGCTTTGTATGGTCACGATAAAGGTCTTCGTCCGCTCAAAATCCCTTTTGATAGCCCGATTTTAGGAGAAGAATTATGAACGCTACAATTAGTCTCGCAGCACAAGTCCCTGAAACACTTCACGAATCCTTGAAGAATTACTTAGAAACACATCCAGATTGGAACCAAGACCGAGTACTCACAGCCGCTCTGTCTTTGTTTCTACTTCAAAATGGAGATAGCGATCGCCGTGCAGCCCGTGTTTATTTAGAAACGTTGTTTCAAAATTTTTAGTACATAAAGACATTAATCAAGAAGGCAGCTTTGCCTTCAAAGTGTAAAGTCTTGTGAGACAAACCATTTAGCTGCTTTCTAATCGCTGATTTATTTCCTTAATGCAGTAATACCAATTAAGTCAGTAATTAAGTAATCGTCGATATGTCCTTTCATGGCACACAACTAAAAGGGAAATTCTTGTAAAAATATTTCCTAATCATAGTTGGGTGCTAATATCGAGGGATGTTATTATTTACTGACAGCTATAGACTCAAGTAAAAATAAAAAACATTTTTTTGATTAAAAATCCTCCCTTGATAAATTTAAGTAATAAGACTTAAAAAATCCCAATTAAAAAATATCCTCCGAAAAGGGGATTAATCATAAAACTTTAAGGTTTAAATTTTTATTTAAAACAGAAAATAATTAAACGGAGAAAAGCTAAAAATAAGGCAGATTCAACAGATTTATCAAGAATGTATAATTGGTTTTCCCTTTCTACTTGAGATTTTGATGTAATTGAATTTGTCATCTTCAAACTGATTGAGAGCTAAAAATACGTAAAAGGAGGTTTGACCTCCTGTTACATTAAAGTATTTTCTCAGGCTGCTGATCTGGAGCTGGGCATTCAAATTTATAGCCAACACCACGTACCGTCTGAATCAATGCAGGCTGGGCAGCATCAGCTTCAATCTTTTTACGAATTTGACCGATATGTACGTCTACGACCCTTTGGTCGCCAACATATTCATAATCCCATACCTCTTGGATAAGTTCGGCACGTCGCCAAACTCTACCGGGATGACTGGCTAGAAAATGCAGTAAATCAAACTCCAACGCAGTTAAAGGAACTGGTAGATTATTGAGTGAAACTTCTCTTCGCACAGGGTCTATCATCAATTTTTCAAAAACCAAACGTTTCTGTTCCGCTGTGGTTACAACGCGCTGACGGCGCAGAATAGCTGCGACTCTGACTTCTAACTCTCCCAAACCGAAAGGCTTGGTAAGATAGTCGTCAGCACCTTTAGAGAAGCCGCGAATTTTATCGGCTTCATCCGCACGACTAGTCAGCATCAGAACAAAAACACCGTTACGACTCTGCATTTCTTGGCAAAGATTAAACCCGATTACATCTGGTAAATTAACGTCTAAAATTACCAAATCCGGGTTAAATTGCTCGAAGAGAGCTAATGCGGTTTTGCCATCTTCGGCAGCTTCCACTTGATAGCTCTGCTTCATCAAGAAGCGTTGAATTAAATTTCTAACGGCAGGGTCGTCGTCAACTACAAGAATCTTGGCAGCAGGAGCCATGACCATCACTTTGCAAAAAAATTCATAGGATTTACAGACGGATTGCATTTTTTAGACGCGAATATCCGTTTTTGGGCAATAATAATCTACAAGGCTAAAACTCTCCTAACCCGTTATTCCAAACACATACTAGTGTAATGCCTTGGCTTCGGTAATCAGAGCGTAAATTTTCTTTTTCATGCAACCCTGGGGATAAAACAAGAATGCTCTTCTTGGTTTACAAGAGTATCTAACAATTATAGATAGATAATCTAATATGCCACCGTGTTAATTGAAGATTAAACTAGAAAATAGTTTACTTCAAGTTACAAAGTAATTAAACGCTATCAATTTTAAATCTATATGCGGTTAAACGGCACAAAACAAAGAAAGAGGATTATCGATTAAAACCTCCCTCCGGAGAAAAACGACAACTTTACATAAAACACAAAGTTTAATTTTTTGATGAAAAATCTTCGCTTTTTGTGTTTTTATCTCAAATTCTAGAGTAAAGCCCTTCAGACTCAACGGCATGAGGGGATACACGGAGTTATTGCGATATGTTAAAGTTACTTTTAGTAAAAATTACTTGTGTTAATTCCGTTATTGTTATAGCCTAATCTAGGTAAGATTATTAAAATTGACTGTGATAATATTGGTTTCTACTAAAATAAATCATAAAATAGTTTTTATTAACCAAGAAACTGCTGCGAACCTCGCTATCAGTAATTAACTCCCATGAGCGACCAAAATCCCTACGAAAAACTTGGGGTATCGGAAGACGCTAGCTTTGAAGAAATTCAAGATACACGCAATCGTCTAGTAGAACAATATAGTGGCGATACATCGCGTATTGAAATTATTGAAGCTGCTTATGATGCCGTACTGATGAACCGCTTGCGGATGCGTCAGGAAGGCAAGATTAAAGTACCCGAACGTATTCGCTTCCCCGAATCCAAAGTGCAGGTGACTCCCGATTTAAGTCCAGTTCCGAAAAAGCAGTCACCCCCATGGCTGCAACGTATGGTAGATAAACCCAGTACCCTTGACATAGTTGTACCTGGTATTTGGTATCTTGGCTTGAGTGCCAACAGTTTGTTTTATCGAACTGGAGGCGACCAGGTTTTACAATTAATGTTGGTAATCGGAGTTGGAGTGAGCATTTATTTTCTCAATCGCAAGGAAAATAAATTCGGTAGAGCGGTTTTATTTACTTTAGTAGGTTTGATAGTTGGTTTAATTATCGGAGGACTTATAGCTAGTTCTCTTACAGAACTGTTAAATTCGGCTAATTTCACAACGAATCAGTTTGCTACGGTGGTAACGTTTATATTATTGTGGCTAATTTGTAGTTTTCTCAAGTAACTTGAATTTGGGAAAATAGGGAATAAGACTATAAATTCCCTGTTTTCCGATTTTTTCATTGCTACTTTTGAATATTAAATTTTTATGCCCAACCTTTGAGTAAAAAATTCACCGCTTCTGTTAAATTTTTCACAAAAATGTCTGGATGATAAGCTTCGAGTTGAACGCGATCGCGAATACCGCACTCTACAGCTATCGACTTGACACCATGCTTTTTAGCGGCAGCGATATCTGCTTCAGTATCTCCAACCATCCAAGTCTCTTCTGCGTGGGGTAGTTCTTTTAAAGCCTGTGCCATAAGTAACGGTTTATCATCGATATCGCGGGTTTTTACGTAATCGTTACTAAGGCAGTAACGACGATTTTCAGGAAAAAACTGGTATAAATCAAATTTTTGTACAGCGTATTCTAATTCTCTGACTCGGCGCATAGTCATTACCGCCAAATCAATTCCAGCTTGTTGAACTCTGAGCAAAGCTTCTACAGCGCCGGGTGCGAGGATATCATACTCAAAATAAGGCTGCGTATGTACACATTGCTTTCGTAATTGAGCAAAATTTTCTGCTTGTGCTGATTCTAAACCGGATATAATACCTATTTGTTTTTCTGGCACACGCGAACGTTTTAACTGCCAAAATTCATCTTTGGAAAGTATACGTATTTGTTGATTTTGACGGTGGTTTTTCTTTAAACAAAACAGATACACTTGGTAATAACGTTCGGAAACATCGCAAATAGGTCCATCAAAATCTGATATCAATCTGATCATTGTCAATAAATGTAAAGTTTATTTACAAAATATCACAATTATTGTCATATTCTGATTGTGAATATTTAATAACTATAAATAATATTTTTGACTATGAATTAAATGAGAAGTCGGGTTTCGCTTGCGGTTGTCTGATTTGACGAATATTTACAGCATATTTCATCTTTATGAGGCATATTAGGACGGGTAGGGATGACCATCCCACAAGAACTTTATAATATAATGCTGTACCTGATTTATCTGCAAAATGCTGTCAGGTAAAAAGCCCGACTTCTTAGTGTTTTTGAACAACTAGAACTCACGTTAAGCTAATAGTAATCCTACAAAGACTGGGAGTGGTAATATGCTCTTAAGCATTAAACGTATTGATGTTCCACCGGGACAACGGGTATTGTTACGTGATGTCACGTGGCAAGAATTTGAAACAATTCTTGATGAATTAGGAGAACATCGTGCCGCTCGTATTGCTTATGACCAAGGAATGCTAGAAATTATGGCACCATTGCCAGAACATGAAGACGATAAAGAAATTATTGGTGACTTAGTAAAAGCGCTTTTAGAAGAACTAAATATTGAATTTAGAAGTCTGGGTTCCACGACTTTTAAAAATCAAATAATGCTTCAGGGAATTGAGCCAGACCAATGTTTTTATATTGAAAATGAAAATAAAATTCGTGGAAAGAAGCGGCTTGATTTAACACAAGATCCACCACCGGATTTAGCTTTAGAAATTGATGTTACTTCTCGGACTCATCCAAGTATTTATGCAGCATTAAAAGTTCCTGAATTATGGCGATTTGAGAAAGGTAAATTACAAATAAATTTATTACAAAATGATTCTTATATAGTGTCAGAGAAAAGCAAAAACTTTCCTAACTTACCTTTAGCTGAAATTCTACCCCAATATCTTGAGCAGAGTAAAACGGCAGGTAGGAATACTGTAATTAGAGCTTTTAGACGTTGGGTAAGAGAGCAAATACAAAATTAACCTCACCCCCTTCCCCTCTCCTAATATACGGAGAGGGGTGTCCGGAGGACGGGGTGAGGTTCAATATGTACTTCACTTAACCGAAATTTGCTATATACTCAAAACAAAAATTATCTATCAGCTAATGCTTCCTCTATTGTGGAAATTTTCACCGCAGTATTAATAATATCCTGTCCGGTACCAAGATTTTTGATTTCGGCATTATTTACGCCAACAATATAGTATTGTGAACCAATCGTGGCGATGATCGGACCACCAGAAGAACCCCCGGCAGTATCGCAATCATGTAATAAAAGCCCTTCTTCTTCTGCTACAATGCTGCAACCTTTTTCAAATCCTGCTACCATTCCTGGATTAAATTTGGGAAAATCACCGGAATATCCCACAAAAAAGAAAGCATTCTGATTACGAACAAGAACATTAGATGGTATAGATTTCCATCCTAGATAACCATATTTACGACCTAAAGGTTTATCTAATACCAAAATAGCCCAGTCTTTTGCGTTGTCTTGATTTCCATTTTTGAAATCAGTACCGTAAACAACTTGTTCAACTGAAGCAATATCTCTAGGATTATCAACTCTACCGTTGATAAAATTCGGTAAAAATTTAATTTCTCTACTTAATACACCAGTTTCTGCATCGATAACGCAATGAGAATTAGTGAGAACGAGATTATCGTAAATTAGAGTTCCCGTGCAATGATAGCTTTTAGCGTCAGTAGTTGTTCCTTGAACCCTACCAATTGTTGACCAAGGGTATTTATTGCTAGTCATGAGAATGCGATCATCTACACCATCGGGTATTCCTCGACTTGTACTTTCATTTGGTTTGATTGATTGTTCTACATCATTTGGAATAAAAGGTTTTCCCTTACTTGGTAATTCAAAATTACCTCCCTCCTCGGATTGAATAAATTTGGGATTGGAAATTTTGGGATTATTTTGTGCTTGTACCGACGAACTTATGGCGATCGCACAAGTAATTACAGTTGTAATAAATGGAGCAATAGATTTGTTGTTGATAGCGATATTCACGGTAATCTCTCCTTCCTGTTTGTAAACGTAAAATTAATCTCTTTACATCTCCCGCATTTCCCCCTCTCCTTGACAAGGAGAGGGCTGGGGTGAGGTTATTTCCACTCACCTTGCAATGTAAATGCAGCCCAATAATGGGGACTACGCCAATCCGGATTTGACCATAATTTGCGCTGTGCAGCCCGTAACGCTTCGCTAGGAGTTTTATTCTCCTGCAACATCTGTTTATAAAACTCTTGCATCAATACCGATGTACCCTTATCGTCAACCTGCCATAACGACAAAGCCACTCTCGCCGCACCTGCATACATCAATCCTCTTGTCAAGCCCACTAGACCTTCACCACTGACATTTTTGCCAAGTCCAGTTTCGCAAGCACTTAAAACAATTAATTCTGCGGGATAATCTTGTTCAAATAAATCTGCTAAACGTAAATAACCCGGTACTTGTTGACCGTCTTGATTAACTAACGATAAAATAATTCCTGATAATTCCGGTTGATCGGGATTAACGAACCCGTGGGTTGCAAAGTGTAAAATTTGGTATTGATTAAGATTTTTACTTGTCGCCAAGTTATAGTTAACATCGAAGCTAAATGCTTGTAGTGTGTCGGTAGAAGGAACGAGTTTTAATATTTCTTGGGCTTCTATTTCTGTATTTGGTAGTCGATTCCAGCCAGTACGATTAAGGCTTTTCGCGGAACGCTTGAGAGCGGAACGTTCTAAATCAAGTTCGGGACTGATAGTTTCTTCTTTACCTGTAACTCGTTGGTCATTGGAACTGTATACTGGGTCTGCGAGGATAGCGATTTTTTTAGGTGCTATTTTACGTTTGGCGATTTTTTCCCGAAGTTCGGGACCGATAGTTTCTTCTTTACCCGTAACTCGTTGGTCATTGGAACTGTATACTGGGTCTGCGAGGATAGCGATTTTTTTAGGTGCTATTTTACGTTTGGCGATTTTTTCCCGTTGGATAGCAATAGTTGATGCTGAAGGTAAATTAACAATTTCGTGGTTGAGCATCAAAGGTTGATAATTAGTATCTGTTTGAGTTGAAGTTGAAGTTGAATTTTTACTATTATTTGGATCTGCTAATGCTGCAAAAGGAATCTGTTGCAATACACCATCAGCAACGATGACTAATCTTTTTCCAGTTATCTTATCTTTTACAGGTTTAAGAATTATTTTGCTGAGTTTTTGTGCATTACTTAGGGCTAAATTCCCTGTTTTCTGATGTCCTAAATTTTTATGGAATTGTTTCGCTATTTTCTCAATTTCTTCACCTTTTGGTAGTTCGTAAGTGTCGAGAGAATTAGGAGTGACTAACCATAAATAACTGCGTTCTTTACCGAGGGAATATTGCAGTAAAACGGTATCTTTATCTAATTGCTGTTGAATTTCAGGCAGTTTTAAAGGTTCTGGGTTAGTAATTTTATCTCGTTCTGGGTTTTGAGCGCGGATTTTTGCTTTAAGCTGTTTTTGTTGGTTGATAATATTTTGAATTTCGGTTTCGGTTTGTTGAATACTATCTTTCGGTGGTTGGGATTGATTGATTAATTGAGCCAGGATTTTTTCTTGAGCTTGACGTTTTAGCTGTAATTCTTTTTCTTCAGCGATGAATTTGGGGTCAACATTTTTGCTGATTTCGGCGTTAGCTTGAGCTAAAAGTTCGATTAAACCACGAGCGCGGGAACGTTCTGAAATGTGTAGCGCTATAGTATCGTATCCTTGTGATGGGTTTTTCTTGTGTAAATCCATCAAGATGTTAATGTACCCTCTGTAGTAATCTTGGACTGTGGAGAAATAGGTGGTTTTTAAGTCTTGGTTGGTGTATGTACTGCGTAAATCTTCGATTATTGCGATCGCGCTTTCGATGTGTTTGAGGGATGCTTGTAAATTACCTTGTTTGTGTTCTAGGTAAGCAAGATTGTTTAAGGTAATCGCTTCTCCACCCCTGTCTCCCACCGCACGTCTCAATGGTAAAGCTTGGTTGTAGGATTGCAGTGCCTTCTGCTTTTCTTCTAAATTTGAGTAGACTCCACCAATATTATTGAGAGTAGTGGCTTCCATACCCCTGTTTCCTACAGCACGTAATATAGGTAAAGCTCGGTTGTAGAATTGCAGAGCTTTCTGCTTTTCTCCTAAAGCATGGTAGACTTGACCAATATTATTGAGTGTAGTGGCTTCTCCACCCCTATCTCCCACTGCACGTCTTAATGGTAAAGCTTGGTTGTAGGATTGCAGAGCTTTCTGCTTTTCTCCTAAATCGTCGTAGACTCCACCAATATTATTGAGTGTAGTGGCTTCTCCACCCCTGTCTCCCACCGCACGATCTAAAGATAAAGCTTGGTTGTAAAATTGCAGAGCTTTCTGCTTTTCTCCTAAATCCGAGTAGACTTTACCAATATTATTGAGAGTAGTGGCTTCTCCATTTCTGTCTCCCACCGCACGATATAAAGGTAAAGCTTGGTTGTAAAATTCCAGGGCTTTCTGCTTTTCTCCTAAATCCGAGTATACAAGACCAATATTATTAAGAGTAGTGGCTTCTCCACCTTTGTCTCCCACCGCACGTCTCAATGGTAAAGCTTGGTTGTAAAATTGCAGAGCTTTCTGCTTTTCTCCTAAATCGTCGTAGACTCCACCAATATTATTGAGAGTAGTGGCTTCTCCACCCCTGTCTCCCACCGCACGTCTCAATGGTAAAGCTTGGTTGTAAAATTGCAGAGCTTTCTGCTTTTCTCCTAAATCGTCGTAGACTCCACCAATATTATTGAGAGTAGTGGCTTCTCCACCTTTGTCTGCCACCGCACGTCTCAATGGTAAAGCTTGGTTGTAAAATTGCAGAGCTTTCTGCTTTTCTCCTAAATCACTGTAGACTGAACCAATATTATTGAGTGTAGTGGCTTCTCCACGTCTGTTTACCACCGCACGATATAAAGGTAAAGCTTGGTTAAAGTATTGCAGAGCTTTCTGCTTTTCTCCTAAATCACTGTAGACTGAACCAATATTATTGAGTGTAGTGGCTTCTCCACGTCTGTTTACCACCGCACGATATAAAGGTAAAGCTTGGTTGTAAAATTGCAGAGCTTTCTGCTTTTCCCCTAAATCATCGTAGACAAGACCAATATTATTGAGTGTAGTGGCTTCTCCACCCCTGTCTTCCACCGCACGATATAAAGGTAAAGCTTGATTATAAAATTGCAGAGCTTTCTGCTTTTCTCCTAAACTTGAGTAGACTACACCAATATTACTAAGTGTAGTGGCTTCTCCACGCCTGTTTCCCACCGCACCTAATAAAGGTAAAGCTTGATTGTAGTATTGCAGAGCCTTCTGCTTTTCTCCTAAATTGTCGTAGACTACACCAATACTTAGAAGAGTAACAGCTTGCCCTGTTTTATCCCCCAGTTTTTGCCACAAAACCAGCGCTGCTTCAAGTTTCTTCCTCGCTGCTAGCAGTGATTCCTTACCTCCTTGCTTATTAAATAACTCCAATCCTTCTTCTGTTAACTTTACTGCTTCAGCGCGAGTTACATCCGGTTGCGTTTCTCCCTGTTGAGCAATGATTTCTAAATTCCTAGAAGCATATACTCTCCCCACATCGGAAATCAAAAATACAGTCAAAAATACAGTAAAGGCGCGATGGGTTAAAACTCGGACATCGTGATGTTTTTTGCTCATATTTTATTAATTACTTTAAGTGATTTTTCTATAGCTATAAACATCTATATGTAGCGCCTTTCTAATTATGCAATTACTCTTTTATCCGCATAATTACTGAAAATCAAACCGCAGAGACGCGGAGGGCGCGGAGGAAGGAGGTAAGGAGAGATAAGGAGTAAGCAGCAGATAACCTGAGAAAACTAATATTCTTGACTTGTCGAAAAGGATATAAGATTAGCTACAGGGTATAGTAAATTTGATTTACTAGAATGGCAAGTGATTAAAATTACATATTGATTGTATTTTTCGGCAAATCTTATTTTTTGGGTTGTTTTTTTATACGGTGAAAATTGATTATTAATTTTCTTTTCTCTAAAATCAAAAGGACTGAAAATAAGTTATTTCCTCTTTCTCCATCACCACGCCAACCCTATCCGCTGCAAAGCATAAATAAAATCTCCTACAGGTGGAGTAAGCTTCACCCATAGGAGAAATTGTACAATTTTATTATGTTTCGACAAATTTATTAAATCCAGTAATTACACTTACTCCACAGTCACAGATTTAGCTAGATTTCTCGGTTGATCGACATCCAAACCGCGACGGGCTGCAATGTGATAAGCCAATAACTGTAAAGGAATCACTGTCAAAATAGGTGAAAGTAATTCATCTACATTGGAAACGGGAATTAAATCGTTGAATATTTCTGCGACTTCTTCATCGTCAGCAGGTGCAATTCCAATCAACCGCGAATCACGGGCTTTAGCTTCCTGAGCGTTGGAAATTACCTTTTCATGGACGTTACCCGGCATCGCGATCGCAACTACTGGAACTTTTTCATCTAAAAGTGCAATCGGGCCGTGTTTCATTTCCCCTGCGGGATATCCTTCAGCATGAATATAGCTAATTTCCTTTAATTTTAAAGCGCCTTCTAAAGCGATAGGAAAGTTAATTCCTCTTCCTAAAAAGATAAAATCTCTAGTTTCGGTGAATTCATGAGCTAGCTGTTCGGTTAATTCTTCTTGTCTTTGGAGATTTTCTTCAATTTCATTGGGAATCATCCGCAATCCGGCTATTGTTTCGTTGATTCTTTCAATTGAAACAGTTTTACAGCGATAAGCTAAATCTATTGTTAAAGCATAAAATGCCATCAATTGAGCAACAAAAGTTTTCGTCGCTGCTACCCCAATTTCAATTCCGGCAAAAGTATTAATAATATGCGGTACCATCAGCCCCAAACTACTTTCCGGACGGTTGGTTATACCTAAAAGTCTGGGTTGATACTTAGATTCTTTAGCTTCGCGGCGTTGTTTTTCCATTGATAGAGCTGCCAGAGTATCCGCAGTTTCACCGGATTGAGTTACACCAATTATCAGTGTGTTGGGAGTTAAAGGTGTTGGTGAATAGCGGAACTCGGAAGCGTAATGTACCTGAGTGGGAATTCCCGCAAACTGTTCTAATAAGTATTTTCCGACTAATGCCGCGTGCCAACTAGTACCACAAGCAACTATCTGTATTTGTTCTAAATCAGTATAAAGTTCATTTGGTAAACCCAGATTTACTGGGGAATTCGTATAATCAATAGTATCGTGATGGCTGAAATAAGCATCCAAACAAGCTCTGACTACACCAGGTTGCTCATAGATTTCCTTGAGCATAAAATGCTTGAATCCCTGTTTCTCTACCATTACGGGATTCATATTCAGCAATCTGGGTTGTTTCTTTAATCTTTCACCGGCAAAGTTATAAACCTCCACACCTAAAGGAGTTAAACGAGCCATTTCTCCATTATCTAAATTCAGTACCGCACGGGTATGAGAAACAATCGCTGGGGTATCGGAAGCACAGAAAAATTCACCTTGTCCAAAACCAATTACCAAAGGTGCTTGCTGACGTATCAAGATAATTTCATCGGGGAAATCAGCACAAATAACCGCAACAGCAAACGCACCGCTCAATTGATTTACTGCTTTCCGTACTGCTTCAAAAAACATTAAATCCGGATAAGTTTCTTGTAGCGCAACTTCTTCCTTGAGAAACTGAGCAATTAAATGAGGAATAACCTCAGTATCCGTATCCGAACGAAATTCATGACCTTGAGCCTTTAACTCTTCGCGCAACTCACGGTAATTTTCCACAATCCCATTTTGCACCACCGCCACCCGCATAGCAGTATCCATATGGGGATGAGCGTTGTATTCTTCGGGCTTACCATGGGTAGCCCATCTAGTGTGTCCGATACCGACACGAGCGGGATTTTCTAAGTGTTCTAACTTAGAACGCAAATTATGTAACTTACCCTTAGCCCTAACGCAACTAATTTCACCTTCCGATATCGTAGCGATTCCAGCGGAATCGTAACCCCGATACTCCAACTTTTCCAATCCTGCGAGTAAAACTTCCGTCGCTGTTTGCGTGCCGATATAGCCAACGATTCCGCACATAATTCACACCACTCCGTTTTCCGTTTGGACTTAACTGGTTATAGTAGTTAACACATCCTTCAGGGTTTAGCCAAGGATAAAAGGAGTAAATT
>NZ_JADEWL010000284.1 GCF_015207665.1 Plectonema cf. radiosum LEGE 06105
CTTTAATACAACCCCTTAACCCATTCCCATTCTCTGCTCAACCCTTCTCTCAAATTCACAGAGGGTTGATAACCGAGAATTTTCTGTGCTTTGGAAACATCCGCTGCTGTATGACGTGCGTCTCCCATTGCTTTTTCAACATGGTTTCTCTTGATGGGTTTGCCAACAATTTCTTCCATCGTTTCGAGAACTTCCTTTAAAACTACTCTACTACCACCACCAATATTAAAAATCTCTCCCACCGCAGCTTCTACTGTGGCTGCGGCTAAATTAGCTGCAACAGCATCACTAACAAAGGTAAAATCGCGAGTTTGTAATCCATCACCGTAAACGGGAATTGGTTCATCTTGGATGACAGCTTTATAAAACTTGTGAAATGCCATGTCCGGACGCTGACGAGGACCGTAAACTGTAAAGTAACGTAATGCTACAAAAGGTACGTCAAAGTTTTTGTGATAAAGTCCACACAATCTTTCAGCGGCTAACTTTGTGATTCCATAGGGTGAAACTGGTTTGGGACAAATTAATTCGCTCGTCGGTAAAGTTTCCGCATCACCGTAAACGCTGGAAGTAGAAGCATAAATGAATCTTTGCAAATTTTTCGCATCCTTTGCAGCTTCAAGCATTACTTGAGTCGCGCTGATATTGCGTTCCGTGTAAAAACGGAAACCTTGCCCCCAACTTGCCCTTACCCCTGCTTGTGCTGCTTGATGGTAAATAATATCAACATCTTCTAACAGCGATCGCCAATCTAAAAACTGAATATCTCCTTCAATCAATTTAAAGTTGGTATAGCTTTGCAATGATGCAATATTTTCATACTTGAACATCGGGTCATAGTAATCATTGAATTCATCAATACCAATTACTTGTTCTCCTTTTTTTAACAAGGTTTCTGCTAAATGGGAACCAATAAATCCCGCTGCACCAGTCAAGATATTTTTAGTCATGTCTCTTAATATTTAGGTATTTTGTTAACTCAGTATTAACAGGTTAATCCCTATACACAGGTAGTTGCCACTACTGTTTATTTTTTTGTTTACACAGGTCGAAAGAGGTCGAAGGTTAAAGGTTAAAGGTTAGAGGTTAAAGCTCAACTGTCCACTGTCAACTGTCAACTCCTCACTTTAAAATTGAAAACCATACCGTTGAGCCGAGATAAGTATTAAAATTGGTGGAAAAATAAAGCGTATCATCAAGGTGACTTCGAGGAATAAGAGTGAAAATTTTAGTTGTAGGTAGTGGAGGAAGAGAACACGCTTTAGCTTGGAAACTTCTTCAATCAAGTGAAGTTGAACGAGTTTTCTGTGTACCGGGAAATGGTGGTACAGCTACTTTGAATCGCTGTGAAAATATCTCTTTAGCGGTGGATGATTTTGCCCTTATAAGTAATTTTGCGTTAAAAGAAGAAATAAACCTCGTGGTTGTGGGACCGGAAGTACCTTTAGCACAAGGAATTACAGATTATTTGCAATCTCAAGGATTAAAGGTATTTGGTCCAAACAAAGCGGGAGCGCAAATAGAAGCAAGTAAGGTATGGGCAAAAACCCTGATGCAGGAAGCTAAGATTCCTATTGCAAATAGTGCGGTATTTAACCGAGCAGCACCGGCGAAAAGCTACATAAAAGACCACGAATTACCGATTGTCATTAAGGCTGACGGTTTAGCGGCTGGTAAAGGTGTTACGGTGGCGACAACGCGCAATCAGGCAGTGGAAGCAGTAGAAGCAATTTTTCGC
Organism: Plectonema cf. radiosum LEGE 06105; assembly: GCF_015207665.1. GTDB lineage: Bacteria > Cyanobacteriota > Cyanobacteriia > Cyanobacteriales > Nostocaceae > Rivularia > Rivularia radiosa_A. Next base: position 1,739 of record NZ_JADEWL010000284.1, read on the forward strand.
GGTCAGTTTGGTGGTGCCGGAGAATTTGTAATTGTTGAAGAATGTTTGATAGGACAAGAAGTATCGGTTTTAGCATTGACAGATGGTTTAACAATTAGACCTTTATTACCAGCCCAAGACCATAAACGCATTGGTGAAGGTGATACGGGAGAAAATACAGGTGGGATGGGAGCTTATGCACCAGCACCGATTGCTACTGTTAATTTAATGGAACGGGTTCAAAAACAAGTTTTAGATAGAACTATAAATGCTTTAAGGGCTAGGAATATTGATTATCGAGGCGTGCTTTATGCTGGTTTGATGATAAATCCTAGCGGTGAATTCAAGGTTTTAGAATTTAATTGTCGTTTTGGCGACCCAGAAACCCAAGTAATATTACCATTGTTAGAAACGCCATTAGAAGAATTAATGCTTGCCTGTGTAGAACAGCGTTTAGAGCAAATGCCCCCTATCGAATGGAAACAAGGAGCCTGTGCCACCGTAGTTGCTGCTTCTGGAGGATATCCCGGAGTTTATGAAACAGGTAAAGTTATTACAGGTATCGCCCAAGCTGAAGCCGCAGGAGCAACCGTATTTCATGCTGGGACAATCTTAAATCAACAATTAATTACAGATGGAGGTAGAGTTTTAAATGTAACGGGTATCGGAGAAAACTTCGAGCAAGCATTAGGATTAGCATACGCTGGTATTGAACAAATTAACTTTGAAGGAATGTATTATCGGCGAGATATTGGATATCAGGTCAAAGGTTAGAGGTTAAAGGTCAAAGGTAATTTATAACTCCTTCTCCCCATCCCCC
>NZ_JADEWL010000097.1 GCF_015207665.1 Plectonema cf. radiosum LEGE 06105
GGAGACAAGGTGATGGGGAGACAAGGGGATGGGGAAAAATTAACTGTCAACTGTCAACTGTCAACTGTCAACTAACTCTCTAATCCAAAATCTAAAGCTTGTACTGAGCGAAGCGAATGTATCTAAAATCCAAAATTACGATGATGAAGTGGGCAATTTTAAGCGGTATTGAAGGTAATTTGACGGCTTATGAAGCGGTCATGACGGATATTAAACGTCAAAGTCGTTATATTGAGGCTTTATATATTTTAGGGGATGTGGTTGGACCGACTCCTGAATCTGAGAAACTAGTAGAACTTTTACATAATTCACATAATTCTGAGTCTGGGTTATCACCATTAGTTTGTAAGGGATGGTGGGAGGAGCAATGTTTAATATTGCATGGTTTAACTGGGAGTTCGGAACCTACTGATTTATTGCAAAAATATGGTGGTGAGACCGTAAAATTACTGTGGAATCATGTTTCTCGTCATACTGTGGAGTGGATACGAAATCTCGATTTTGGCTTTTTTGAGTTGGATGCTTTATTAATTCACGGTACAACTATATCTGTAGATGAAGCATTAACTCCGGAAACTTCTCCAGTTATAATTTTAGACCGAGTAGCGCGGATGCAAGCTAATAATTTATTTTGCGGTCGTTCTGGTCTAACTTTTCAATATAATTTAGAAGCTGGTTCAATTAACACGGGAATAACTACTCTTGATAGTCAAACACCTAATCACACTATCAACGTGACTCCCCGGATGGTGGTAGGTGTCGGTAATGTGGGGAGAAAACCAGGGGAAGCAACTTACACTCTCTACAACCCGAATAATAATCAAGTGGAATTCAAGACTGTTTACTATGGAGTAAGTAAGGGTTTTGGAATGAAAAAAAACAACTGCTAATTCTAATTAAACGTGAGTTCGACGATATTCACAGAAGTCGGGTTTTTATTAGTGTGAAAGTGGGTGTTATATGAAGTCCGGTTAATTGCTTACTATATGACGATTACGCATTTACCCATCACTCATCACCCATCACCAATTACCAATTACCGATTACCCATTACCAGCCCTCACAGACAGTAGGAGTGTTTAACCGGACGTGATATTAGAGATATTTATCGTAAAAACCCGACTTCTACAGTCAACAGTTAACATCTAAATGACAATGACAATCAGGCTTTTCAATTAAAGACTCCATCAAAGTGTTAAGCGCGACTGCGGCTAGTAAACCACCGCCAATAGTACCAACAGTGGTAATATAATCTACATCACAAGACATTAACCGACGTTTGGCTGCTGGAGCATGACTAAAACCGATGGGCATTCCGATAATTAATGATGGTCGTAACTGCTTTTGTTGGATGAGTTTCAATGCAGATATTAATACTGATGGTGCGTAACCGATAATTAAAATACAACCAGGAGTTAACTTTTGCAAACCCTCACGCCATTTTTTATGTTGCCAAAATTTGTTTTCGGCTTCTGTTGCACTGTAAATATGAGGGTCATCTATTAAAGTCTTGACTTTTACACCTAGATGTGCAATGCGGGTATGATCGAGAGCTGCGAAAACTGGGGGAACATCTACGATTATTTCACAGTTATTTTGTAGAGTATTTCTGGCTGAGGCGATCGCACTTTCACTCAAGCGGATAAAATCGACTAAACTAACATCACCAGAAGCTAATACGAGTTTTCCAAGTAAATCTCTTTCGATTTCGTTTTTATGGGATAAATCGGGTAATAACTGTTGTAATGATTCCTCAAAGTCTTCTGGATGAGCATCACAAGCTGCATCTAAACCGTACCACAGTTGTTCTAATTTATGATTACTCAAGGTTGATTCTATCTCTATTTGTCGTAGTTCGGCGAGTGCTTCAGCTTGGATATGTTGACAATGTTGGTCTCTACCCAATAAACTTTCTAAGGCAGACGCTGTTTTTCGCAATCGAGATAATTGTTCGATGACAGATTGATATTGCTGCTGTAGTTGAGTAGTTAAGCTATCAAAATTATTTGGTTCGGGATGACTTGTTAATAATTTGTGAATATGATCTAGTTGAAAACCCTGAGATTTTAATGCGACGATTTTCCGTAACAGTTGCACGCTTTTGTCTGTATAAAGGCGATAATTACCTTCAGAACGTTTAGCTTCGGGCAATAAACCTAGTTTGTGATAATGTCTCACCATCCTCGGTGTCAAACCACCACCGACTTCTTGAGTTAGTTGTTTGATTGTTAAGTGTTTATTTTTCATGTTTTAAGAAGGGAAGTAGGGAGTAGGGAATAGGGAGTAGGGAGTAGGGAGTAATGGGGGGTAATTCGTCGGGTTTTTACGATTATTATCCATAATTCCACAACACACTCATAAAAACCCGACTTCTATGATTATGGCTTCAATCCAAAATCTAAAATCCAAAGTTAATTTGACATTGACATTAATGTCAAGGTTTAGAGTAGAAATCAAAGTTATTTTTTGATTTCCCAGTATGACTAGTTATTCGTTGAGAAAAACTGATTTTAGAAAACTAATATCAGAACATCCAGATGCTGTAGCAGCAATTATTTGTGCTGTACTTTTAATCTTGGGTTGGTTGTGTTTGCTGTTTAATTGGATTGGATTGGCTTTACTGATTCTGAGTGCAGCTTATGTAATTGGAGGTTACGAAAGTGCAAAGGAAGGATTGACTACTCTATTTGCAGAAAAAGAATTCGATGTTGATTTATTGATGATAGTAGCAGCTTTGGGTGCAGCATTTTTAGGACTTTGGCGAGGGGAGTATCATCTAATTGTTGATGGTGCGGTGTTAATTCTCATTTTCGCTATCAGTGGTGCATTGGAAGGCTATGCTATGCAAAGAACAAACAATGCTATCAGCAGTTTAATGGGATTAACACCAGATACTGCTAGGGTAATATTGCATGGTGAAGAAAAACAGGTTGCTATTGATAAATTAGCTATCGATGACAAATTATTGGTTAAACCGGGAGAATTAATTCCTACTGATGCTTTAATTATCGAAGGTGCAAGTAATCTTAATGAAGCTTCGATCACCGGAGAGTCCCTACCTGTGGAAAAAACTGTGGGGGATGAAGTCTTTGCTGGAACAATCAATGGTACGGGAGCGTTGATTATCAGAGTTCATCAACCACCGGAAAGTAGTTTGATTCAAAGGGTAATTCGTTTAGTACAGCAAGCTCAAACCGAAGCACCACCATCTCAAATATTTGTAGAAAATTTAGAACGCAATTACGCCAAGGTAATTGTAGTATGCGGTATATTATTGGCTACTTTACCACCATTCATTTTTAATTGGGACTGGGAAACGACTATTTATAAAGCTTTAATTTTTCTGGTAGTAGCTTCTCCTTGTGCCTTAATGGCTGCTATTATGCCTGCATTATTATCGGGGATTGCTAATGGAGCGCGGGGTGGTATCTTATTTAAAGGTGGAGCAGTTTTAGAATTGGTTGGTAAAGTTAAGGCGATCGCCTTTGATAAAACTGGAACTCTCACCACCGGAGAACCCCAAGTTATGGAAGTTATCGCCGTTGATGGGGAAGATGTAAATCAAGTTCTCTCGGTTGCTGCTGCTGTGGAAGTTTATTCCGAGCATCCCATTGGTAAAGCAATTGTCCAAGCTGCTCAGAATAAAAATCTCGCTTTAGTATCTGCTAATAATGTGGTTTCTCATACAGGTTTTGGTATTAGCGGTAACTTAAAGACACAGACACAGATAAAAGTTGGTAATGCAAATTTTATTCAATCGGATTCTCAGTTACCAGCTAATTTAGTTGCAATTAGTAAAAATCTAGAAACACAAGGTAAAACAATAGTTTGGGTTGCCAATAACCAGAAAATATTAGGAATTATCGCCGTTGCAGATACAATACGTCCTCAAGCTATAAAAACAATACAGCACTTGAAAAAAATCGGTATTCAAAACATGATTATTTTGAGTGGCGATCGCCAACTGACAACTAACTACATTGCCCAACAGCTAGGCATTTCTGAAGTTTATGCCGAATTACTCCCCGAAGACAAAGTAACTGTAATTCGTCGTTTAAAAAGGCAATATCAAACAGTTGCAATGGTCGGAGATGGTATAAATGATGCTCCCGCTTTAGCAACAGCATCCGTGGGAATAGCGATGGGAACTACAGGTAGCGATATCGCCTTAGAAACAGCAGATATCGTATTAATGGCTGACCGTTTGGAAAAATTAATTGTTGCAATTACTCTCGGTCGTCGTGCTATCATAGTCATCAAACAAAATATTGTTTTTGCTCTGTGTAGCATTGGTTTACTATTAATTGCTAATTTTACAACTGGTATCAATCTTCCTCTGGGAGTAATTGGACATGAAGGGTCTACAGTATTAGTAACTTTGAGCGGTTTACGGTTATTAAGAAACACCAAAGTTTAATTTTGACTGATATAATTTGTTTCCGAAATCATCACTACCATTGAGTATACAAATACTTGACTCAATTAACTAATTTAAATAGGATGAGTCTATTCTTATTTAAGTATATTCACTACACAAAATGAATAAATCAGTTACTGCTTTTACCCTATTACTGCTGACAAGTTTCATGTCGATTGCGCCCACCGTTGCACAAGCTGGAACTTATAAAGGAAAGTGCTTCAACCAACTTGAACGAGACATGGATAGCTGTAATGTGACTATTGATAATAACAATATTCGTGTAACAATGAAGTCGGATAGTAATCAAACGGCTAATCAAGTAATTCCAGGAAGCTCTATTAAAAAAGTTGAACGAAGCAAATCTGCAAAACGTCTGGGCAAAACTGCTATTTGGACTACTCTTGCATTTGGCCCTTTAGGTTTATTACCATTAGCCTTCAAAAAGAAGCAGATGACATATGTTGTTGAGTACAATGATGGTAATCAATCAAAGGGAGCTGTTTTTACTATTCAGCGTAGTCAAGCACCCTTAGCTGATATTGACTTGACTAATCTTGGTAAAAAAGTTGTAGATTTAGACGCGATACAAGAATAATTTATAGTTTGTGGTTTTTAGTTTGTAGGTTGGGTGGAACATCGTGAAACCCAACATCAGCACATAATCAAGTAAAACTAAACAACAGGCTTAATTCATACAGCATTTTGCAGATAAATTAGGTACAACATTATATTATAAAGCAATGCGTGGGATGGGCATCCTTCCCCGTCCGAATCTGCCTCATAAACATTAAATATCCTGTATCTTGCACCATAGAAATCTATCGTCAAAATAAATACTCATAGTTTAACTTCATTCTTACCCGCTTAGGGCTGCAAGTCCCAGTCTGATAGCAGAAGCCCATAAAAACTAAAAATATTACAGGTTTACGTTAGTTATATTTTGACTTCTATTTTGTTATGTAGTTAATTATTAACGCCGTTTCGATCTTTTTTAAGTATTGGAGATAATTCAGAAGGCTTTTATGAAGGAGGCTCTAAATCCAGAACTAAAGTTTTAATGAATACTTCTTACCTCCAGCATAGCAACCCCGGCTTATTGTAGGGGAGGCTTTTAGGCGGTGTGTGACACTTTGAGAAATGCCGGAACGTAATAATAAGCTTTGTACACGCACCAATGCCCGCCCAGGTGACAATCCCGTAAGTCCTATTTGATAGAGTCTTTCCCAGATAGACTCTAAGAGGATATGTATTTTAAACCCGTGCAGACGGGTGCTGGTTTGTGTAGCTGCGGTTGAAACCGCCAGATTTAAACTTTAATCAAAACTAAATGATTTATTAAACTATAAAGTTTTAATAATACTAGATATCTTGTTGAGAACTATTTCTAATTCCTAATTCCTTTTTAGAATGCTTTAAGCGTTTGTAAGCTGTTCTGATTTGCTGATATGCTAATTCAGCAGATATTTTTCCCCCAGTCTGCAAGTTAGCAATATATTCTACAGTTTGAGAAAATTCCTGTAAATAAGCATTAAAAACCAAATTTTTTGGCTCCAAATCTCCGTGGTAGAAACGGCGAGGGTATAAAAATTCGTGTTTGTCCATGTTGAGCCTTTTGCAATTAATCTAAGAAATTCTGCCTTCTGTTTAGTTAACTTGGGGTTGAATGGTGATTATAATTCATGGTTTTCATCGATTCGTCGCAGGTTTCACCATACTCTAGAAAACCTGTGTAACTTCAAATAACCATCCACAGTTCTTAATCTAATCATAATTTGCAATAAAATTGTGTATATTTAGTACATTATTAATAATATTTTGCAATAAATAGGATTGAAATGTATTTAGAAATACACTTAATCTAAAAATAGCATCGTAATAACTAGATTCGGCAAACAATAGACTCAGTTATTCTTCTGCTTCAAATGTAACACCTTCATATAAGTAGGTAGGCGTAATTAAATGTAATATCAAACCTCATCCCTTCCCCTCTCCCCGCTTGCTCCTAGGGGTGGCTTTAGCCGAGGTAAGGTTTTATATTTAAGCACTTATTTAGCGATCGCAATCTCAAATTCATGACAATAACGTCGAAGAAAGCAATTGTTAGAAACATCCCCTATGATTTTTGATAGATGGAATCTTAAGGATAATGTTGTATGCTTATCCGTGTTTGTCTACAATAAATAGTGATGAAATTTCTAATCAGTGGTGTAATTGTGACTTTAGGGTTGTTACCTTTGAGCGTACAAGCACAACCGCAATCCTTCGATACTCAAGTTGGCAGAATGGTAGAAGCATTACGATTGGCTGCACCAAAAACAGGTTCTGCAAATGATGGATATTACAGCCAATGGCAAGTTAAACCAGCAACTTTGAAAAGTTGGTCAAAATTTTGTCTGAAAAAAGAAGTTTCACCAACAGAGTTTGAAAACAATCCACAATTAGCACGTCAAGTTATTAGTTGTGTTACACAACGAGAATTAAAAGCACAATTGGAAGCTACCAACAATAATGAAACACAAGCCGTACTTGCTACTGCCTGTTGGTGGATGACTGGTAAATACAAAGGCTGCGATAGTGGTTTTAGTGCAGATTATGTGAAAAAAGTTTTGGGTTATTACCAGAAACCAAGTGAGTAAATTTTGTCAAGGGACGGGTAAAGATGCCCATCCCACAAAAGTCTTCAGAGTATCTTGTCATCATCAACAGTTTGGGATAAATCATCGCTGGGCAGGGAATTTCCCCGCACCCTCTCAATCACTTTCGGCAACCGTTTCTAATTCCTGTTCATTTACCATAATAAAACTACCATCTCGCCAGTTATCAGCGACGCTTTTAATAAAACTAGCTAAGGGAATAGCAATTAATAATCCTAACACTCCTAAAAGTTTTGCTCCTATTAATAATGAAATAACTACCCAAACAGGATTTAAACCCGTAAAATTGCTTAAAATACGCGGCGCAATAAAATTATAATTAAATTGGTCTATCGCTACTGCTACACTTAAAACTTCTACTCCCAACCAAAAGTTTTTCAAGCCTACTAATAAACTTACTAAAGTAATACCGATACCCGTACCGAAGGGAAATAAAGCAAAAAATCCAATCACCAACGCGAACAATAAATTTAACGGAACTCGCAATCCTACAAAAGCTAAGGTCAACCCCGTTGCAAGTATAGTCGCTAAAGTCGCTTGTCCGATAAAGTAATTCTGAAAATCTTCCCGCAAAGAATCGCTTACCTGTTTGGCAATATGCTGCGGCAACCATTTGAGAATTCCTTCCCAAACGCGATCGCCATTTAAAATCATGTACAAAGTTAAGACTGCTGTCAACAAAATATTGAGAACACTACCGATTGTATCGAAGGCTAAGCCGATTATTCTACCGCTTAAACTTTGAATTCGATTCGATAATTTATCAAGCAAATCGGGAAGTAAACCATTAGGGTTAATTGGTAACTGTTGAGTTGCAGCCCAATCTTGCAGAGCTTGTAACTGTTGTGTACCAGAGTCAATCCAAGCTGGCAATATATTTATCAGTTCATTAACCTGTTCGATAATTAACGGTAGTACTGTAATACCAAAACCTACAAGTATTACAATCGCCAACAGCAGCACTCCGACAGTTGCTAAATTGCGTTCTACTCCTCGTCGTTGGAAAAAACCAATTGGGTATTCTAAAACAAAAGCTAGCAGAATTGCAGCAATTACAATACTTACCAAGGGTTGAAGATATTTGATAACTCCAAGTAATACCCAAATATTCAAAATAAATAAAGGAAAAGCCAATCCCAAGCTTAACCATCGCGACAATTTGAAAGCTGATTGCATAGCACCGTGAGTCCACAATAGTTATTAGTTTATTGTGGTTTTGACTTATTAAACCAGTTCACCGTCATACTTTTTGCTTTAGAAATTGCCAATTGGGTATGGAACAATCATCATTTGTCGTTTTTTATTGGACAAAATTAAGTTCATGTCTCCTTCGCAGAAGCTGGTGCGAACGTTGAGGCAGGGAATAGGAACATCCAATGTTGGTATGTAATTAGTTCTGTCTGAGTATTTAAGTATCTGTAACACCCTGACAAATTTTGATCAAAACCCGACTTCTCTTCCGATTAAAGATTCCTCAGAGGTAGTTTTTTCTTAATGTCAAATTCACGCTTTATCTGTTTTTCTACACTCACAAAACAGACTAATTGTCAATCTAAGTATTTATTAGCCGTCTTTTTAGTATGTTAAATCACGTTATAATTTACATTGCTTCACATTGACCTGGGCTATTTTTAGGTAGTTGACCAATCTTGTAGTACGTAAAAGATATAAATATCAAGTTAATTGCTATTGAATAGAGGGTTTGTTAGTCAAATTTCTGAAAAAAGTTGAAAAATGAATAAACTGCTCCCCTAAGAATACAATATGCATATTACACCAAAATGGCTTGTAATCTCGTTAATTAATTGAGAATTCTGTCAATAAAAATTTTTCTGTAAACTTGAGTAACGGGTTTGTGAAGGAATATGAATACAGAAGTTTTATCAGTTAAGGCATTTTGGGAAAGTTTTGATTATGTAGAAGTGATTTTGGGTTATTGATCGTTAAAATATAAAAATTGCGATAAGCAATATTGAGCTTCTGACATACTCTAATAATGTTAAAAGCCCAGCCATAAAGACTGAGCTTTTGATAATTAGCGGGGCCATAGTTCCCCAGTTTCGTTATAAAAATTGGCTATAATTGTCAAGCTGATTATTACTTCCACACCATTTATATCTATTCCGGAAGAAATCGAAATTATTTTTTGAGAGTTGTTAGGAATTGGAATTATATTCTTAATTACCAATTAGCGATTACCGATTACCGATTTCATAAAATCCAACAAAATCTGCTGATGTACAGGGCCAAGAGGTCTGACTTCTCGTGCGACAGCGGAATAACAACTACCGTTGCGAATATCTTCGGGAGTAAGTAAACCCATATCCCAACCTTCAGCGAGAACTAATTGATTTAAATCAACTTCTAGAGGTGCGTGAAAAACATGACGTACTGCGGTTTCCGAGTTATAACAACCAAATTGAGCAATTTTTGCTGGTAGAGTATAGCTGATTTCTTCTAAAACTTCTCGTCTTACAGCGACTTCTGGAGTTTCGCCGGGTTCGATATGACCGCCGAAAAATGCCCAATAACCTGGATAAATAATTGTGGGGATATTATCGCGCAGCTGCATTAAAAATTTGTTGTCTCTATATAGGATTGCAATTGCAACGTGATGAGTCTGTTGATTATTCATAAATATTTATATTGCTCAAAATACTGTCTTTAATTATTACTTTTCTTCTAAGTAAAATTCTCCTAATTCTGCTCCAGATATAGGAATACTTTCATATCGAGGTAATCCCTTGAACACAACTTTATCTCCTAATTTCCAATCTTTTTGATTAGTTAGCAGCCAAACTTTGCCAGTGGAGTCACCTATCTGATACATTTGTTGTTCTAGCAAAGGTACTTTTCTTTCTACCTTGCCTTGAACATAAACAGGAGTATTGTTGTTTTTTTGGGGTTTTAGTTCGCCGATCGCAGTCACATTTACGCCAATGGCATTAATTCCGTATTCGCTCAAATTATTGCAACCGAGTAGTCCCGATAGCATTAAAGGAGCTAATCCCAAACGCAATATCCATAAATTCGGGAAAATTTTTGTTCTAACTCGTTGCATTGTAGGCACCATATTCCGAAATTTAACTGTCAGTGCTTGATTCGTCGTAATTTTTATATACATAGTTCCCAATTATACGAAATTTTTGAGAAACAAAATCTATTTACGCTTCACGGCAAACTATCTGAGAAGATAAATAATGTGGTGAATGCCGTGACCGATTTACTTTATAAAATTTGCTCATGGAAACAAAAACAGCAAAACTGCTTGATGGAAAAGCTTATTCGTTAAAGATTCACGAACAACTTAAATCGGCGATCGCGCAATTAGAATCTATTGTGGGTCGTCCGCCAGGTTTAGCGGTGTTGATGGTTGGTGACAACCCCGCGAGTGCTGCTTACGTCCGCAACAAGGAACGAGCTTGTGAATCGGTGGGTATTGCTTCATTTAATCGACATTTCCCCAGGGAAACTAGTTTTAGCGAGCTTCAGTCCGTTATTCATAGCTTAAATGATGACAAACGAGTCGATGGGATTTTAGTACAGTTACCCCTTCCCCCTGATTTGGATAGTGTGGCTCTATTACACCAAATTGCTCCCGAAAAAGATGTTGATGGACTGCATCCGCTAAATTTGGGACGATTAATCAGAAGTGAACCGGGTTTACGTAGCTGCACTCCTGCGGGGGTAATGCGTTTGTTGCAGGAATATTCTATATCCCTAGAAGGAAAACACGCGGTAGTATTAGGACGTTCGATTTTGGTCGGTAAACCAATGTCGATGATGCTATTAGAAGCAAATGCCACCGTTACTATTGCTCATTCCCGTACCCAAAACTTACAAGAGATTACCAAAAATGCCGATATTCTCATCGCTGCGGTAGGGATTCCCCAATTAATTACTGCCCAAATGGTGAAAAAAGGCGCAGTTGTGGTAGATGTGGGGATAAACCGCATTACTGATCAAAACGGCAAAAGTCGGTTAATCGGTGATGTCAATTTTGAGGAAGTTGCAACCGTCGCCAATTTCCTTACCCCAGTTCCCGGTGGTATCGGACCGATGACTGTTGCCATGTTGTTACAAAATACAGTTAACAGTTATCAGTTATCAGTTAACAGTTAACAGTGACCAGTTAATAGTTAATTTGAAATAAAATAAGGAAACTTACAATGGTTGCAGCAGATAATTTACCGAAAAATTCACCCGAATCAAAAAAATTAGAGTTCGATTTATCGGCTTATCTGAAGGAACGACAAAAGCTTGTAGAAACTGCTTTGGATAAATCGCTCGCCATAGTTTATCCACAGAAAATTTATGAAGCAATGCGCTATTCGCTTTTAGCTGGAGGTAAGCGCTTGCGTCCGATTCTGTGTCTTGCTACTTGTGAAATGACTGGTGGAAATATCGAAATGTCAATGCCCACAGCTTGCGCTTTGGAGATGATTCACACCATGTCTTTGATTCATGATGACCTGCCAGCGATGGATAATGATGATTACCGTCGGGGTAAATTAACCAACCACAAAGTATATGGCGATGATGTGGCAATTCTAGCCGGAGATGGATTATTAGCTTACGCTTTCGAGTATGTGGCAACTCATACTCAAAATGTACCACCATTCCAAGTTTTACAAGTAATTTCTCGTTTGGGACGTGCAGTCGGTGCTGCGGGTTTAGTCGGGGGTCAAGTTGTAGACTTGGAAATGGAAGGAAAGACAGATGTTCCTTTGGAAACTTTGAATTTTATTCATAATCATAAAACAGCAGCCCTTTTAGAAGCTAGCGTTGTTTGCGGTGGTATATTAGCGTCCGCATCCCCAGAAAAATTACAAAGATTGTCTCGCTATTCTCAAAATATTGGACTTGCATTTCAGATAGTTGATGATATTCTGGATATCACCGCCACCCAAGAACAGTTAGGTAAAACTGCGGGTAAAGACCAAAAAGCCCAAAAAGTTACCTATCCCAGTCTTTGGGGTCTAGAAGAATCCAAAAAACAAGCACAGTTACTCGTTGAAGCCGCTTGTGCCGAATTAGAACCCTTTGGAGAGCAAGCTAAACCTTTAATTGCCCTCGCATACTTTATTACTAGTCGTAATAACTAATTCAATTTTTCAAATTTGGGATGTTAAGTAGTATCCCGCACTTCCTCACCCACGCAACCGCTGCTAATATTACCCTAATTTAACCGTAATACCATGCAAGACATAGGTAATATATTTAATAATCACGTGCTACTGGTTGCCTTAATAGCTTGTTTTGTCGCTCAGGCTTTAAAGCTCCTAATTGAGTTAATCAAGAACGGTAAAGTGAGTGTGAGTGTTTTAGTAACAACTGGAGGAATGCCCAGCGCTCATTCAGCCCTAGTAACCGCTTTAGCCGCTGGTGTTGGACAAACTATCGGTTGGGCTTCCCCAGAATTCGCTTTAGCTGCTATTTTCGCCATCATCGTCATGTACGATGCTGCTGGTGTCCGTCAAGCTGCCGGAAAACAAGCTCGCATCCTCAATCAAGTCATTGACGAAATGTTTCACGACCATCCAGAAATAGCCGCCGAACGTCTTAAAGAATTACTCGGACACACACCCTTTCAAGTAATAGCCGGTTCAGCTTTGGGTGTTACCATTTCTTGGTTAGCTCAAGCAGCCTATTAAAGTTAGGAGTTATGAGTTAGTACCATCGGAGTTATGAGTTAGGAGTTATGAGTTAGTACCACCGGAGTTAGGAGTTATTACTAACAACTAACTACCAACAACTAACAACTAATTGGGTAACTTTACAGCAGAACGCAATAACATTACCTTTTGGCTATCAACAATGATGGCAAAGAAACCGCGTTTTGAAAGTTCTTGTAAGGTTTCATAGGCTTCTTTTTGGTTACTAGTGTAATTTGCTAATAAGTAAGGTCTTTTTCCGTAAGCCACAAAACCTACGTCTCCTTTGACTGCTTTACGAACGTCAGATACTAATTGAGGACGATTGTAATAATCGACTAATACAGCGTAACCAGTTCCCAAGTTGCGAGGTTTATAACTTACCGTACTTGCTTGAGTGGGCGTTGGTGTTTCTGTAGGTCTAGTAGTAATTATTGCAGATAAACCAGCAGCATCTTTGATATATCTTGCCCAGCGATTGGCATCGTCAATATTTTTAAATCCGCCGATACGGGTAACAGTATCGCTCAGGTATCTACAAGTATTTGTGTTAATTTTTGCCGGTAAAACTCGCTTTAACTGAGTTTGATTGTCTGTTGTGGGACTAACTACTAATAACAAATATTCACCACCTTTGGGAGCTTCACAGGTGGGAGGGTTTTGTTGGGCATTTACAGAATTAATTCCGTAAAATAAACCGATTGTTGATAATATTAAAACGGTTGGTAAAGTTTTAAATTTACCTAAAATAGCTGAATTCATCGATTGTATTCTCCTAAAACTCACACCACAGTTGACAGTTGACAGTTATCAGTTATCAGTTATCAGTTATCAGTTATCAGTTACCAGTTATCAGTTATCAGTTATCAGTTACCAGTTATCAGTTATCAGTTACCAGTTATCAGTTATCAGTTATCAGTTATCAGTTATCAGTTACCAGTTATCAGTTATCAGTTACCAGTTATCAGTTATCAGTTACCAGTTATCAGTTATCAGTCATTTTCCGGGCGTGTGTGTTGGGAGATAAGATAGAAAGCATATCAATCAATAGATAACTGTTCACTGTTAACTGTTAACTGATTAAGAAACCGTCGCAAGAGACGCTAAAGCATCAGGAATTTCAGATGAAGGAGCTTGAAATTCACCCGTTGCCACATATTCCAATCGTAGTTTCAACCAAGTAATAAATTGAGGATTGGTGGAAACAACCGCTGCTGCTGGTTGGGGACATTTGGCTTTGACTTCTGACATTTGACTGGTTTCTAGAAAAGCTGGTTGCTTCACCAACCAAAAATCAATTTCTTTCTCTTGTTCGTGGTAATAGCGAGTACGTTCTTTTAAAACTTCCTCTAAAGGTTCTTCTTCCAATAAAAAGCGTTGAGAAGCCACTACGTAATAATAAGTTTGCATTTTCACTCTTTGTGGATTAAATTAATTAACTAACTGAACAAATTTGAGGACACAGCATATAGTACTGCGTCCGGGTCAAGTTTAATTAGAAGAATTGAAACCAGCAGCTAATTTTTTAAATGGACAGCTAGTTGATAGCTGTGGTGAAGTTTGCTGCTTTTCTCTACCAAAGAAAAATCTTTTAATTATTGCCCAAACTGATTTATCCTCACTTCCATGCTTTCCACCACTCGTCAGCTTCGCAAAAAACTGACTGTTATCAAAATAGTGTTCCACATTGATGATTTTCAAGTCATCGGTAACGCGAGCAATACTCATTCCTATTATCTCCACAACTTCCCCTGTAGGAGCATAGTCTTTATATGGACCGTTAAAAGTTCCCCAATGCCGCCATTTAAATGTAACATTTGGTGGAGAACTGTAAACTTCTAACACTTCCCATAAAAAGCCTTTAGGAAATGCACTGCGAAATAACCTTCCTGATGATTGAAAGTTTTCTTCAGAAGCTTTATATTGTTCTGTCTCGCCAATAAATAAGTTATAAGTTCCAGCTGCCGAAACATCCTCTGCGGTAAATTCCTCACCACCGTTACTACTCATACGAAACTTATCTTGAACAACCGATAACCACTGTTGTGGATTGGTTTTAAAGGAAGCTTCTAACTCAAAGGTTCTCACTAAGTTTTCCACAATCGCTTCGAGAGAACCCATCTCATGATTGGCTTGACTTTCGGAAGCTAAACCTTGATTCGATTCGGAATAGTCGGGAGGATTTCCACCACGCCATTCATTATCGATGCTGTTGGCAATTACTTTTTCTCTTTTTTGTACCCACACTGGTAAATTCTGAGATTGTGTTGCGCTCATATCACAATTAACAGTTAACAGTTAACAGTTAATAGTTAACAGTTAACAGTAAAGTACTTACTGCTCACTGCTCACTGTTTACCATCCATAATTTGCTTCATTTCTCGCACTGCTCTTTCCATACCTACTAAAGCTGCTCGACTAACGATAGTATGACCAATATTCAGTTCTTCCATACCTTCAATACAAGCTATCGGATAAACATTATTGTACGTGAGTCCGTGTCCCGCATTTACACGCAATCCGGCTTTTATTGCCTGCCTACAACCTGATGCTAACAATTCTAACTCTTTGTCCCTAGTTGCTTCGTCTTTTGCTTCCGCATATTTTCCTGTATGCAGTTCAATAAACTTTGCTTTTACCTTGACAGAAGCTTCAATTTGTTGTTTATCAGCATCAATAAATAAACTTACCGGAATTCCAACACCCTGCAACTTATCAACTATATGGACGATTCTATCAACTTGACCGACAATATCTAAACCTCCTTCCGTGGTGACTTCTTGCCGCTTTTCCGGAACTAAAGTTACGTAATCTGGTTTGATATCGAGAGCGATCGCCAACATTTCATCAGTAGCCGCCATTTCTAAATTCAGATGAGTTCTGACGGTTTCTCTGAGTATCCGCACATCTCTGTCTTGAATATGTCTTCTATCTTCTCGTAAATGTACGGTAATACCATCAGCGCCACCCAATTCAGCTAGTACAGCAGCCGCTACAGGGTCAGGTTCCACAGTCCGCCGCGCTTGTCGAATAGTGGCGATGTGGTCAATATTTACACCGAGTGTCAGCACCCCTGTTTTCTCCCGTTTACCAATTATCTAAAAGTTAATTTTACAAGAGATTAGGGTCAAATTGATTTTGAATTTTAGATTTGAGATTTTGGATTATTCCCATAGTTTAAAGTAGGGCGCTTAAAAATTGACAGTTGTTCAGTAAGAACGCCAAAAAACAAGATTTAAAGCTAGGATTAACTTCTATTGCGATTTGTAACAATGCTATGATATGCTTTCGTTACGATTAAACGTCCTCGTAATTATTTAATAGTAATCAGGTTTGGATAATGTCACTTTCCAGAATCTCTTCGATAACTTCAAATTGTCCATCATGAAGTGAAGTCTGAACTTTACAGCATTGGTCAGAAGTATTTGCACCAATAGTTGCAAAAGACTAGGCACAAACGTCATTGCCTACGGATTTGTCTACTCAATGTCCGTGTTAGCGATTGAGCTACACGAATAATTTTCCATACTTTCTTCTCTTCTGCGACGGAAAAGAATTACCAATCGCTTTGGGGCAAGATTCAGGTAATTCGTAATTAAAACGAATAAAACAACTGGCGATTGCAACTACATAGATAAATCCTTCAAGGCAGCACAGTTTTAATTTTTAATTTTTAATTTTTAATTTTTAATTTATTATCACTTATATCTGCGTAATTATACGATTCGATGTGCTGTTTAGACAGCGAATAAAGCACTAAAAAAAATTTATGTATATGAATTAGGAGGTAATTTGAACATGACAATTCTGAAGCGAGAGTGGTTTTTTAACACTCAGCGGGATATTATGGCGGGTGCAGTAGTGGGATTGGCTTTGATTCCAGAGGCGATCGCCTTTTCGATTATTGCCGGAGTAGACCCGAAAGTTGGGCTTTATGCCTCATTTATGATTGCGGTAATTACGGCATTTTTAGGAGGTAGACCGGGGTCAATTTCCGCCGCTACCGGAGCCATGGCGCTGTTAATGATTGATTTAGTTAGAGATCATGGCTTGCAGTATTTATTTGCAGCCACCTTATTAACAGGAGTATTTCAACTTTTATTTGGGGTATTAAAACTCGGTCGCTACATGAGATTTGTACCCAGAGCAGTGATGATTGGTTATATTAATGCCTTGGCGGTGTTGATTTTTTTAGCACAGTTACCTCAACTGACGAATGTGCCGCCGACTGTATATATATTGACTCTTATTTCCCTAGGGATTATTTATATTCTGCCGCGCTTTACCAAAGCAGTTCCCTCACCCTTGGTGGCTTTAGCAGTAATGACCATAGCGGCGATCGCCCTGAAATTAGATATTCCCACAGTGGGAGATATGGGAGAATTACCTACAGCCCTACCGAGTTTTGCTCTGCCGAGGGTGCCTTTAACTGTAGAAACACTCAATATTATTTTGCCTTATTCCCTGACCTTGGCGCTGGTTGGTTTATTGGCTTCATTATTAACCGCTTCACTGGTAGATGAACTTACAGACACACCTAGCGATAAAAACCAAGAAGCGAGAGGACAAGGGATTGCAAATATTGTTACAGCCTTCTTTGGAGGAATGGCTGGATGTGGGATGATTGGACAATCGGTAATTAATGTCCAATCTGGCGGAAGAGGAAGACTCTCAACATTGTGTGCAGGAATTTTTCTGTTATTTGCCATCTTATTTTTACAAGATTGGGTCAAACAAATGCCGATGGCAGCACTAGTAGCCGTGATGATTATGGTGTCCATTGGCACATTTCGTTGGTCATCCTTGAAAAATATGCCGCGCATCCCCCGCACCGAAACAGCCGTGATGTTAACAACGATGTTTGTGACCATTTTCACCCGGAATTTTGCCTTGGGTGTGGTGACAGGTATTGTGATGAGTACCGTATTCTTTTCTAATAAAATTGCCCAATTAGTATTTGTGGATAAAGTTTTGAGTGAAGATGGTTTGCATCGCATCTATAAAGTCAGCGGACAAATTTTCTTTTTATCCAGAGATGAATTTCTCAGCTTTTTTGATTTTACAGAATTAGTAGAGCGCGTCACCATTGATTTAACTTATGCTCACCTCTGGGATCAAGGAGCAGTAGAAGTACTCGATAAAGCAGTATTGAAATTTCGTCGTAACGGAGCAGAAGTAGAACTAATCGGACTCAATGAAGCTAGTAATACCTTGGTAAATAAATTAGCAATTAATCAAATTCAATAATATTTTTACCTTTCAATCCTTCCTTTGATTTTCAGGGGCTAAAACCACAATGAAAAATATTTTACAATGATGTAACTTTCTATTGGTAAACCCCGCAAATAATCTTTAATCTCAGCATAACTGCGTCCCATGTTGGGGAAATTAGCAAGATATCTACATTTTTTATTAAACTCATCAAGAAAACGCTCCCCAGCATCAATATTGCGATTCGTAAAATAATCAATAATTTCTTCTAAATCTTGATTTGCCTCTGGGGAGATAATGTGTTGTTTCATGATTGATTCTCTCTCGAAGACCTCAGTTTTTCACGCAGCCGTTCAACTACAATTTCCCCGTCAATACCTTCACCTCTATCTAATTGCTCAACGGCAACTTCTACTTTTTGACGGGTTTCTTCAACCCAATTTTGATAGCCTTTTTCCCACTCGGATAATAGTTTTAATGCTTTACTAATCACTTCTTCCGGATTTTCGTATTTACCTATGGCAATTTGTGTTTGAATAAATTGCTCTTCTTCGGGTTTGAGTTGGATGTTCATAATTTTTATTTGTCTTGGATTCGTTCTTGTACCTTTTATTATGACGCTTTTGCTTCCGCTGACAATAAGCCATCAAGAGCGTCATCTTGAGTCAATTTTTTGCAACGGGTGTGTAGTTTAGAGTTAATTTGAACGGTTCTATAAGCTTTGTAGCGTCACGCACTATCAACCATTTGTGACAATAATAACGTAAGTCCTAAACAAAACACTCTTCACTGTGTCTAGTAAAGATTTTTAATCAGCCATCATACAGCATCTTGCAGATAAATGAGGTGTGGGATGGACATCCCGGAGCGTCCGAATCTGCCTCAATATGCTCTAATAGCGAGATAGAAGTATTTTGCTCAAAATTGTCAGATTAACCAATAATTATGATTAAATCTTTCTGCAAAACTATTTAACATATCACAAAATAAAGATATATTCGCAGCACATTTAATTTACAATCAATAGAAAAAACTACTATGACATCACTGACATTAAATTTAGATTCCATAATCAAGCTCACCCAAGAGCAGTTTTATAAACTGTGTGAAGCAAACCCGGAATTAAAACTAGAACGCAATGCTCAAGGAGAATTAATTGTTATGCCACCAACTGGAGGAGAAACAGGAAGAAGTAACGTAAATCTAATTCTTCAAGTTGCAAAATGGAACGAACAAAACCAACTTGGTGAAGTTTTTGATTCATCAACAGGATTTATATTACCATCAGGTGCTAACCGTTCTCCAGATGTTTCTTGGGTGGAAAAGTCTCGTTGGGATGCTTTAACCAAGGAAGAAAAAGAAAAATTTATTCCTCTTTGTCCTGATTTTGTCATTGAAATTATGTCACCCTCCGACAATTTGAAAAAACTGCAAAATAAGATGGAGGAATATATCGAAAATGGTTGTCGTTTAGGTTGGTTGATCAATCGGAAAAAACAGGAAGTAGAAATTTATCGTCCGGGGAAAGAAGTAGAAGTTTTGCAATTACCTCAAACTCTTTCCGGAGAGGATGTGTTACCTGGTTTTGTGCTGAATTTGCAGAAGATATGGGAATAAAATATTTCACTGTTTATTATTATGATATATAGTTTATATAAGAATTAAAAAAATTAAAAAAATTAAAAAATTGTCATCAAAAACAAAAAAACCGGGGGAATATATCCTTAAACTAGCTAGAAAAAGAAATCTATCGGCAATAATACGTTATTTTCTAGCTGCGGGTATGTTAATAGTTACGATGGTGTTATTTAGTATTTTCGCTAACTCGTCATTAGGAATTTTATTTTTAATAGCAGGTATCAGCGGTTCATACTACTTGTATCGTAGTGGAAAATATTTTCAAAAACGAGCAGGTGATGCTCAACGTGGTGCTGAAGCTGAAACTAAAGTGGCAAATTTATTAGATATTTTAGAATCTCAAAGATGGCAAATTGAATATAATTTGAGAATTAAAAAATGGGGAGATGCAGATGTCGTTTTACATTCTCCTAAAGGTAATTGGTATGTAATTGATGTTAAGTCTCATGGTGGAACGAAAATATATGAAAGTGGACGTTTAAGAAAGCGTTATGGTAAAAATATTTATGATTTCAATGAAGGAGATTTGATTGATAAAGTCAAGGGACAAGCAAGAGAAGTTAAACGGTTAAAAAGTGCATCCTGGGTAACTGCAATGCTTTGTTTTACTAGAGGTGGCGTGGATATTTCTGAGTCAGAAGTTAATGGTGTTTATGTGGTAAGTGCAGGTAATTTAGTTAATACTTTGTTGCAGTTGGAGGAGTAATTAAACTATTATCTTAAGGCAAGGATACGGTCAAGAATTTTAATTAACTCATCAGATGCAGTCATTTATCATTAATAAATTAAATTTTAGTTATGATTAGCCAGATTGTTTTGATTAATAGATAAATAATTAAAATAATTTCAGATAATTTAAACGTAATTTCATAGGATATAATAATTGTAAAACGGCATTTTACATTACTAGTAGCGGATATTAGCAAAACATAATGAATGAAAACATTAAAGCAACAGGGTTAAATTGCTGCTTTATTTCCGGGCCTGTTCTTTCTCCCATATTACTACGTGCAATCCAACAGTGGGATATTTCCACATACATTCAACCACCAACACCTGCCCTACCACAAACAATCAACATTTTAACGGATATCCAAGCAGTATCTTCGATTCAAAATCAAAATGCAGTAGTAATCATGAACTGGGAAGCAAGTCTCTCTTTTATTCTTGATAATCTCCCCCAGCAACGCTTAAATCAAGTTAATGCATTCAAAAACAAAACTACTTTTCGCAAGCTAATTAAAGAGTTCTATCCAGACTTATTTTATGTAGAACTTACAAGAGAAACTCTACCAGATTTTCGGTTTCCTAAGCAAGTTAATACAGTAGTACTTAAGCCCAGTTTGGGAACAGCTTCTATAGGTATTCACATCGTACACGGACAAAAAGAGTGGTTAAAAGCGGTAGATTCGGTTCTTAAGGATATCGATATAGCTAAAGAACACATGAATCCTGCAATGTTAAATGACTCCTGTTTCCTTGTAGAAGAATTCATTGATGGAGATGAATTTGCTTGCGATGGTTTTTGGGATGCTAACGGAAAAACAGTAATAACTGGCATTTATCAGCATCCTTTCGCATCAAATCTAGATGTAAGCGACACGGTGTATTATACATCTACAAAAGTAGTAGCTCAGACAATAGAACCGACAATACAGATACTAGAACATATTGGAAATAAGCTGCAAATGCGTCGCTTCCCGTTTCATTTTGAGTTTAGATTTAGTAACGGTAATCTTTTCCCTATTGAATTAAATCCGTTGCGTTTTGGACAAGTTGCTCTTCCCGACATTACAGAATATGCTTTTGGTTTCAATCCCTACGATTTGTTTTTTGCGGATAAAGCACCCGATTGGAATTCATTATTAGCTGATTCAAATTATTCTAAAATTTATGGATTTGTTCTTGCGAGCCTACCAGAAAAATATGAATCTAAAAAACATTGGTTTGATGAACAATCTTTCTGCAATATCTTCGGAAATAAATTATTAAATTATCTTCCTAGTAATCCGCAAATAACTCCTTTTTTTGGGGTAGCGCATATTGTTGTAGATAAACTTGAAGAAGTACTTGCATATCTTGATCTTGATTTTGACAGTTTTTTGAGGGTTAGGGAACAGGGAATAGAATTTATCTAGGGAAACACTTAAATGGACTTAATTTTCTTTTTGTTTTTTTCGTTTGTTTTACTTTTAATTAGTGTTTTCAAGGGATATTTTATTGTTTATCCTTTACTAGCTTCCATAATTGCTTTATTTTTCTTACTTATAAAAAGAGGATTTAAGCCAAAGAAACTATTTACTTTAGCTTGGAATGGCAGTAAAAAATCTTTCTCAGTTATATCCATTCTCCTACTGATTGGAGTAGTTATAGCAGTTTGGATGATGGCAGGAACAGTACCAGCTATTGTCTACTATGGCATTCAGATGATTAATCCTTCATACTTTATCGTGTCAGCCTTTTTATTAACTATTTTTGTCTCCTTATTAATTGGAACTTCTTTCGGAACAGTAAGTACAATTGGGATTGCTTTAATGATAATGGCAAGCGGGAGTAGCGTAAATCCTCATCTGATTGCTGGTGCGATTATAGCCGGAGCTTATTTTGGCGATCGCTGTTCCCCGATGTCTTCCAGTGCTAATTTAATTTCTATAATTACCCAAACCAAAATCCACAAGAATATTAGAAGGATGTTAAAAACAACTTTTCTGCCTTTGGTTGTTTCTACAATAGGTTATTTGCTGCTTTCTATTGCTAATCCCGTAAAATTTGAACAGCAAAATATCACTTCTGAAATTAGTAGATTATTTAACGTGAGTCCAATTGTACTTTTACCAGCTTTTGCGATTTTATTACTTGCTTGGTTGCGGATAGAAATCAAAATATCGATGCTGATAAGTATAATTATTGGTCTATTAATTAGTATATATATTCAAGGCTATTCCTTGTCCGATATTTTTCGATATATGCTTCTAGGCTTCCAATTATCAGAAGATAGTACCTTGAAAAATATTATCCTTGGAGGTGGTATAATTTCTATGGCTAAAGTATCTTTGATTGTGATTGTCTCCACAGCATTTGCTGGTCTTTTCAGCGGAACTAAAATATTAGAATCTGTAGAAATATATCTCAAAAAACTGAAATCTAGGTCTAATTTATTTTTAGGGACAAATCTTGTCGGTATAGCTTCAGCAGCATTTGGTTGTACTCAAACAATTGCAATTCTTTTAACTGAAGAGTTAGTAAAAGATAATTATCAAGAAAATAAAATAGATAATTACCAGCTTGCAGTGGATTTAGAAAATTCTGTAGTTGTACTTTCTCCCTTAATTCCTTGGAATATTGCTGGGCTAGTTCCGGCAACTGTTTTGATGACAGATTCAGGCTTTATCCCCTTTGCATTTTATCTGTATTTTGTCCCATTGTTTAATTATATTGATCTGAAAATTAAAGAAAACTGATTTAAAAAAACCGATGCTTGACGCAGAGAGCGCAAAGGAAAGAGATTGAGAGAGAAGAGTAGTTATAAATCGGGAAAGAAGTAATATTTACAAAGACAAAAACTGATGGTAAAACTTTCTTTTAATGTTCCACCCGTCTTTAGAAGATGCTACTGCTTTCGATTGTGCTAGGAACTCAATATCATAATCAAAAGGACTTATATTCAATCCGTTTTTGAAAAACATATTACGAAGCTTCCACATATTCACACAAAGTAGTCGGTTCGGGAATAGATAAACCTTCTTCTCGTAAGCCTTCCAAATGAAAATTAATTGCTTCTTTAATTTGTTGATTCACTTCTTGAATAGTTGCACCAGTTGCTACACATCCAGGTAAATCTGGAACATAAGCTGAATAATTATTAGCTGCTTTCTCAATTACAATTGCATAACGCATTAGTTTTCTTCCTCTTCTTTGATTTGTTCTTCTTTTATTTCTTCAATTTCTTCGCTTGTCTCTGTTTTTAGTTGAGCTTGTTTCAAAATGCTATTTAACGTACCTGGTGCTAAATCATCGGACAATTTACCTGAAACTGTCACCAAACCCGACTTTATAGCGTGCTTATATTGACGATGACTACCCTTAATTCTCGCAAGATACCAACCATCTTCTTCTATTAGTTTAATGATTTTACGGACTTTCATTTGTGAAAGAAATAACTTTTATTAGCTTTTATTTAGACACCTTAGCCGCTTTTGCTCCGCGTTTCCCTTTGCGCCCCTCTGCGTTAAAAATATCTCACTCTTATACCTTAACTCGAAGCACTAGTATAAAATCTCAACGCAAACCGCCAAAATCTCGACGAAACAAAAAACAACCCCAAAGCCAATATCCCCGCACCTATCACCCAAACAACTTGACTTCTACCAAGCATCGCTTCCGCAGGAACAGTAGTTAAAAAAGCCACTGGAACTACAAAGGTAAAAAACAAGCGAAAACCCGCAGGATAAGCCACCATTGGATATCTCCCAGCTTCCAACAATCCCCGTAATACTTCAGTTACATTGTATATTTTCACAAACCAAATACTCGTAGCTCCCAACATAAACCACAAGCTATACAGAATTATCACACCAAAAAACAGCGCTGGAATGCTCACAAGATAATCACCAATTCCCAAACCGAGACGATTACCAGCATAAAAAATGATAATACTGCCAAAAATTAAATCCGAAACTCCCCAAGGTGAAATGGTGTGGGAAGAAAGCCAAAATTGACTACGGATGGGTTTTAGTAAGACAAAATCCAGAGTTCCTTCCTGTACATGACGCACAATCCGATTTAAATTAGGAGCGAGAAACGTTTCCGAGAAGCCCTGTAATAAAGTGTAAATCCCCACAACTATCAAAGCAGCTTCCCATTGCCATCCAGAGAAAGTATAGCCGGTACGGTAAAACAAAAACAAGCTGAACAAACTACCTGCAAGGTTTCCCACACTGCTGAGAGTCGCAATTACAAAATTAACTCGGTATTCCATTTCGGCAGCTATAGCAGCACTCCAAAATAATTTAATAACTTTTAAGTATCTTTGCATGGTGAAAACTCTTAGCGCTTCCGGTATAGTTAATTTTCAGACTGTATATTGTGCTGATATAAACTGTGCTGTTGATAATCTTATGGCTAAACTGTCCAACGAATTAAACCGCTTTTTTTTTGAAGAAGAACGTACTTCCACGGTATCTTTAGAAGACATTCTGGAATTAGCAGGGGAACGAATTTTCGGATTTTTGTTCGTTATCCTAGCCTTACCTTCAGCTTTACCCGTTCCCGCACCTGGTTACTCAATTCCTTTTGGGATTTTAATGTTTTTACTGGCAGTACAATTGATTATAGGTCGTCAACTGCCTTGGCTACCTCAAAAAATGGTCAATCACCGCATTAAACTTCTAACAGTACAAAAATTTGTCAAAGGTGGAATTCCTTGGTTAAAGAGAATTGAAGCAGTAAGTCGTCCTCGTCTACCTTTTGTTTGTACTACTTTACCAGGAAAAGTAATTATTGGGATTGCGATCGGGTTAATGTCGATTTTTATGATGATTCCTATCCCCGGAACTAATACTTTACCAGCAATTGGTATTTTAGTAACTGGATTCGGATTATTAGAAGATGACGGTGCAATTAGTTTGGGTGGTTTAACTATTTGTTTAATCGCAGCAATTTTGGTAACTTCTATTTTTGCCGCAATAATTTGGGGTGGTACCAGTATTCTTGACC
The DNA here is from genome assembly GCF_015207665.1 of Plectonema cf. radiosum LEGE 06105. Lineage (GTDB taxonomy): Bacteria > Cyanobacteriota > Cyanobacteriia > Cyanobacteriales > Nostocaceae > Rivularia > Rivularia radiosa_A. The sequence goes on from NZ_JADEWL010000097.1 coordinate 25,293, forward strand.
AAATTAAAGGTGTCTTAAAAAGATAATATCATAATGTAGAGACGTTGCAGTGCAACGTCTCCATAATTTTTGATGTATATAGATAATTTAAATTACCAACCTCTTAATACAGGTTCCCGTAAAATTTCACGAGTACCTCTAGCAACAGTCAAGTTTTTACCTTTAGTTGATTCTGCCAGAATATAAGTATAATTTCCACTAACTGCTTCAAAGTAGCGTCCTCTGGATTCTACTCCATTCACAGTTAAAGGTAAGCGTATAGACTTACCAGTTTTTTTATTTACTCCGACATAATGATACGGTAAATGACTACCACAAATACTTACCCAAAAATTCTTAGTTTCCGCAGCCACAAATACGCTTTCAGTGTTTTTACAATAGTGACGTACTTCTTTTGCCTGAGCAGATTCTACAGATTGTAAAAAAGGAATTGATAACGAACATACACCGACTACAGATAAAATTAATCGTTGCCAAGATTGAGAACGAACTTGCATTTTTTATTACTCTCGTATAGTTGAATTTTCTATTAACTTCTACAGTATGGGTGAAGAGAATTACTGAAAAGTTGATATGTATATTTGGCAATCATCAGAAGTCGGGTTTTTAGGATAAGTATCTGTAACACGCGCACAAATTTTGCTAAAAACCCGACTTCTCAACCGAACTTCTCTAGGTTAAACGTATCTTTTCAGAACACCCGGTTCTTGCTGCATTGGTAACACATCTAGAGTATCAATTTGAGAACAGTACTTTAAATCCTCATGGCAATCTAAACCTAACAAACGTTTACCGTGACTTGCTTGTTTAAACATTTGCAATAAATCATCCTTCCACTGAGAATAAAGCGCGATCGCACCAATGACTTCATCGTTACCCATAACCTCATCTATAGATAACTTAGTTTTTTCCAATAGATGATTGGCGATCGCACCCGCGCAAGCTGTATCCTCAAGGGAATAACTACCTTCCCATCCTGAACCGACTATCCAAACGGTTTCTGGCTGATTTTCTGCTAAATATTCCACTACTGTTGTCAAATTGACAAATGCTCCGGTAATAACTGTTGATGCCGACTGTATTCGTTGTAAAGCACGAGTACCATTAGTAGTACTAATAAACAAGCGCTTTCCTTCCACCAATTCCGGTTTACAATCGAGGGGAGAATTGCCCAAATCAAAACCAGGAACTTTCGCACCACCTCTTTCTCCAGCTCGCAAACGCTTTTCAACGGGAAATAGTTCACTGACTTCCACAAGTTTATCCAAATCGCTAAAAACTTGAACAGCTTCCCCACCATTCGCCAAAACCGTTGCCATTGTTGTAGTTGCACGCAACACATCAACCGCGATCGCGCATTCTGGCATCTCCGAAATTGGGGTTTCTTCTGGACTATGATAAATAAATAACTTCATGAACTTAATACACCTGCTTTTATATACTGCCGAGATTCTAATACGCTGAGTGTCTCAACAGGAAGAAGAGATGGGGAGATGGGGAGATGGGGAG
>NZ_JADEWL010000098.1 GCF_015207665.1 Plectonema cf. radiosum LEGE 06105
ACCTAGCAAACGCTGTGATTCTTTAGGATTCTTTTCAATATAATCTAATAGACTAGTCATAAGATTCCGATAAAAACACCATTTTATATTATTTTATCAGAGTTTAATTATTTTTTGGAGATGTCTAAAGCTTACTTAGCAACCGTTCCCGATGGTTGGTTTGACTTTCGAGAGAAGGTAACGCAAATCGATGATATCCTTAAACAGCTAGAAGATATACCCCATCAAAGTTATAATAATTCACCCTTATTGAAATTTATTAATTTACTCACTCAAGACGAACATATTCCTCAAGCTATCTGCGAGAAACTAAAACAGTTATTAACGAATAATTCTTTTGAAACTAACAACAAAACTAAATCCTTACAACCGCTTCATTCTTACCTACTAATCCAACTTCGTCCAGAAGCAAACAATAAATTGTTTCTCAAAGCTTGGTTCATCCCCGATGATACTATCAAAGACCCTTGGGGACGTTTTAAACCTTTAACAGTTGACGAACAGGAACCAGAAATTTATTTTGTACTCGAAAATCTGCCCCTACTGCTAAGTAAACTGCTCCAGCAATGTTTTGAAGAATACTTGCAAGGACAACCAACAGAACTAACTATCGAAATATTTCTGCCGCGCGATCGCCTACATGATGAGGTGGAAAAATGGTCATATCAAGATAGCGAGGGCTTTGATATTTATATTGGTGAGGAATATCGGGTTGTAGTGCGTTCCTACGAACGGTTGAAAAAATTACGCAAGCAAGAAGGTTCCTATTGGCGAAAAAATTGGGAAAAAGTAAATTTAATTGGGAAAGATGTTCCTTGTCATGAGGAAATCATAACGGTTTCTCAAGCTCGTTTTGATCCAAATAAGCTAAGAAAATTATTGACTCAAAAAATTCTTCTTAAGGTATGGTGTACGTTGTCAAATTCAGAAAGGGATAATTTACTCCGGGCTGTTCACAGTGCAGGAACACCAATTGTACTTTGGTCGCGTTGTGAGGTGGTGAATCTAAATAATTATGTTGATTTTGATGCACTACTAAAAAAGCCATTGCACGAATTATCTGCTCGTGTAAAAGAGCAACGTTTCGTAGCCGATAATGATAAACACTTGGGTAATCATTTAGTTTTACTATGGGATGACCCCAATCGAGTACCACCAAACCCTGCATTGGAATTCTCTGTATCGTAATTGAGGAGCAAGCAATGAGCGACTGGCTGATTTTTCGAGGTACAGACAAGCCCCATGATGGAGTTAAACATCTTCCCGAAGCGCCAAAATGGCGTGATTTTGGAGAAGCCAAGCAAAAACAACGTGGCGAAACCTTTCAAGTCCGTCGCAATGAAATTGAACTTGTTAATGCAGCACTTTACTTGCGTCGTCCTTTGTTGGTGACGGGCAAACCGGGAACGGGTAAAACTTCCCTTGCTTACAAAGTTGCTCACGAGTTACAACTGGGTTCCGTGTTGCAATGGGCAATTACTACCCGCTCAACCTTGCAAGAAGGACTTTATCGCTACGATGCAATTGGACGTTTACAAGATGCTCAAGGTAAGGATAATACTGGGGATATTGGCAAGTATATCCAACTCGGTCCCTTGGGAACAGCCCTGCTACCATCCCCCCATCCCCGTGTTTTGCTGATTGACGAAATCGATAAAAGTGACATCGATTTACCTAACGATTTATTGAATATATTTGAAGAAGGGGAATTTGAAATTCCCGAATTGGCTCGATTACCCCAGGAATACGAGTCAGTGGAAGTACGTACTTATAATGGCAGTGTCTCTAATATCACTAAAGGGCGGGTGCGCTGTAGCCAATTTCCTTTTGTACTGCTCACTAGCAACGGTGAACGGGAATTTCCTCCGGCGTTTTTACGACGTTGTTTGCGATTGACAATGGAAAATCCTGATACAACAGCGTTGAAAAAAATTGTTCAAGCTCACTTGGGCGATACTGTAATGGCAGAAGCAGAAGCTGTAATCACCGAATTTATCCAACGTCGAGACAGAAGCGATGCAGGTGATTTGGCAACGGATCAGTTACTCAATGCTATTTATTTAGTAACCCGTGAAAGGAGTCCGGTTGGTGATGATAAAGAACGCTTGCTCAACGCATTGATGAAATATCTCACAAGTACAGAGGACATATGATTGAGCGGGTAATTGGTACTTTTGGAGAACTAGGGTTTGATTTGGATGACACAGAGATTGCTGACATCCTCTGGCTGAGCGTGCAAATGCGGCGCTCCCAGTCTTTACCCTTGCCACAATTACAACAGCAAACAGCAGTATCTACCCCAGAAATAACTCCAGTTCCTCCTCAATCAGCAATAAATCAAAACAAAAAATCGCCAGATTCTTCAAACAAAACCGAAACTAGCGCTAACGTCTATCCCCAATCGCCCCAGGATAGCAACCAAACTGCAAGCGGTTTACCAATCAAAGTTCCAACAGCTCAAGCATTACGAAATCAGTTAGCGATCGCCCGCGCTCTTCGACCTTTAAAACGTCGAGTTCCTTCCAAAAGTGAATTTGTCCTTGACGAAACCGCTACCGCAGAGCGCATTGCCGAAGAGAAACTTTTGCTACCCGTAATGCGTCCTGCACCCGAACGTTGGCTAGAACTGGCTTTAGTGATAGACGAGGGAGCATCAATGATGCTTTGGAAGCAAACTATCAAAGAATTTAAGCAACTACTTGAAAGACATGGTGCTTTCCGAGATGTGCGAACTTGGGGATTATTTATCTCGGAAGATAGTAAAGTATGGCTGCATTCTAGAACTGGTTCGGTATGTGGCCAAAAAAAGTTACACAATCCCAGAGAACTAATCGACCCCAATGGTCGGCGTTTGTTTGTAATTATAAGTGATTGTGTTTCCCCAGCTTGGCGTAACGGTACGATAACAAAAGCTTTAGCTGCTTGGGCTAGTACTAGCCCAATGACAATCATTCAAGTATTACCAGAGTGGCTTTGGCAAAGAAGCGCTTTAGGAGTTGCTGATTCAATCTTGCTACGGAGTTTAGCTCCTGGAGTACCCAACCAACAGTTAATAATGACAGCATTGGATTTGCTTGATGAAAGCGATGTTGTCAATAAGCTAAAAGTACCAGTAGTAACTTTAGAACCAGAATCTTTAAAAAATTGGGCACAGATGGTAGCAGGTGCGGGAGATGTACAAACAAAAGGATTTTTACTTGCACCGGATGCGGAAATATTTGATATTGGTGACGAGTCAATAGAAAATTCTCACGTTGAACTTTCAGCCAAACAACGTTTACAACGCTTTCGTCTTTCTGCTTCGCCGATGGCACGGAAATTAGCGGGACTTTTGGCAGCTGCACCAATTAATTTACCTGTAGTGCGGTTGATACGGCAGATGATGTTACCGGAATCAAGTCAAGTTCATGTGGCTGAGGTGTTTTTGGGTGGGATATTGAAGCCATTGTCACCAATCGATGAAGGTGTAGAAACGGATAACATTCAATATGACTTTGTGGATGAGGTGCGGGATTTGCTGCTTGATGCGGTTCCATTAACAGAGTCAACTAAGGTACTGCGAAAAGTTTCGGATTATTTAGCGCAAAGGGCTGGATTATCTGTTGATGAATTTACGGCGATGTTGGTTAATCCGGGGTTGTTTGATGATTCGGGTGGAGTTTCAGTTCGTCCTTTTGCTCAAATTACAGCGAAGGTGTTGAGGCGTTTAGGTGGGAAGTATACAGAATTAGCTGAAGAGTTAGAACAGTCTTCTAAGGAATTATACCAAACTCGTCGTGTACCAAGTCCTTGTCCGTCCTTAAACGTGGCGATCGCCTGTCTAGTTCATACAGGCACTGACAATTTCGCAATTTGGGTGGTGAATGCCCCCTATCCCAGTGGTTATGTTTTACATGATTGTGTATGGTCGCAAGAGCTAAATCAAGCTTGGCTGGAATGGCAACAAATGTTTGCCGGACATTCCCGCTTGGATATATCCGTAGAAAATAAATCGGAAAATACACCACTTCCCCTAAATTTACCTGCTTCCGGTCAGAAAACCAGCTATAGCAGCCATTTGATGGAATATATGGGAGTCAGTTTGTGGCGCTGGACATTCGAGGGAGAAATTCTTGGCAGCTTGGAACGCAGTCGCGGGATTGCTATGGGTCAGCATACACGTTTGCGTTTTCGCTTAGAAATCCGCGACCCAGATTTGATTGCTATTCCCTGGGAAATTATGCAGCGCGAACCCGGACAACCTGCAATGTCGCTGTCCCAACACCTGTTGTTTAGTCGCACTACTTCTCAAGTTGAACCATTATCTTGTTCGGGAACCGACCAGGCTTTAAATATCTTGTTAGTTTTAGGAGAAGATGAAAATCTACAGTTAGAAAAAGAAGCCAACATTCTGCAACAAACTCTTTCGGGAGGTCATTCTGTAGGTAGTACTTCTGCTGGATATGCACCTTGCATGGTAAATACCCTAGTAAAACCGACTCCACAACAGTTAATTTCGGAATTAGATACTAAAGCTTACAATGTCTTCTTTTACGCAGGTCACGGGTTGCCAGGACCCGATGGGGGGCTTCTGTTTTTACAAGATGATATGACCCTTAATGGCATGGAACTGGCACAAGCTTTAACCCGCAGTGACGTAAAGCTGGCAGTTTTTAATGCTTGTTGGGGAACGCAACCTTTCTCTAATAAAAACCGGGCTATTGCTCACAGCAGCTTAGCTGAAGTACTGATACGCCAAGGTTTGCCTGCGGTGTTGGGAATGCGCGATGAAATTACAGACGAGGAAAGTCACAGCTTTATTCAAAGTTTTGCCTTAGCTTTACGTACTCGCAAGCCCATTGATGAAGCTGTTGCCGAAGGTAGAAAAAGATTATTAACAATTTATCATTTCAACCAGCCCGCTTGGACTTTACCAGTTCTTTACCTACATCCCCACTTCGACGGCGAATTACTCAAGAGTTTTGAGGAAGGTGCGACAGAAATACCTACAACTTTTATTCTTGGTAGTGCAAATGTTTCCTTACGTTCTTTGCAAGCAGGCGGTAAAATTTGGTTGTTAAAACCCGGAGTTACCCGTATTGGTCGCACCAAAGAAAATGATATTGCAATTCGAGAACCTTCTGTTTCCAAACGTCATGCTGAAATTTTATGTCGCAATAGTTTAGTCGGCAACACTCAAGTACGAACTTATTATTTACAAGATTTATCCACCTATGGCACCACTTGGATTTTACGTTCCGGTGAATGGGAACAAATCTACCGACGTGAAGTATCTTTAGAATCGGGAATGTATTTAAAGTTTGGCAGTACTAAAAGTCAAACCTGGGAATTTCGCATAGAGGATTAGACATCCGTATTCAGGGAAAAGTCCATAAAGATGGCATTGAAAAACTAAAGGCACTTTAGACTATTAACTAAAATCAGTTTCAACAAGCGAAAAAAAGAACAACCCTTGCTACTACTTTTGAGGCTAAAGATAAAATCAAAAGCGATAAGCGCTGACATCGGATTTGCTTCTACAAGTAGAAGCAACAAGTCTATTCAATGGTGGCTTGAACCAATCAATTAAAGCCTTCTCCACTTCTGGGAGTAAATCACGACAAGAAACTTTCAGCCAAGCAATTCTGATACCTTCTATCTGAGATAACTTCTTATAACGATGGTGTTGAAGCCATCTTTATAAGAGGGTTAATTGATTGTCCGATATACTGAATTTCCCCAGTGGAGTCTATAGCAAAATAAATACAGGGCGTTTTGGGGAGTTGCGCTCGCATTTCCAATTCTACTGAAGGTAATTCAGAAATATTAATTGTAGATGGGTTCACCTGCTTTTACTTTTCCTTATTTTTTTGCGGCGATATTTCTCCATTTTCCTTGGCTTGTCTTATAGAAGTCTCTATCAAGAAAGCAGCAAGGTTTGCAGTTGGTCTTCCTTGGGAATCAGCCCACTGCTCTAGGTCTTCAAATACTGAATCAGGTAAAGTCACAAAAACCCTTTTACTCACAGCGTTTTATATCAAGTCTCGTTTTCCCTCCCATAGTACAGTTAACCTTCACTAATTGAGCCATTTGCTACCATATAGTAGCGAATAGTTATAAATTAGTTACTAATAATTAGCTTTATTTGTTAGAATGAGATTATCATACTAAAAACAAGCACCACAAATTTTTAATATTGCGGCGCTTGATGAGACAGAAATAATTTAAAAGCCAAAACCCCCCGCGAAGACTACCAATCAAGCTCGGAGGGTATGGTTTCCCAATCAAATCAAAGGGATACTTTTATTATGCATATCATAGCCTTAGACGACAACACCCAAAACGTCTACCCCCCATTTGTATTCGCCACAAACTTTGATTATTCCCGGTTTGAGAATCACGAGCTACAACGCAAAGCTAAAACCACACTCAACCATTTTATTGGCTTCGTCCGCAAAACCTTCGACGGTTTATTAGAAAACGGACGAGCGTTGAACTCAATTTATCAAGACTGCATTGCTCATAGCCCAAAAGGTAAAAAAGTATTCGATAATTGGCTAGCATCTGATGATTTCGGAGCATCCCGCTACATAGCGTATAGCGCAATAGAAATTTATAATTGGTTTTCAAAACTACCGAAGCGTTTACAACGTTTAGTGCGTGCCAACGTCCAAAAATGGAGTGTATCAGCGTTACGACAACTAGCCAAAGTTAGCAATGATTTGGTAAAGGAACTAGTGCGATCGCCTTTAAAAACAGCCCCACAAATCAAGAAGGTAAGGGAGCAGGGAGTAAAAAGTACAGAAGAAAATTCTTCTTTAAACGAACAACCTACACCTCCTCTTCAACTCAGTCCCGGAATGAGAATCGTAGTAAAAAGTGATGATAGAGGTTGGACTGGCTACGCTGGCATAATAATCTCTGAGTGGAACAATGATTTTTGGGTGTTGCTTGACCACACCGTTTCTCAAGGAATGGAAGTAAAACATCTGTTCAAACCACATCAAATTCAGCCAGAAGCTCTTCATACAGTTATAAAGCCAGCTTCTCCCAAGCATATGTTTACACCAGCCCAAGTCGAACAAAAAATAGCTGAAGCTTTAACACAACGAGAAAAAGAAAAAGCAGAAGAAGAACTGGGACGGTTTGTAGAAATCCGTGATGCAGCCCTAAAAGCAGCAAAAGAGGAAATAATTGCTGCTCAAAAACACGCGACTCAGATGGAACAAGCTAAACATGAACTAATCGAGCAATTAATAGCCAAAGAAAACGAATTGCAGTCTGTACGTAGTTTAGTAGATCAAAATAACCAACTCCAACAACGAATAAAAGATTTAGAAAAAGCTCTTGAAGATTCCAATAAAGATAGCTGGGGAAATACTTTTAACAAGCAGGCTGCGAAAGTAGTTAACAAGGAGTTGGAGAAAACTATTGAGCCATTAATGTCGGAAGTTGAGCGTTTGAATAATGTGCTTTCTCAAAGAGAGCAGCAATTAACTCAACTTCAAGCACATAGCAGGAAACAGCAGGAAGAATTGCAGCAGAAATCGAAATCAAATTCAGTGATTGCTGAGTTTGGCTCTATTGGAGAATATTTTGGCTGGAATGGTTGGAGTGAAGCAGGATACAGAGCAAATAGTGGAACGTTATATACAGGAATTCATGCCCTAACTGCTTTTATCTGTGATTTGAAAGTATCTCATCCTAATTATCAAGAACAAGAAATTCCTTTTTAGATTGAAAGTAAATTGGATTTTTGTGAAACTGTGCCTTTAGTTAAGAATTAATGGCATTTAGCTTGCCATGACTAAACAAAATAACCATTCATGAATAAGTAATATGCAATGTCGTCAAGAGCCGCAAACGAACACTAAGAAAATTCCTCGTTGGTTCGTAAAATTTGTATTGCTACGAACGCAAAATAAACCCGATAACCAACAGACATTATTTGCACTCCTAGAACCAATGACACCACAAGAATGGTGTAGTATATGGATACCAATTATGCACCCAGAAGTTGAAGTTCCTTATAGTGGAGAACGAAATCCCTACGGTTATATAAAAGCTTGCACGGCAACATTATCAGCGTTAACTGGTTATAATCCAAAAACGGTTGAAGGTTGGTTCTATGGCAAGTCTTATCATTATTCGGTAGGGATTTTATTGCGGTGTTTTCATTTGCTCTTTCAATTCCACTAAACTTCCTACCGCATATTACTTATTAATAATCCGCTCTACTAAAATAGAAATATCATCAAATGCAAGGGGTTGAATCGTTCCGCTAGCACAAAAAAATACGGACAAGATGCCCGCATTACAAAGTTAAAGAAAAAAGATTGTACAAATAGTTGCTTTCGCTTCTAGAAAATTTTGAATATATTGAAAAACTTGCTAGCAACGGCAGGATTTTCAGCGCACACGTTCTGGATAAACTCCGAAAGAATCAAAGAAATTGACCGCTTCTGTGGTTAATTCTCCTTCAGTTATAGCTCCAATAACATACATCCTTCCTTTAACTATAAATCCTTGGTATTGACCTGTTTTACCGTCTGAATGTTGTACAAGTAGCTCTAAACCGGGGTATCCATCAATTTCCAAATTAGTGCTTCTGATAATTTGACCTGTAGTAGTCATTTGTCCTCGCATAGAAGTTTGCAAGATTTCACGAGTTTGTTCAGCGGATAAATAAGGTGTTTCTACTGGCAAATCTGTGTTGACAATCATGTATGCAGTTTGAGTTGTGTCACTCCATGACATTAATAGCCTTTGTTCATTCTCTTGTATAGAACCTGGCATCCGAATTTGAAAATCCTGATCTGGTCCCCAGTAGATGTCATTGAGTGCAATTAGTATCGGTTGTTCTGTTGTTAGTTGGTTGTCATTTACTGATACTGAAAATGTAGATTCGGCTTGATTGGTTTCGGTTTCAAGCACGTTTTTAGCTTCTGCTTTGGGAAGGCTGACTGAAGTGACTAACACTAAACTTGTAAGTATCCAATTCCATGGTTTCATGACTATGTATTTCCTATTAATAATGTTGAAGTATTATTTTTGAAGTAAGTTTTCTACTGTTTTAACCCCTTCATAAGTAGATACGAATTTATTTACGTGCAATTACGCAGTTCATAAAAGATTCATTTTAACGTTACTGAAGAATAATATGGTGCTTTTTGAGAATGCGTGACGGCTGAATAAAAAAAAACAGCATGATTTGATTATCGCCGGATTCAAATCTGCTGGTATCAGTAGTATTAATAAAATTAGCAATTGGTAACGAAATTACTACAAATAAATAACTCGTAGTCAATCCTCCTTAGAAAAAATTAGTCAGTCGTAATTTTTTACTTTTTGTACAACCAAAGTTCTAGACATTATGTCATGGAGAGATTGTTTTTTTGCAGTGCAAAACATTGTGATCGAGCTAATGTTCCAAATAAAAATTAGGATAAATTTGCAACAATTTCTCAAACTTGCTCTTTTAAACGAGAGTCGATCGCCATTTAAGTCTGTAACAAAAATCCCCATTGCTTGTTTGCCAATAGTTGCCTGTCTGGGGGAAATTTCCATCAGCGTATAGTAAAGCCAAGAAATTACAAATAACAACCCATATGCGAGATATTCAAGAATTTTATCAGGAATAGGAATCTCGTCCGTTTCGAGAAATAAACTATAAATTACAACGGAAATCGTTCCTATGACAATAGTAATTATAGATAGAATTATGATGTCAAATAAGTGGGCAAAATATCGCTTCAATAAACTCGCAGGTGTATAATTACTTTGCATTTTAGAAATCCTTTTTTTCCCAAAAGGTAGAGCAATCGCAAATACTTTATCTATTTATTTTGCGACGACATCTACTTATGAACCCTTTCACAAGAGAATACGAATTTCTTTCAATGTAATTACGCAGTTGGTAAAATTTTTTGGGGTTGGGTAGTCGTGTTAGCGCAATGCACCGTTTCAAGATTATTTAGTTGCGGCTCCCGGCGTAGCCCGTCGTAGACATCGCCCAACCAATATTAAGCAATTTTACTGTTTGAGAAAATCGCGATCGCTATTGTGATCAATATTTTATATAAAGGTTTCAGGCTAAAATAAGAAAAACGGTAATGTAAAATTATGTCTCTTGGAAAACCGCAATATAGTAAAGAAGAATTTGCTAGGCTGGGTGATGAGATTTATCAACACGATATTTATCCCCAGTTGGTGGCAAAATAGTTGCTATTGATATCGCTACGGGTGCGTGGGAAATAGATGATGATGAAATTTCTGCTTGTTCTCGTTTGGAAAAACGTTACCCAAATGCACAAATTTGGATTGTAAAGATTGGTTCTCGGTATGTGCGTCGATTTGGTGCAAGTCGCAGTCGAAAAGCAAAAACAGCATGATTATTGGGAGAGCAAAGCAATGACATTAACGGAAATCTTGAGTGCTATTCGACAGCTTGCTGTTGCAGATAAGGTGGAACTAATGCGTATTCTCGCTTCAGAATTAGAAACTAGTGACGATATTTATCCTTTAGAACCACACAAAACTTATTACCTAGAAACACCCTATGATAATTTTGGTGTGGGGGAGGTTTTAATGCAAGCAATGAAACAGGATGACAAGACTGATTAAATAATATGAGATTCAAATACTCAACAAATAGTCCAGCGCAAAATGAATTTGATAGTTTACCAAGAATTCCACTTATTCTTAGTAGTAATAATAGATTTGTTGAAGTAGTTGGGTTAGTAGATAGTGGTGCGACAATAAATGTTTTACCCTATGAAATTGGTCTTCAACTTGGTGCCACTTGGGATGATAGCAAAGCGATTCTTAGATTAGCTGGAAATCTCAGTAATCAGCCAGCAATGCCGTTATTTGCAGTAGCTGAGATAGGAGAATTTGCACCAGTTAGATTAGCATTTGCTTGGACTCGGAGTGTTAATGCACCATTGATTCTGGGGCAAACAAATTTTTTTCTAGAATTTGATGTTTGTTTTTATCGTCCTAAACTCGAATTTGAAATTAAGCCGAAGCAAGAGTAAAATATTTTGAACCTCAACGCTTGATGTCGTCACACACAAAAGCCAGCGATCGCCCAACACGCATCGAATAAATTTACCCATTTAGAAAACCGCGATCGCATGAATGACCCATCATCATCTAAATCGATCAAGGTGATAACAGCATCCATTACGTCGCGCAAGCTTCGCATTTCTCAACCAAGCCTCACTGTACAAGCATCGCGCTTCTCAACCAAGCCTGACTATACAAGCGATCGCGTCAGCTTTCCGTAGGAATCGCCTAATCAACATCAAGCAAATTGACCGATTGAGAAAATACGTCCCATCGTAGTATTTAAAATTAGGACTTACGAATTACGAATTACTAATTATTTTTGATGTTGTCACACAAATGCCTATCTTCTGCGCTGACATCGGGGTTATTTGGCAGGTAGTTTCGTATTAAGCCACAACCTCGCACCAGCAAATCATCTAAATCAAAATTCCACAAAATTATTGTTCTGTCAGCAGATGCAGAAGCAAGAGTTTTGCCATCTGGGCTAAGGCTGACACTGGTAACATATTTTGTATGCCCAATAAGTGTTTTAAGTTCTCTACCACTGTTGACATCCCATAGTTTCACCGTTTTGTCAGCAGATGCAGAAGCAAGGGTTTTGCCATCTAGGCTAAAGCTGACGCTGAGAACAGATTCTGTATGCCCAATAAGTGTTTTAAGTTCTCTACCACTGTTGACATCCCATAGTTTCACCGTTTTGTCACCAGATGCAGAAGCAAGGGTTTTGCCATCTGGGCTAAAGCTGACGCTGCGAACAGAGGATATACGCCCCTTAAGGGTTTTAAGTTCTCTACCACTGTTGATGTCCCATAGTTTCACCGTACTGTCCACTGATACGGAAGCAAGAGTTTTGCCATCTGGGGTAAAGCTGACGCTGGTAACAGAGGATGTATGCCCAATAAGTGTTTTAATTTCTCTACCAGTATTGATATCCCAAAGTTTCACTGTTTTGTCCAATGATGCAGAAGCAAGAGTTTTGCCATCCGGGCTAAAGCTGACGCTGGTAACAGAGGATGTATGCCCAATAAGTGTTTTAATTTCTCTACCACTGTTGATGTCCCAAAGTTTCACCGTACTGTCCACTGATACGGAAGCAAGGGTTTTGCCATCTGGGCTAAAGCTGACGCTATTAACAGAGGATGTATGCCCCTTAAGGGTTTTAATTTCTCTACCAGTATTGATATCCCAAAGTTTCACCGTTCTGTCATCAGATGCAGAAGCAATAGTTTTGCCATCTGGGCTAAAGCTGACGCTCTCAACATAGAATTTATGCCCCTTAAGGATTGTAATTTCTCTACCACTGTTGATGTCCCAAAGTTTCACCGTTCCGTCATCAGATGCAGAAGCAATAGTTTTGCCATCTGGGCTAAAGCTGACGCTATTAACAGAGGATGTATGCCCCTTAAGGGTTTTAATTTCTCTACCACTGTTGATATCCCAAAGTTTCACCGCTTCGTCCCAAGATACAGAAGCAATAGTTTTGCCATCTGGGCTAAAGCTGACGCTGCGAACAGAGGATGTATGCCCCTTAAGGGTTTTAAGTTCTCTACCACTGTTGACATCCCAAAGTTTCACCGTTTTGTCACCAGATGCAGAAGCAAAGGTTTTGCCATCTGGGCTAAAGCTAACGCTATTAACAGGGAATGTATGCCCCTTAAGGGTTTTAAGTTCTCTACCACTGTTGACATCCCAAAGTTTCACCGTTTTGTCACCAGGTGCAGAAGCAAGAGTTTTGCCATCTGGGCTAAAGCTGACGCTATTAACAGAGTATATATTATGCCCCTTAAGGGTCTTAATTTCTCTACCACTGTTGACATCCCAAAGTTTTACCGTACTGTCCAATGATGCAGAAGCAAGAGTTTTGCCATCTGGGCTAAAGCTGACGCTGTAAACAGGGTCTGTATGCCCAATAAGTGTTTTCAGTTCTCTACCACTGTTGATGTCCCACAGTTTCACCGTACTGTCCTGTGATGCAGAAGCAAGGGTTTTGCCATCTGAGCTAAAGCTGACGCTGTTCACAGAGTATATATGCCCCTTAAGGGTTTTAATTTCTCTACTAGTATTGATATCCCAAAGTTTCACCGTTTTGTCACCAGATGCAGAAGCAAGAGTTTTGCCATCTGGGCTAAAGCTGACGCTGCCAACAAAGGATGTATGCCCCTTAAGGCTTTTAACGTTAAACCCATATACTACCTCCCGCAATGTAGATATAGCCTGCATTCGATTTTCTGCTGTAATCCAAGGATTCCAAAAACTTTTGAGTAATTTTCCAGCTTTGATGACTCCTGTTAACGCCTCCTCTTGGCGATTTTGTTGAAAATTTTTTTCTGAACTTAAACTTAATTGACTCACTTCTGAATTAATTCTGCGAATTTCACTCACCGCACCAAACCCCGAAATCATCACCAACCCACAAACCAAGCCACCAATCACACTCCTCCGGAATCTCTCCTTCTGCTTCCTCTCCCGCTCCCGCAACTCCACACCCTTCTCAATAAACCATCGCTGCGGTTTACTCACCTCCCCACCCCGTTGCTGCAACCAATCCTCCGCCACAGCCAAAGTCGCACCCCGCAACAAAGCCCCCTCATCCTTACCACTCTCCACCCATTGCTGCAACGCAACCATCAACCCCTGTTGCCAAATGCGAAACTTGCGGTTCTCCTGCATCCATCCCCGCAACCGTCCCCAATGGCGAATCAAAGCCTCATGGACAACTTCCACCGTTTCCTCATGACTCAACTCATCCCAGTTCGTCACCACCAACCGCTTATCAGCCAAGCGCGTCACCAAATCCCAATTCTCTCCCCCCACTTCCTCACTCGTCGCCAACTTGCGGGTATCTTCCGTACCTTCCCCCGGTTGCACTAACTGAATAAACACCCGTTGGGCTGTTTCCCGTTCCCCCTCCCTCAAGTCTGCATAAACCATCTCTGCATAATTTGCCAGCGCTTGCTCCACCCCGCCAATTTTCTTATATGCTTGATGGGTCAATATTCCCGCATATTGCTGCTTCCACAACTGAGTCAGGGTAAATTCCAACAACGGCAAACGCCCATCCCCATCTTCGATATCATCAATTATGGTATTACACAAACCCTCCTCAAACTCAAAACCCAATTGTCTCGCCGGGAGTGTAATGGCTGCTTCCAATTCCTTCCGATTCATCCGCACCACTGGTTCTAGTTGATACCGTTGCAACGCCCGCCCAAAAGGCTCATAATCATCCAACGCCCTAGATAAAAAATCCGCCCGTAAGGTGAGTAATAAAGTAAAAAACGGTGCATTATTAACCGCTTGTAGCAAACCATCCAAGAAAATTTTGCGTTCCTCTGCATCCGTACACAGAGTATAAATTTCCTCAAATTGGTCAGCAATCAACAAAATCCGCCCATTATTCCCTCCCAGGAGACGGGTTAGGGGTGAGGTAATAAACCTTTCTAAACTTGTGGAATCGCGCTGTAAATTGACATCCAATTCTAACTCAGCCAAACGTCGCTCATTGTCTGGTAAATTTAACGCCGAAACCAACGCTACAGCCAAAGCAGCAAAAGGATTTTTACCGGGACGAAACGATAAAATCAACCAATTATTATCCTGACGCAATTGCGGAATTAAGCCAGCAAACACCAGCGAAGATTTCCCACTTCCTGAAGCACCAACTACAGCCACCAAAGGTTTACTATTAACAGCAGAAACCAACCCCAAAGTTGCTTTATCTCTACCAAAAAAATACTCCGCATTTTCTTCTTTAAATGCACTTAAACCTTGATAGGGACAAAAAGATATTATCCCTAAACTTTGCCAAGTTGGTGGAGTTTCGGTTTGATTTTGGACAATTACCGGAAGCCAACTAGCACAGGGAAATTCTGACTCTAGTTGTTGTAATTCAACCCGCGCATTTCTCACAGAAATATATAGAGACTTCCCACCAGTAAACTCTTGCAGAAAATACTTCAAAAACTCCTGCGCGACTATATCCGGTACAGGTTTCCGCATCACAATTACTTGGGGAATATGCAATTGTTCCAACTCATAAGCAATCCCCAAACCATCGCAAGAATTAAAAAATGCAATTTGCAAACGTCTTTGAATTGCTACTTGCAAAGCATCCCGCAATTCCCCCATCGTCAAACTCTCGTGATGATTTAGATAAATCCTCCCCCGCATTTCTTGAGTTTGAGAATGTCCGGAGAAAAACAATATATCCCAACCTAAATTATCTTGCAGGTAATTATTTAATTCTTCTCGTGATGGCTGTTTTAATAAAACAATTTCCGCATCATCACCACAGAAATTATGCAACAGTTTTTTATCAGCTTCAACATCAATATTTGAGCTATCCCCCAAAATAATTAAAATTCTAATTTTTTCTCGTAATGCTCTTTCTCCTTGTTCTGCATTTGGCGAACTTAAAGCCACTTCTAGCAGTGTAAAATTAATTAAAACATCCCATAAATGCCAAGGTAACTGACGTAATTCATGGCAAGAAGTCGTAATGATGATTCTGATTTCATCTTGGGGATTGAGTTCTTGTAAATAATTAATAACCTCTTTAAAAGATGATGCATTCAGCCATTGATTAAAACAAGCAAGTAAATTTATAGATTCCCGCGTACATTCTTGATTTAAAGATTCCAAATTGACGCGACGACTACCACCAGATTTAACCCTAAATTGACTGTATCGACTGCAATATATCTCGTGCCAGTTATTTAATAATTGGGGGATATTAATATTTTCCGGTAACTTCGCTGTGGTGGTTCGATAAGCGCGTTGCCCTTCATTTGCGATTTCTAAATTAACTTGAAAGCCCAATTCAAAATTGCCATCAAATTTTAAAATAACCAGTTTTTTCATAGGTGATGCAATCTAACTTCGGATGATTTATATATTCCCGATATTGTGTAAGAGAGACGCAAGAATATCGCCTCTCTATATTGTTTATTTTAAATTTATAATTATCATACAACAAAATCCTCAGTAACTTTCGATTCACCTAAAATTATCTCAACACTAAATTCCTCATTTAATTCTGCGCTTAATTCAATATCCATCCAATTATCATTAAGTCGGGAAACAGCAGCATCTACTTCTTGACCATTTTCATCAGTGACAACTAATTTTAATCCTGGAGGTAAAGAAACACTTCTTTCCGTGTCTGCTTGAACTTGTACAATAATATCAATTTCACCTTTATTTTGATTTTTAATATCAGTTATTTCTTGATTTTTTGGATTTAATTTGACAACTAAAACAACAGATTCATCATTCAAGTGCAAACCTATATCAATTTTTTTACACTTTGTCACGCTAAAATTCCTAACAAATCTTAAACTCAGTTCTCGTGGATTAAATATCTCTTCCACATTTAACCAACCTTCTGTAAATACTCCCTCTAACCATTGACTAATATTAACTTTCGCAGCTTTTTCTTTGGTTGTTAAATAATCCAGTAAATTATCTACAGATTCTAACTGGCTTAAAGGAACTTTCGCTAATGTTTGAGTTGTGAACCCTAAAATTGTTGCTTCTTTTAAAGTTTGGTTAAACTGCACGGCAACATAAGCAACTCTATTTGACCTTACCTCACTCGGAATTTCTAAATATTCCGCATCTGGTAACACCGGACGACATTCAATTTTTCCGACATTTTTAACTTCTAAATCAGCTAAATCGATTAAACTTAGCATCCACGGATTACTTTTATCTGCATCTGAACAATTTGTTTCAAAACCCATGCAATCAAGATAATATTTAACTGCATAAGTAGCTAAAGTATTGAGATAGATTTTTTTAGCATTTTCAGTGTTTGATATTCCTTTTTTGCGTTGATTAGCTTTTTCATGAGCTTCCATACTAAGAGGAATAGTGAAAGATGTTTGTTCGTAATTAGTGTTCATAATTGTCCTTAATAACTTTGTGCAAGAGTGAATATTTGAAAATTAATATTTGTTCTAATGTTAGATTTACTGTAAATATTTACGAAAATAATCGATAATTTTACGCTTTTTAATATTGCGTTGATATAGCTCAGATAGCCTTGATATTGAATGACCTAGTTTTTGAGATATATCTTCCCATTTTTCATTATCTAATCTCATTAATATAACTTTCTGTAAATTGGCATTTTTATCTTCGCCAATGTAAATCTTTTGTAAAATTGCTTGTGGGTCATTTTTCACAAAATTCCTAACTGCTGATACTTCAAATTCATTCTCACTCTCTGAAACTAATTTATCTTTTAGTTCTTTTTCAACTCTAGATAATTCTTTACTTGTAGATTTATCAGAATCACTTTTACAACTATCTAACTCATCAAGCGATAATATTCTGGGCTGATTTCTATATGCTCTTGAAACATCTTGAAATCGCCAATTCAAGATTTGATTTACCCAAGCCATTACCTTATATTCTGGGTGATAATTATCAATATTTTTACAAATTTCCAGATAGGTTATTGCTTTAGCTTCGTGATAAATATCTTCAAAATCGGGTAAATTTTGCCACTGTGTAAACCTTTTTAATTTCTTGGACTGCTGTATTTTTGTAATTAATTTATTCAATACTTTTCGACGTTCTACACTTTTAGCTGGATACTGCTGTGCTTCGCAGACTAACTGACGCAGTTGCAAATCTAAAACATCATCCATCGAAATCTCCTGCTCCACCTCAAAGGTTTGGTCATTTGTTGTCATCATAGATACATACAATACTGTAAGGTAAATAGTTGTTGGAGCTTTAGTAAATTTGCACCTTCGACGGGAGCAACGCAACATCACGCGGTAAAATATCCCAGGTAGCGAGCTTTAACCGGGTATATATGGATTTTTATCGATGCATGGCAATTCCTCCCCAATCTCTTTAAACTCTTCTACGAATAAGGTGGGGAGGTTTTACGCAGTTTTTGGGAAAATATTTGAAAATTATCTTTGTAGTATGAGCTTACAGAAGCAGGAGGGACAGGGCAAAGCTATTACACTTCCGACTTGTAGCATATATCCAGAAATTACTACCAAACGAACCCCTAAGCTAAAATAGGAATTGGAGGGAATATTGTGTATTAAACTTCGTCCATAACGAAAAGTGGAGTTTTGTCATTGCGACGCAAGGAAGCAATCTCACAATCTTGACTTCAAACTACAGTTTTCAAAATAGGCAAGGTTTATCTACTTTTAACTAGCCTAATTTTTAGTATAGTGAGTTCCTATGGCAAAAGATAGATTTCATAATATTGTTAGAAATGCCTTAGAAAAAGAAGGCTGGAAAATTACAGATGACCCTTATGAAATTAATGTTGATGATGTCGATTTTGAGATTGATTTAGCAGCAGAGGAACTTTTAGGAGCAGAGAGAGAAGGACGAAAAATAGCGGTAGAAATTAAAAGTTTTATTAGTCCATCGAATGTTTCCGAATTTCATACTGCCTTGGGACAATTTTTAAATTATCGAGATGCATTAGAAAAAGTTGAACCCGAACGCTTACTTTATTTAGCTGTAAGATTGCCTGTTTATGAAACTTTTTTTCAACGAAAATTTATTATATCGGCAGTTGAAAAATATCAATTACGATTGATGATTTACGATGTAGAAGCGGAGGTTATTAGTCAATGGCTGTAGAACAATATCGACAACATATTAGACATCTTCTTTCCGAACGACAAAAGCGAGCTTCGATGTCACGAAAATACGAAGAGTATGAGGTGCAAACAATTTTTGACGAACAACAAGACCATTATCAATTACTTTATGTCGGTTGGAGAGGAAATAAACGGGATTTTGGTTGTATCTTACATCTTGATATTAAAGATGGGAAAATTTGGATTCAACATGATGGTACTGAAGTGGGAATTGCTAATCAATTAGTAGAAATGGGAGTACCCAAACAAGATATTATTTTGGCATTTCATGAACCATATATACGTCAGTTTACTGAGTTTGGAAGTTGAAAAATAAAATTATGGAAGAGATTAATATCACTTCGCTAAAATAAAACCATCTCATGCCACAATATGAACTATGACCTACACCCCACCCAAACTTCTCACTTTTGAGAAATTTCTCGCTGAATATGGGGATAATCCCCGTTACGAACTTATTGACGGAGAATTACGCGACAGGTCACCAACTGGTCCACATGAAGAGGTTTCAGGAAACATTGCTGGCAGAATTTATGCTGAAATTCTTGGTTCTAATTGTAACTGGTTGATTCCCAAAACTTGTTTGATTAAACCCCCCGCAGCAGAAGCGACAGCATTACGTCCAGATGTAATTGTTTTAGATAAAATCAAACTTAACCAGGAACCTCTTTGGCAAAAAGAGCCGATTATTTGTATTGGTAATACGATTAAATTGGTTGCCGAGGTTGTAAGTAGTAATTGGCAAGATGATTATGCGAGAAAAGTGGAAGAATATGCTTTTTTGGGAATCCCAGAATATTGGATTGTGGATTTTCGTGGTTTAGGTGGTCTGCAATTTATCGGAAATCCTAAACAGCCTACTTTTACAGTCTGTCAATTAGTTAATGGGGTATATCAGCAGCAACAATATCGCTTGGGTGATGCTATTAATTCTTATTTATTTCCAAATTTAGAGCTTAAACTTGATGATATTATGCCATAGCGATCGCACGGGTTGTGTACTCAAGCAACTGAGAGGGGTAATTCGTCATGATGACTAGAGATATTAAGTTTGCAGAACTTGAACAATTGCTATTTAATATCGGTTTTGTCGAAATATCAACAACTGGCTCGCATAAAGTCTATGAATATTCTCCACTAGGTACATTAGTTGTTTTACCTGGTTATGAGCAACAAGCAAATGTAAGAACTATACATTTAGTTGCTGTACGTAAGATATTAGACGAAAATGGTTTAATGGATAGGGATGTTTTCACCAGTTTTTTAGAAAAAGTTGCTTCTTAGTATCTTTATCTTACAAATAGATGACGCGATCACGCTTCTGATTCAACCCGTACTGTAATGCGATCGCACCTCAAAAAACTGTATTGATCGCACTTTATTATTGCATCAATATATCGTTACACAATTGCTTATCTTTTAGACTAACATTAGGGTTATTTTTTAGATAGTTGTATAGCCAGTCGCAACCTTTTTTTAGTAAATCGTCAGGGTCAAAATTCCATATAATTATCTTGCCGTCAGCACTAGCGGAAGCAAGAATTTTACCATCGGTACTAAAAATAATGCTCATAATAGAAGTGCGATGACCATTGAGAATTCCTAGTTTTTCACCATGTTTACTCCACAATTTAATTGTCCCATCTTCACTACCAGATGCAATAATGTTACTGTCATGACTAAAACTGATACTTTTCACAGGACTATGATGACCAGCTAAAGTTTGTATTTTTCTGCCATTAATGTTCCAAAGCGTTATTACTCCGTCATCACCACCAGAAGCAAGAATGTTGCCGTCTTGACTAAAACAAATACTGTTAATATGAACACAATTACCTTTTATGTCTCGTACTTTTTTATTATTAAAGCTACAAATTTTGATAACCCCATTGAATTGACCATATGCAATAGTGTTAACATCCGGACTAAAACTAAGGCTTCTAATTAAGATACCATCAACTTGAATAGTTCGTAGTTTTTTACCTTCAATGCTCCACAATTTTATTGTCTCGTAATCAGAAGATGCAATATTTTTGCCATCTTTGCTAAAACTTACACTCTTAACCGATTTAGCATGACCTTTGAAGCTTTGTAATACTTTGCCATCTAAACTCCAAATTACGATTATTCCGTCATAGCTACCAGAAGCAATGCTATTACCATCTTTGTTAAAACAAATGCATTTTATCGCTTTATTATTACGACCTTTAAAAGCTTGCATTTCTCTACCATTAATGTCCCAAAGTCTTATTATTCCATCGTCGCTAGTAGAGGCAATGGTATTATTGTATTTACTAAAACTTAGACTGTTAACAGATTTACTATAACCTTTAAATGTTTGTAGTTCTCTGCTACCGAAACTCCAAAGTTTGATTGTTTCATCTGGATCAGCATAAGCAATAGAATTACTTTTACAACTGAAACTTACTTTCCTGACTGGAAAGGTATGACCTTTAATGGTAAGCAATTGCTTACCCTCAAAACTCCAAATTTTTACTGTCCCTAGAAAATCAGCAGAAGTAATTGTGTTGCCATCTGAACTAAAACAAATATCCGTAATGTGAGCTTCATGACCTTCAAGAGCTTTAAGCTCTTTACCGTCAATGCTCCAAAGTTTTATTTTTCCATCTTTACCACCAGAAGCAATAGTCTTCCCATCTGGACTAAAATTGAGGCTAGTAACGGAAGCATTATGGCTATTAAGGATTCTTCGTCGTCCACCGCGTTTGTTCCAAAGTCGGATTCTTCCCTCACGATCAGCTGAAGCAATTATGCTACCATCTGGACTAAAAATAACTTGTGTAACCCTACTATTATGACCATTAAGGGTTTTTAGTAGTTCACCGTCATAGTTCCACAACTTTATTGTCTCGTCCCAGTCACCAGAGACAATAATCTTGGCATATGGACTAAAATTGATACCCGTAAGATACGCGCTATGACCGTTGAGAGTATTTATTAGTCTACCATCTAAGTTCCAAAGTTTGATTGTCCCATCATTACCAATAGAAGCGATAGTATTACCGTCTGGACTAAAAGTGATACTCCGAACTGGAGAAATATGACTCTGAAAGATTTGCAGTTGCCTACCATCTAAGTTCCAAAACTTTATTCTTCCATCTTCGCAGCCGGAGGCAATAATACGACCATCCGGGCTAAAACAAAGGCTCGTTATTTGAATACCTTGACTTTTTATGGTTTGTAGTTGCCTACCGTCTATGCTCCAAAGTTTGATTGTATCTTGATTGGCAGAGGCGACCATGTTGCCATCAGGAGCAAAAGTAATGCTTGTAACAATACTATGGCTTTGCAAGCGGTTAAATTCTCTTGCCCCATAAACTAATTGTTGTAATGCGAATAAAACTCGCATTCTTGTTTCCGACTTTACCCCTAATGATTGTTGTAATATTTTGCCTGCTTTTACAATTTCTACCAAAGCCTCAAGTTCAAAACCAGATTTAAAAATTGCTTCTGTTGATAAACTCACAGCTTTTAATTGGGCATCTATTTCTCTAATAAGTGCTTCTTGCAACTCACGTTCTTTTTCTTTCCTCTCCCGCTCCCGAAACTCCACACCCTTCTCAATAAACCATCGCTGCGGTTTAATAACTTCTTCTCCCCGCTTCTGCAACCAATCCTCCGCCATAGCCAAAGTCGTCCCCCGTAACAAACCCCCATCATCTTTATTACTATCCACCCATTGCTGCAAAGCCACCTTCAACCGTTCTTGCCAAACACGAAACTCCCGATTATCATCCATCCACCCCCGCAACCGTCCCCAATTGCGAATCAAAGCCTCATGCACAACCTCCACCGTATCCTCAACCAACTCATTCCGGTTCGTCACCAACAACCGCTCATTAGCCAACAATGTCACCAAATCCCAATCATCCCCCACCTCATCACGAGTCGCCAATCTCCGGGTATCCTCCGTACCTTCCCCCGGTTGCACCAACTGAATAAACACCCGTTGCGCTCGTTTTTGCTCCTCCTGACTCAACCCAGCATAAACAACATCTGCATGATTTGCTAAAGCCTGCGTCACCCCACCAATTTCTGTATAAGCCTGATGCGTCAACAATCCCGGATGTTGTTTCCCCCACAACTGCGTCAAAGCAAACTGCTGCAACGGTAAACTACCTTCCGTTGCACCCACATCATCAATCAACTTATCAACCAAACCCTCTTCCAACTCCACAGAAAACCTTGCCGCAGGTTGAATAATTGCCCTTTCTAATTCTGCGCGACTCATCGGTACTAGCAAAGACGGGGGAAAATGCTGCAAAGCCTTACCCAAAGATTGATAGGACATAGCCTTACCTAAAAAATCCGCCCGCAACGTCATCACCACCCTAGTAGAAAACTGTTCACCCACACAAACATTCAGCAACCCATCGATAAAAATTTGACGCTCCTCCACATTTGGGCAAAGGGTGTAAATCTCCTCGAATTGGTCAACTACCAGCAAAACGCGGGAACCATCCCCAAACATATCTGCAATTACTCTTGCCAATGCAGACATATCACTTTTTAACTCAACTTCCAACTCCAATTCTTGATAACGCTGATTTTCTCCGATTTCCCCACTCCCCATCAAAGCCACAGCTAAGGATTCAAAGGGATTTTTCCCTGGACGAAAGGAAATAATCCGCCATTGGGTATTTTCATCTCGACCCAATTGAGGAATTAACCCAGCAAACACCACCGAAGATTTCCCACTACCGGATGCACCAATTACGGCTACCAAAGGTTTGCGATTAACGTCAATTAGTAACTGCTCAACAAACGCTTCCCGTCCAAAGAAATTATCAGCATCTTCTTCCCGAAATGCCATCAAACCCCGATAGGGACTGCGAGTCACACCCAAACTTTGCCATGTTGGCGGCATTTCCAACTGATTTTGGACAATTACAGGCAACCAACTAGCACAAGGAAAATCATCCTCTAGCATCGCTAATTGTCTACGTGCATATCCAACAGCAATACACAAAGAGCTACCATTTGTAAATGCTTCTAAAAAATACTTTAAAAACTCCTGAGCCACAAAATCGGGAACAGGTTCGCGCATGACAATTACTTGGGGAATATGCAAACTTTCCAATTCCGCAGCAATCCCCAAACCATCGCATGAATTAAAAATAGCTAATTGTAATCTTTGTTGAATAGCTGTTTGTAAACTATCCCGCAATTCCGCCATCGTTAAACTATCTTTTTTATTAACAAAAATCCGCCCTTGTACAGCCACCTCCTCGTTTGCATCGGTAAAATTATGGGTTTGCGAATGCCCGGAGAAAAACAAAATATCCCAACCAATATCATCCTGTAAATAGCGATTTAATTCCTCCCGTGAAGGTTCCACAAGAGCCACTATTTCAGCATCCCGGCAATACTTTTGTAAAAGCATTTCATCAGCTTTCACATTTATACCCGTACTATCACCAAGAATAATTAAAATTCTAATTTTTTCCCGTAATATTCTTACTCCCCGCGCTGCATCCGGTCCGCTCAAAGCAACTTCAGCCCCTGAGCATAAATCCCACAAATGCCAAGGGAGCTTCCGTAATTCCAAACTGTCACTACTTAAAATTATGCGTAATTCCTGTTCTTGGTTTGTATTTAACTCAGATAAATAATTACTAATAGAATTAAAAGATTCCGATTCCAGCCATGTACTAAAAAGCGATAATAACTGCTCGGAATACTCATCACATTGCTGTTTATACTCAACAGTATTGATATTTTTTACCGCATTTACCTTAATTCGAGATTGTCCATACTTACTTACATAAATCTTACGCCATTCTTGGATTGATCGCACCACATCTAGCGCGGGCGGTAAGTCTCCCCGCATCCGTACATCGGGACGTTCCCCATCATCTCCAACTTCTAAAGTGACCTTATACCCCGTCGAAAAATCACCATCAAATTGCAGGATCACTAACTTTTTCATAATAGTAGATATTAAATAACAATTCTAAGTAATAAAATTTACTAAATATTCATTTTTTGAGTTTTGTAAAATACCATGCATAACGTAGGTAATTTACTTCTTCGGGATAAAAATATTAATTTTGCTGGCTTCGCCTTTTTATCTCTCCTCAGTCACCTCAAATAATAATACGACAAGGTGAGGGCATTTTTACGCATTTACGGATAATGAAAACAACGTAGTGGATTTAACTGCAATCTGCTGTAACTACCTTAAGGTAGAAAGCGATCGCATCTTACTTTCTAACTAATAAACGCCTATTCGTAAGACTTGTCTTTGGATATGAACGAAAAAGTTAACTTTGCGATCGCATAAATCACTGATAAAATTCAATATTCAGTGCGTCACAGTAAATTTTCACAGAAAAGGTCTAAGCTAAAAATAGTTTCTTTCAAAACAGGTGGAATATATGGAAAATAACAGTAAGCAAGCCTATAACTATACGGTTCTTCTGGAAAAGGAGGAAGACGGTGGCTATCACGCTTTTTGTCCTATTCTCAAGGGCTGTCACTCTCAAGGCGACACTTTTGAAGAAGCTGTTGAGAACATTACAGAAGCGATTGAGTTATATCTTGAAAGTTTAATGGCTGATCATCAACCTATCCCTAAAGAAGATTTAATCGTTAAGCCATTAAGTATCTTAATATGAGTAATTTTCCTAGTGTCAAAGCTAAAGATTTTGTTAAAGTAATTGAAGAATTAGGTTTTTATCTCGATCGTCAAAAGGGTAGTCATGCCATTTATAAGAATGTCCAGGGGAGTCGAGTTGTTGTTCCGATTCATTCAGGAAAAGACCTAAAAAAAGGTACTCTAATAGGAATGATTCAAGATATTGGCATTGATAAAGAAACATTTTTCGAGTTGTTACAAAAATAATATGTGAAAGGTAATTCAAGCATAGAACTCATCATCTAGATCGTTTTCATTCTCTACAAAATATACAATGGCGATCGCATTCTCAACAATCAATTCCCCAATCACGAAAAAGTGATCGCCTGCCATTTTTATTAAACTGAGTTCGACAGCGATCGCATCTTCCATCCCTTATCTAGAAATGCGATCGCCTAATCAAATTTAGTCCGGATAAGTAGAACACCAGCCCACTCTATAAAAACAGTAGTTTATGGCTCAATTTTTCTTGTTCTGTCTGGTTTTTTTGTTTGTGTTCCTTCCTCGGGATCAAATTCGCCTTGATGGTTTCCTCTTTTATCGTATTTTTCAACCTTTCCACTCTTATAATCCCATTCGTATATATTACCTTTTGGATCTTTCCATCGGGGACGCAGTTTCCCACCGCCACTTACAGGAGTTTTAGGCTTTGCTGGCTTAGTACCAGGAAAACCAGTTAAGCCACCTTTATAAGTATCTTTTGGGGGATTATAACTTGTATTTTCTAGTATTTGTGAGGGTGGTGTTGGTGAATTGAAAGGAGGTATTTGTGGGGGTAGTACTGGTGGATTGAAAGGAGGTAGTGGTGGAGGTGGTGCTGGTGGAGTAAAAGGAGGTAGTGGTGGTGCTGGTGGATTAGGATTGTCAGGCAGATTTTGTAAAGCTTTAGATATACCTTCAAGAGCTACAAGTGTGCCAAAGAGTAAACCACCATTAACGAAAGCAGATTTAACAACAGCTTCAAGCTTGTATATAGGTGCAGCAGCTACTGTTGCTCTTGCCAATAGTGCTAGTTGTTGGGGAGTTAATAGTCCTAATGCTGCTCTTCCTGCTAAGGCTAGTGCAACAGGGATAGAAACTCTCCGTGATATTACACCCAGATCGATTGCAGCAGCATTTCCACTAGACATCTCCAAAAAATAATTAAACTCTGATAAAATAATATAAAATGGTGTTTTTATCGGAATCTTATGACTAGTCTATTAGATTATATTGAAAAGAATCCTAAAGAATCACAGCGTTTGCTAGGT
>NZ_JADEWL010000099.1 GCF_015207665.1 Plectonema cf. radiosum LEGE 06105
ATATTAACTGTCAACTGTCAACTGTCCACTATCAACCATCAACCATCAACCATCAACTATCAACTATCAACCATCAACCATCAACCATCAACTATCAACCATCAACTATCAACTAACCACTATCAACCATCAACTAACTCCTAATGGAAAATCAAACGACTCCAGCTTGTTGTAATAACTTCAAGGTTTCTTCTAAACCTGATAATTTAGATAAGTCAATTTTGGGAGGATTTAGCTTATTCAAAGGTGTTAATTCGCTTGATGTTTCTATTCCTTCTACCAAAGGATACTCATTAGTTTCCGAAGCAAAATATTTTTGTGCTGCGGGACTAAGCATATATTTGACAAATGCTTGAGCATCTTCTTTTTGGTCGGTAGTTTTGAGAATTGCAAGTCCTGCAACGTTAATCATTGTACCTACATCCCCATTGGTGAAATGATGAGCAACTGGGAATTTAGCATTGTCTTTAATGAAGCGGGGTAGATAATAATGATTTACTAATCCTAGATGAATTTCACCCCTTCCTAAAGCCTCGACTATTGCGGTATTATTTCCGTATTTTTTGACATCGTTGGCTTTCATTGCTTTAAGCCATTCCAATGTCCTTTCTTCACCTTCTACTACCCGCATTCCTGTAATGAATGATTGAAATGAACCATTTGTAGGAGCCCAAGCAACTTTACCGCGCCATTTTGGCTGAGTCAATTCCCAAACTGTTTTTGGTAATTCGTTCTCTTTGACTAAATTGGTATTGTAGTCTACTACACGAGCGCGTCCGGAAACTCCTACCCAATTACCCGTAGGTGAATTAAAACGAGAATCTACTCCCTTGAGTACTTCTGAAGGAATTTCTAAGGTTTTTTGGTTCTGCTCCAAACTACCCAAAGCACCCGCATCTTGTGCAAAAAACACATCAGCTTTACTATTTTCTCCTTCCTCCACCAGCGCGATCGCGAGTTCAGAAGTGTCACCATAACGCACGTCAATTTCCAGGTTTAAATCTTTTTTGGCTTGTTCAATTAAAGGGGAAATTAGCTTTTCATTTCTACCGGAATATACAACCAGAGTCTTAGGATCATTATTCAGTGCTTCACACCCCGCGCTGATGACTAAAGAAGCAATCAATCCGGTTAATACAAATTTTTGTCCCATTTCCAATCTTTTTCTCCAGTAAAACAATTCGCTGTTTCCAGTTAAGTCATCAAGATATCACGTATTACAAAAATGTACTAAGCGATACATTTAAACGTAAAAAACCCCACTATCAGCCCTACATAATTATCAATCAAAGTTAATTTAACTACAATCGTAATTTGCTCTACTTGATAAAAAGTTAAATGCTTTTTCAATAAAGAGCAATTAACTCTATATAATTTCTCTGTAGCTTTACTTAATAGCTCTACTTAACGATAACATTTATCAAATATTCTGTAATGTATAGTAAGTACATTTGAATGTAAACCCTTATTAATAATTGAATTATTAAGTTTGTAGGTATATAGAAGCAATAGGCAGTACCTTAGGCATCTGCGGAAATTGAATATGCTGATAGTATCGCCTCTCTACAAGGTTTCTGGATGACGCATAATTAATTTCCACCAGATGTCTATTTTGGTAAATGCGCCGGAAGTACGCTGATAGCAGCTACTGCAATATAAAACAGAGCAAAACGAGTCTCAAGTAGAGCTACAGAATGAAACTTGGCTTGGGTATACCATTTGCGAAAAACAATCAC
Source organism: Plectonema cf. radiosum LEGE 06105 (assembly GCF_015207665.1). GTDB lineage: Bacteria > Cyanobacteriota > Cyanobacteriia > Cyanobacteriales > Nostocaceae > Rivularia > Rivularia radiosa_A. The sequence goes on from NZ_JADEWL010000099.1 coordinate 1,737, forward strand.
TACAGCAAATTTAATTAGAACGATCGCAAATGCTAAGGCGGTAACTAATTTTAACCAGCCTAAAGCAAAAAAACCGATGGCGATCGCGCTGGCAATAGAATGATAAATTATACCTGGTTTCAGGGAACTAGTTTTCTTGCGTCGTAGTTTAATCGTGAAAATAGCACTACCAAAAAATAATGTATTCAGTATCCACATAGCGAGAGCTTCTAGAGAAAGATTCCCGGTTGTTGCTGCATAAGCTAGAGGAGTCGATAAACAGATAGCTGCAAAAATAATTAATTCATCTAAAAACCTCCGGGAGTGTGGAAACCGTGTACCTTTAGGTCACGGAGGAAACACGACACGAGCAGTTTCAACTGCCGTGAGAAAATGTCAAAATGCATAGGAATAACCATCTTTTTTGTGAATAATTTTGCAGTACTTGTAAGATATACCCTGTATTAGTTTTTCACTGGTCGAAATATTAAAGCTACCAGTACTTCTAGTTGCAATTCTGCCGGTGTATTCTCCGATTTTTTTACCAGATGTGACAATAGCTTTTACGATGTCTCCTGTTTGAAAACCCTTAACAAATTTAATTCTTGGCACATATCTTGAAGCAAAACCGTACTTATCAGTCCTACACATTTGACGAGTCCCATGACCATTACATTTAATTTTTAATGGTTGGTTAGTGAGTAGTTTTATATTGTCAACATCACCAACACAGGCTGCATCAATCCAATGTTGTTTTTCAAGCTTTAATTTAGTTCGGTTATATTTAGTTTGCGCTCCTGTCGAAGTTTTAGTAGCTAATAAGTTCGATAAAATTTTTACCAATTTATTTCGAGTTGAATTGACTGCTGCTGCATCTAAAAGGGGTTTTTTAGCTTTAGATTTAATCTTTTTGAGTAAGCCCGGATTCTTTTTAAGGAAATCTTCCACAGGTTTATTACCTTTTTCTTGATTACATTTTTCGCAGGCTAAACAAAGATTACTAACTCTATTGCTACCTCCTTTTGATTTAGGATGGATATGTTCTATTTGCAATTGAACATCTTTTTTACCGCAATAAGTACATTCTCTACCCCATTTTTCTAGGAGATATTCACGTACTTGATAACCTTGCAATTCCCCCTGCTGATATTCAACACCAGATATTTCTGGATTCTGCATTTGTTGCATATCAAATTTAACTTTCTCAATCCATAGCTCGGATATTGGCGCATAACAAATTAAACGTTTTACCCAGGTTTCAGTTGTTAAAATACGGTGTTCTAAACTAGGTGGAAGCCAGTTATCACTAGGCTTACGATTGTCAAATCTGGGTTTCCTATATCGAGTTTTTCTGTTTCTTCGGCTACGTCTCAATTGCCTGCGTGACAATAAAGCTTCTTTTATTTGATAACCTCGATGCTCTAATTCTGCACACCAAACAACATTTTCACCGTCAAGTAATGCAATACCTGTAAATTTTGAACCTGGGTCAAGCTTCAAAGTTAAGGGTCTAATGGCAGGGTTATCAATTGCAGTTTTCAGTATTAATGTAAATGGGTACATTCTGTATACTGCTGCCTTGTCTTTTTCTAATAATCGACGTGCTTGTTTTGGTGTTACTGGATTTAATTGCTGTTTGTTTGTGTCAATCAAAAATACATAATTTTGTTGCATGATTAGTGCCTCAACGGTAATGTTAGCTTCGTCAATGTTTTAAGAGCTTTTTAGACTTGCAACACTGTTTCAGTGACCTTAAAACTGTTTAATTGCAAATGATAGAGCGGAAAACTAGCTAGCCTTCGGCAACGCCGGGGGCGTACGCATTCTCCGGTATCGTGACTCAAAAAACGTAGTCAGTTAAGACTGAGACTGGTAAGCACGGCTTCAACTTATTTGCTGAAGCCCCGTCTATGAAAGAGCGGGGTTGCTTACTGAGAATCGATTTATGCTTACGTCTAAAAACTGCGACGACATCAATGATCAACCCACAAAGTACTATGGCATAAATCCATACTAAAATCGGAGACTGAATCCATAACCAAACAGCCAGGGAAACAGCAATTATTCCATAGATTCCAGCCCAAATTAGATATCTCGGTTTCCAGGTACTGCGTTGCTTTAACTGCACGATTAGGGGATGTTCTGTTTGTAATGCAAAAAAAGCACAAATTAATGCTACATTTGTGCAATAATTCCAAGCCTGGGCTAAAGCTGCTCCTGTCAGAAAAGAACCAAATAAAACAATTAGCACACCATGCTCTGGAGAAAAAGTCGGTTTTAACCAGCCCCGGTAATCAACTTTATTTTGTTGCTCCTCAGCCGGTAATACTGTTGTCCCTAACTCATTATTCATTGAAAGTGCTTCGTTCATCTACTTTACTCCTAATGACTCGCAGCTTAAAACCAACGTTTAATCATATTGCTCGAAAAATAATTTGATAAATAAAATGCAATTAACTCTCAATTACTATTAGCTATGATTATAACTTTTTTTTTAATATTTGATAATATTTTTCAATAACTTTAGGTAAATAGATAGTTTATTTATACAGAGTGGTCTGATGCAATACATTTAAAATCTGTATACTTCTTTATAATAATTTGCAATAAATCAGGAATTGATTGCAGATTCTGAGTTTCAGGAAATAAAGTCACAGAGTCAAGAAGATTTACAAGTGAGGTATTATACATTGGAAAAAAATATCGGAAGAGCAAAAGCTGCATACGCTTTACTCATGAGTAATATGAGGACTGTAGTTTTAGGAACAGTTAGTAATGAAGGGATTCCGAACGTCAGTTATGCACCATTTGTGATAGATGAAGCCAAAAATATTTATATATTCGTGAGTAAACTTTCGGTTCACACTTCCAATCTTCAAGCAAATGGTAAAGCGAGTGTGATGTTAATTGAAGATGAAGCTAAAAGTAAACAAATTTTTGCTCGTAAACGTGTGACATATTCCTGTCATGGAACTGTTGTAGAGAAGAATAATCCACAATGGGAGCATATAGCTAATCAATTCGATCAAAGATTTGGAAATATTATTTATATTTTTCGTAATTTACCAGATTTTGATATTTTTAAATTTACTCCTTATGAAGGACTTTTTGTCATGGACTTTGGTGCAGCTTATCAGATTAATGCTGATGATTTAAATCATCTTGTCGATATTACAGAACAAGGTGAAAGCGAAACAGAAAAATAATCTAGTTAGGTAATAAGATATTAATGAAAAACAAGTTGAATTTAGACAACAGCAAGACATTCTTCTAATTGACTTTTTATTTTTATAGCATCTAAATTTTGTCCAATAAAAACCAGTTGATTGCAGGGAAGAGTTGACCATTCATCGCTTTGAAAATTACAGCGTTTACCACTAAGTTGAAAAATATGCCGTAGTTTACTTCCTTGATACCAAATAATTCCTTTTCCTCGAAATACTGTTTTTGGTAATTGTTCGTCCAAAAAATTACTAAATTTCTCAATAATTAAAGGTCGATTGCTTTGGAAAGTAACTGACATAAAATTTTCTGATTCCAATTTATTAATCGCAGATGAATCAATATTATATTGTAAAGATGAAGAAAAAAGCATTTTAAAATGACAAGTACCCACATCTAGAATTAAAGGTAAAGATACTTTGCCGTATTCAGAACGTATAATTTTTGCCTGGAGTTTAACTGAATTGATAAATTCTTCAATTTGTCGAATTTTTGTTTCTGATACTAAATCTATTTTATTGAGGATAATAATATCCCCATATATAACTTGTTCTAAAGCAATTTTACTCTCAAATTTTTCCGGGTTGAAGTTTGCTGCATCAACAACTGTCAAAATCGAATCTAAACGAGTCATATCTCTTAAATAACTACTGGTAAAAGTCATCATTAAAGGTACTGGTTCGGCTAAACCTGTAGTTTCGATAACTATATAATCAATATTTTTACGTTCTAAAACTTGATTAACTGCATCAATTAAACCGGCATTAATAGTACAACATATACAGCCATTACTCAATAGCATCATATCTCGATCAATAGATACTAAAAGTTGACTATCAATGTTAATTTCCCCAAATTCATTGACTAAAACAGCTATTTTCAAATTATCACGGTTAGTTAAAATATGATTTAATAAAGTAGTTTTACCACTTCCAAGAAATCCTGTAATGATTGTGATAGGTATTTTGTTCTGAAATTTAAATATTTGGGTCATAACTATTTAGGCTTGAGCCGTACAAGTTAATGATGAATGAAAAATTGGAAATCGGTAAACACTTTATAGGAACTCACCAAAAGCTACGAATGGTAGATTAGGCTACGAAAAAATATCCTCAATATCCTAAGTATATTTGAACAAGCAAATATCTTATATAGTAAAACATTTTACAGTGTTCCCGGCGGGATAATTTCTGGCAAAATTGAGTAAAAAATGGGTATTATCTCCAATAAATGTATATTATTTGATTTGAAACCACGAAAATGAAAAATTCAAAAACTAAAAATCAAAAAACCTTCCTAGTAACTGTTTTTCAAGATTAAACAAAATATGATGGGGTTTTAGATGTAGTGGATATGAAACATCTATAAAAATTAAATTGTAATAGCAATCGGCTTCACAAGGAGACAGCGATAGATGCTTCGCCATTTTTTCTGCAAAACCCCTATAGCCTTAAGACAGTTGATGAAAGATAAAACTCGTCTGGCAATTGCTATGGCTGGTATTGCTTTTGCAAATATTCTTATCTTTGCCCAAATGGGTTTTGAAGCTTCACTATTTAACAGTTCAACAGCACCACACAGAAGCTTAAATGCCGATTTAGTGGTAGTTAATCGCCATTTTGAATCAGTATATTCAGTCAAAAACTTTTCTCGAAGACGGTTGCATCAAGTATTAGGATTTGAAGGAGTTGAGTCCGTTAGTCCCCTGTACATCGGTTTAGGAAGCTGGAAAAATCCGCAAACCCATCGCACGCAAACTATTTTAGTATTAGGTACCGATCCACGTACAACAGCATTTAAATTTCCCCAAATTAATCAAAATATTTCTGAATTACAAAAACCCGATACGGTATTATTTGATCAAGCATCATTACCGGCTTTTGGTCCGATAGCCAGTTTATTTGAACAACAATCCAGAGTTGAAACTGAACTTAATGGTATCAAAATACGAGTTGGTGGTTTATTTAGTTTGGGTGCATCATTTGCAGCATATGGGAATGTAATTACCAGCGATACAACATTTTTAAGTTTATTTCCCTATACTCCTATTACTCAAATTCAAGTTGGTTTAATTAAACTTAAAAGTAATGCCGATATCAAGCAAGTTAGCGAAAACTTAGAAACTGGTTTACCAGATGACGTGATGATTTTCACAGCTTCTGATTTTGAAACCGCAGAAAAAACTTATTGGCAAAAATCTACACCCATCGGTTTTATATTTGGTTTAGGTGTAATTGTTTCCTTTATTGTCGGGATTATGGTTGTGTATCAAATTATGTATTCCGATGTTGCCAACCATCTACCGCAATACGCTACCCTCAAAGCAATGGGATATCGCGATCGCTATTTAGTAGGAGTGCTATTACAAGAGTCATTAATTTTAGCTATATTAGGCTACATTCCAGGATTTACAATGACTTTAGGAATTTATCAACTAGCATCAGAATCTACTATGTTACCTATTTTTATGACTCCTCAAAGAAGTATTGCAGTATTTGTGTTAACAGTAATCATGTGTTTGATTTCCGGTACAACCGCGATTAAAAAATTACAATCAGCCAACCCCGCAGATATTTTCTAGTATTTTCGCAAAATTTTCTTAAATTGTGTCGCATAAACTATTGTAAAAAGTACTCTGTTAGTCTAAGTTTGCTTTGTTGAGGAGCATTAAGACTAATTACGATTCGCCTATGGAACTTACAAATTTGTTTACAGCGGGTGGGGTAGTAATGATACCGCTGCTGTTTTTTTCGATGTTGGTGGTAGCATTAATTATCGAACGGATTCGCTTTTGGACAAAAATCAACAGCCGTCAAAGTCGTATAGTTGAGCAAGTACTCAAACTTTATCGTCGAGATAATGTTGTTGGTGCTTTGGAAAAACTCAAGCAAAATACCGATTTACCCATTGCTCGGATATTTTTAGCAGCTTTAGAATTAGAACAAGCAAACCCAGAAGAATTTCGTCTTGCTTTAGAAAGTGAAGCACAAGCCGAGATACCTTTGCTCAAACGTTTTCAAAACATTTTCGATACAGTTATTTCTCTTTCACCCTTACTCGGACTTTTAGGAACAGTTTTAGGATTAATTACTTCTTTCGCTTCACTCAACCTTGGTAATGTTGGAGGAAGCGAAACAACCAACGTCACAGGTGGAATCAGCGAAGCATTAGTTTCCACAGCAGCAGGATTAATAGTTGCTATTTTTACATTATTATTCGCCAACACATTCCGGGCATTATATCAGCGACAAATTGCATTAATTCAAGAATATGGTGGACAATTAGAACTACTTTACCGTCGTCATTATGAAGGAGGAAACAGTTGACAGTGGACAGTTGACAGTGGACAGTTGACAGTAGACAGTTATTAGTTGTTTCTTACAAACCTTTAACCTTTAACCTTTGACCTTTAACCTTTATAAGGAAGGAAATAAAAAAATGACTATTTGGGTAAACGAGCAAATAGATCCCTCTGGATTAATTCATGCTTGTATTGCTTGCTGTAACGAATCTCAAGCACAAGATTGTCATGAATCTTTCAAGAATAATTTAAGCGAAAAACAGTTAGCAGCCGGTTGGATAGCTCGAATCAGAACAGTCAATTCTTGGGATGAAGTTCCAGTTAATTCTTTAAAACTGAATTAATAATAGGGAACATGGAATAGGGAAAAGGAAATAGTAGAAAGCTAAATGAACAATTATAATTTTTTCAATATTCGTTGATAAATGTTCTGCGATAATTGATAATTAATAATTGATGATATTTATCCTAAATTATAGTTACTATCTATAACAAAGGATAAAAAATTGGAAAAACCTATTTAATTAGTGAACTATCCAAACATTTTTTCTTCTAAACAAGACTATAAAATCGACTTGGTTAGTCAAAGGGGAGAAGAGATTCAAATTTCAATTCACCCCCCCAGCCGGTATATTTTTAATAATTGCGAACGTATATTACCGGATTGGAAGAACAAGTCGGAAATGTCTGTGGTAATTGTTTTACAACAATCTCGGTTTGCACTTATAGAAAGTTCACCCCAAATAGAAACGGAAAAGCAACGTTTGCGAGCAAGATTCATGAGATTTGCTTGTGATGTTGCATTTGACTTACGAGATCAAAACCATCTTACAGACTTAATAGATCCTCGTACCGGCTATCCATTGCTATCTCATCCCGGACAAATTCCCCACGATGACACAGCAGTCGTCAAAGCTCTACTTAAATATCCCATAATTTGCAATCAATGCCGTGTATTAATTCATCCTAAATGGGGTGCGGCAGTTTATCCCAGTATTTTAATCTCAGCAGCACCACAAATCATCATCATCCCCACAATCCAAACCATCGCTACCTTACATGGTTGGGAACAAGTCAATAATCAGTGAACAGTGAACAATTATCAAGTACTTTTAAATTCGTAACTCTGGTAGTTTTAACTCTTTTAATCTAAAATCTAAAATCCAAAATCCAGAATTGATTAACTCTTCTTCGGCTTGCGTAATGGTTTAGTGTCTATTGGCCCAAGTATTTTGTTAAGAGCGCGTAATTGTTCGGCTGTTCCCATACTTATCATGACATCTCCTGACATTAAAATAGTATCAGCTGTCGGACCGCCAATTAACTCGCCATTTGCACGACGAATAGCCAGAACTAATGCTCCAGTTTGCGCTCGCAATCTTGCTTGTCCTAAACTTTGACCAACAAAGGGACAAGAATTACGGTCAATTAAAACTTCTTCCATATACAATTCCCGGCCTCTTCCTGATATAATACCGTCAACAAAATCCATTACTTGTGGTCTTAAAGCAGCAGCAGCCATTCTTCTACCACCAGTGATGTAAGGTGAAACTACTGCGTCTGCACCGGCTCTTTGTAATTTTTGTAACGCTTCTTCTGTACTGGCGCGGGCGATCGCCCTGATGTGTGGATTCAGTGCTTTTGCTGAAAGTACTATATACAAATTTTCTGCATCTGATGGTAATGCAGCGACAATACAAATAGCTCTTTCTATTCCTACAAGTACCAAAGCTTCATCTGAAGTTGCATCACCTTGATATATGGTATAACCTTCTTCTTGAGCTTTTCTGACAGTTTCTAATCCTAAATCAAGAATTACAAAAGGTACACCTTCTGCCTCAAATTCTTGGGCGATTTGCCGACCTGTACGACTAAATCCGCAAATAATATAATGTTTAGATAAAGATTCCATTGTTCGCCGCTGTTGTCTAAGTCGAATTCCTTCTTGAAAATATCCTTGAATTACAGCTTCTGTAAATCGATTAACAATATAAGCAATAGTAATTACACCCATTAAAATTAGGGCAATAGTAAATATTCTTCCCCGGCTTCCTAAAGTTTGAGTTTCCCCATAACCAACGGTTGACAAGGTAATCACCGTCATATAAGTAGCGTCTTCCCACGTCCACTTTTCGACAAATCTGTACCATAAAGTTCCCGTCAGCAACACCCCGCAAAGAGCGAGTGTTCCAATCATTAATTCTTTTTGGATGCGACGATATTTTTGTTCTAATATTGAGTAAACAGGTTTTTTCATCGCTTTCCAATTTTACAGGTCTTTTGCAATTGCGAATCAAATTATAAATTGCGATCGTTGTTCTTGGGCGGTTAATTACTATATAGTTGATAGATTGGGTTTTGGTATCGCTTTAACTTACCAAAAAACCTTTTATAACTATTTTTGCTAATATAAATATACTCAACTTACCAAACACGAGTCATAACCCCTGCAACGTCACCTGTGTTTATATTGCCTATGATATAAAGATATAAGCTGTCGCGCATTTAACTTGTATTTGTCTAGCGGGCAAGATGCCTGTACTACAAAACTTTCAGGAAATTTCAATATACAAGTTAAAAGGTTTTTTAGTGTTCCTTATTCCCTTTCTCAGATTATGAACGCTAGCATAAGTATGGAAGAGCCATTTTAAAAGAACCGTGGTTCTATTTATACGACGTTAAACATCAATATGAAATTTCTGAGATGTCATGGGAGAGCGAGCAATATTTCCAATTTTAGTAGACTTTGCTAGTTGGAATAAGTGGATATGCAAAATTATTTGTGTCATTGCGAACGAAGTGAAGCAATCCCAAACCCTTGCAATTACTTCGTTTCGCTAACGCTCCACTCGTAATGGCAATATACAATTAATTTTGCGTGAGTACTTATTCATAATGTTATTTTAATTGACGAATTAGAATTGCATCTACATCCACCGATGCAGTAATACATTTTACCAGCATTATTTAAACTGGGTAAAAATAATCAGTTCATGATTACAACTTACTCGGATTATGTAGAGCAACTCGTTCCCGAATCTAATATTATTCGGTTGGAGGAGTGAGAATATGAGCATAATTTTGGGTAGTAAAACTGTTTTTTGTGAATGTCAATATTTTTACTTGTATATTTCCGGAATCAGCAAAGTAGCTTTTGTACTCTAAATATGAAGTTGTAATAATCTAATTTTTTAGCCGTATTCTATGCTTTTTGATATTAACCATATTGATGGTACTTATAAGACTCCATATACGTTATTTAAAAAACATTTCCAAATCCAATCGTTAAAAGAAATACATAATCAAAAGTTTCAATCAACTAAAACTAAAGGTCTTGATAGAATTAGTGGTAGACAATTTAGTAGACAAGCAGTTCCTCAAATAAGGGTGATTAAGAAAAAATGTTTGAATGGAACATATAAGTTTTCACCGTATCTTGAACTACTCTCTACAAAAGGAAGAGACAAATTACCAAGAGTTCTATCTATTCCAACTATACGAGATAGAATAGTCTTACACGCATTGAAAGAAATGTTATTTGATATATTTCCACAATGTAAACCACGTAGATTAGCTAATACTTATATACATGATATTAATAAGTTTATTAGTGAAAAAACACCTGATGAAGTAAGTATATTTCGTGCAGATATAAAAACTTTTTACGATTCAATAGATAGAAACATATTATTCAAAATACTTAAAAGTAAAATAAAGTCTCGTCGAATTTTAACACTAATTAAACGAGCGATAGAAATGCCAACTGTTCCTCAAAATTACCATCGCGAAGATATTAATAAGTATCTTAACAATAAAGGAATACCTCAAGGTTTATCTATATCAAATATACTAGCTTCCATATATCTATATGAATTAGATAACGAAATGGAGAAGGTTGATGGCGTAAATGTATACTCTAGATATGTAGATGATATACTCATCTTTACAAATAAGGAAGATATAGATGAGATTGAGAAAATATTTAGAAATAAAATAAAATCTTTGAATCTTACAATTAATGAAGAGAAATCTTATCAAACATCTGGAAATAAAGACTTTGAATACCTCGGATATCGTTTTGAGTTACCTAAAATAACTGTTAGAACATCTACTATAGAAAAGTATATTCATTCTATCGCAGCCAAATTTAGTAACTATATTCATAATAGAGAAAAAAAATTATCAATACTCAAAAAGCTCAACAAGGGATTAAAGCGCAATCAGCTAGTAGAAAAGTTAAAAGAAATTTTTATTGAAGAACTAAATGAAAAAATTACCGGAGCTATAAATGAAAAAAGAAAATATGGTTGGATATTTTATTTTAATGCAATCAATGATAAGCCTATTTTATACAAAATTGACAATATAGTTAATAAGCTATTTAACAGATTAGATGATTTTGATAAAGTTCCTCCTTCTAACTTAAAGAAAATTTCCAGAGCGTTTTACGAAGCTATATATGATCCTCAAGGTGGCTATATACACAATTACAATAACTATATAACTATAAAAGATAAAACTAAATTCCTTAAACGAAGAGGTAAGCTTGAATCTGATAAGGTTTATTCAGATGAAGAAATTAAAGAATTGTACGAAAACCATAAGCAGAGAAATTTGTCAGAGTTAGATAAAGATGATGCTTTTTTATATTAATAATTAATGTTACAATAATTACAAGCGAGTCGTCTTCTGCAATTTTGCTATTGCAGAACCTCCTGGATGTTCTTCAGGGGTGAATGTAATCAAACTCCCCTTGGGACTTTGACCTCCTAAAACTATTATTTAGTATTGTTAGGAGCGGTTATCATTGTTTACTTCCATAGACGACTCGCCCTTTAATTTTAATTTATATCCCGCAAAATTAACGAATGTTTGGATGAATGAATGTTAACAGTGATTTTGATGCTTTTGTTACATCATTAAGAAAAAGAATTTGGATAACCAAAGGTTCTCGCTTCAATGCAGCACGTAGACTCAATAATAAATACCAATTTTCACTGAGTAGTATTTCAATATTATCTGTATATGGTATCGCAATTCCGTTTATACAAAATATTGTAAATAATCCACAATGTCAAAGGGTAAATGATATTTACAATGCAATTTCTGTAATTTTATCTGTTTTTACACTCGTTATCAGCCTTTTAGAAGGTGCCAAAAATTATCAAATTAAAGCGGAAAAGCTTCATAGCAATGCAGTAGAGCTATCAAGTTTAAATAGAGAGCTTGAGTATTTAATAGTCAGTAAATCGCAAGAAGCCGATTTTATTCAAGAGATAGGTAATATATCAGCTAGTTACGAAAATCTAATTAAAGAATGCCCTGAGAACCATGAACTTGAAGATTATACTTTGTTCATGTTGCAAAACAGAAAAGACTTCAATACAAGTGCATTTACTGAATTCTATCTCAGAATCAAGTTAATTTGTTTAAATTATTGGCTATATGCCTTTGTTTTAGGAATACCTCCTATTCTATTTTTATTGTATTCATCTTGTTAATTTATTTTTATGTTTTTCTCATTAAAATATATAATCACAAAAAAATAGATACTGATCAAATCTAAATTCTCAATAATATAAAAAAATAAAGACGTTGCAGTGCAACGTCTCTACATTATTAATTAAGTAGATGGATGGGAAAATTTATAACTATGTCATTGCGAACGAGCGGAGCGAAGTGAAGCAATCGCAAGGGTTTCAATTATTTAACGTTTCCTTACATAATTATGTTTGTTTGAGCCAACCTACTTATTTAATTTTATCTTTACTTCAAAGCTCCTAAAACTGGCACAACTTCCGAAGAAGCAATATCCGGTGTCAAAAATCCTTTCGCGTAAATACCGGGATTAGTTTGGGAAATTTGAGTATAGGATTGACGCACTTGAGCATTCACCGCTACTGTTTTCACGTCATACATCTGCATTGCAGCTTTGGGATAAAACCCAATACCGATAATTACCACTAGGAAACAAGCTGCAATAAACACCTCACGGGGGCTAGCATCTCTGTAAATTGATTCATCAGGTAAAGCACAATCGGTACCAAAACAAGCCGTACCCTCTGCTTCCAAGTTTTCAAATTTTGCATTACCAATATCGCAAACAACTTTACCTTCGCCGTAAAATACCTGTTTCAATAAGTCAAGTAGATAAATTGGTGTGAGAATAATTCCCACTGAAGCCAGAAAAACCGTTACCGTACAGAAAGTTGAACTGTAAATATCGCTTGTGCTGACACCGACTAATACCGAAAGTTCGCTGATAAATCCGCTCATTCCCGGAAGTGCTAAGGAAGCCATTGCAGCTATCGTACATAAAGCGAAAACTTTCGGCATTACTTGCCCGATACCGCCCATTTCATCCATTTTCATTGTATGGGTGCGGTCGTAAGTTACACCAGCTAAAAAGAATAATACCGATGCAATTAAACCATGGGAAATCATCTGCAACATTGCACCATTGATTCCCAAATCTGTGAAGGAAGCGATACCCAGTAGCACAAATCCCATGTGAGAAACTGAGGAGTAAGCCAAACGTCGCTTCATATGAGTTTGAGCAAAGGAATTTAAAGCACCGTAAATAATGTTAATTACCCCAAGAGTTGCTAAAGCTGGTGCAAAATAAATATGTGCGTCGGAAAGAATTTCTAAATTCAGACGAATTAATCCGTATCCCCCCATTTTCAGCAATACACCCGCTAAAATCATTGATACGGGAGCAGAAGCTTCACCGTGAGCATCCGGTAGCCAAGTATGTAAGGGGAAAATAGCTAATTTGACACCAAATGCAATCAATAATCCCGCATACAGTAACAGTTCTAAACCAAGGGAATAATTCTTTTTTGCCAAAGTCGCGATATCAAAAGTTACATTTTCGCCGCCATAAAGCGCCATTGCGATCGCGGCGACTAAAATAAATATAGAAGCGGCTGCGGTATAAAGTATAAACTTGGTTGCTGCATAACGTCGTTTTTTGCCGCCCCAAATATTCACTAGTAAATATACCGGAACCAGTTCTACTTCCCACATAATAAAGAACAGCATTAAATCTTGGGCAACAAATACCCCCACCTGTGCCGAATACAGCACCAACATGAGAAAATAAAATAAACGCGGTCTGCGGTCAACCTGCCAAGCCGAAAACATCGCCAGCGTCGTGACAAACCCCGCCAAAAGTACCAAAGGAACAGACAAACCATCGACGGAAACAGCCCAGTTAAAACCCAACTGAGGCACCCAAGCATAACTTTCCGCTAGTTGAAAACTTGCATTGCTTGTATCGTAATGCCGCCAAAAGGTAAAACACATCAAGAAAAAGTCTGCCATACCCACACCAACGGCATACCAGCGGATGAATTTACCATCTTTATCTGGCAATATGGGGATGAGAAAGGAAGCGAAGAGTGGAAATAAAACTATTGCGGTCAGCCAAGGAAAATGTTCCGCCATGATGTCAATGAGAATAAATACTTATTTTATGGATAATGGTATTTTACTAGAGTTTGTAACGTTTTACTTATAAGTTTTTATCGAAGGTAATCATAGAAAGGAAGTAGGGAATAGGAAGCAGGGAATAATCATTAATTATCCGGAATTGATAGAAGTTGAAGTTTCAATTTATACGTACTACTCAAGACGGCGATCGCCTTCTTTTTTAATATCAATATCAAGTTGTACCGTTCTTTATAATTTGAGACAATATAAAAGACATCTCCGAAAAAGAATGTAGAGACGCGAAATTTCACGTCTCTACAAGGTTTCTGGATGACGCATAATTAATTTCCACCAGATGTCTAAATATCATTCATATAGGCAACTTACCTAAACCAACTTAAATTCTTATGTCTTCACCAAGCAGCACCGTAAACAATTCCAACCAAACTCTTAGCCAACCGACTTGGGAAATCAAGCTACTTTACGACGGTGAATGTCCCTTATGTTTGCGCGAAGTTAACTTTTTACAAAAACGTGATGCGGGCAGAGGTAAAGTTGTATTTGTAGATATTGCAGCGGATGATTATAATCCCGAAGAAAACGCTGGAATTGACTTTGAAACAGCAATGGGAAGAATTCACGGAATATTACCCGACGGTACGGTAATTAAAAACGTCGAAGTGTTCCGTCGAGTTTACGAAGCCTTGGGAATGGGTTGGGTTTATGCAATTACCAAGTTACCGATTTTGGGTGGATTAGCTAACTTTATCTACGGTATTTGGGCAGATTTGCGGTTAAAACTCACCGGGAGACCTAGCTTAGAAACCGTAATTAAACAGCGTCAGGAAAGACTTGGGTGTGATGATGAAGGGCGTTGTCGAGTGGATTGAGATTATTCGTTCTCCTCTCATCACTCCTCTGCGCTTCCCTCAGCGTCCCTCTGCGTTAAAAACAAATCTTGACAACCACTAACAATTTTAGTACAAATGCACTAAATACCTTTTATATTAAACCTCTATTCCCAAACTTTTAAAGGAGGCATAATTAGTGCAATCCATCCAACCAGAAACTCAACAACGAATCGAAGAACTACGAAAACTTTTAATCCAAGCAAGTTACGCTTACTACGTCCTTGATGCTCCCATCATGGAAGACGCGATTTATGATAAATTGTACCGTGAATTGCAGGATTTAGAAACCCAATACCCCCAATTAATCACCCCCGATAGCCCGACGCAACGAGTAGGGGAAAAACCTGCAACTGCATTTACTTCAGTACGTCATAACATTCCACTGTACAGTTTAGAAAATGCTTTTAATGTAGAAGAATTAAAAACTTGGGATGAAAGATGGAGAAGAAACGCACCCCACCAGGAACAAGTTGATTATGTATGTGAATTAAAAATTGATGGCAATGCTTTAGCGTTAACTTACGAAAACGGTGTTTTAATTAGGGGAGTAACTCGCGGTGATGGGGTGAGTGGGGAAGATATTACGCAAAACGTGCGGACAATTCGTTCGATTCCTTTAAGATTAAATTTGGATGATATTGAAATACAAAATCGCGATTCTTTACAACAAATAGAAGTACGGGGTGAAGCGTTTTTACCTTTGGATGTATTTGAAAAAATTAATCAGGAAAGATTATATCAGAATGAAAGTCAATTTGCTAATCCCCGGAATGCTGCTGCTGGTACTCTCAGACAGTTGGATTCCCGGAAGGTAGATAAAAGACGCTTAGATTTCTTTGCTTATACTTTGCAAATTCCTGGTATGGACGATGGGAGTTTTGCAAATAATCAATGGGAAGCTTTGGAATTATTAGGAAAACTAGGCTTTAAAGTAAACCCCAACAAACAACTTTGTCATTCCTTAGATGAAGTTGCTCAATATTATCAGCATTGGGATACAGAACGCTTAAACTTACCTTATATGACCGATGGGGTGGTAGTAAAACTTAATTCCTTCCCGTTACAGCAGGAATTAGGTTTTACCCAAAAATTCCCTCGCTGGGCGATCGCACTCAAATACGCAGCCGAAGAAGCACCAACCCGCGTAGAGAATATCACCGTCAATGTCGGTAGAACCGGCGCTCTGACACCATTAGCGGAAATGCATCCCGTCCAGCTTGCCGGAACAACAGTATCTCGCGCTACACTGCATAATGGCGATCGCGTTGATCAATTAGATATCCGCATCGGGGATACCGTCATTGTCCGTAAAGCCGGGGAAATTATTCCGGAAGTGGTACGAGTACTTAAAGAATTGCGTCCCGAAAATACTATAGCTTTTAAAATGCCTAGCCATTGTCCCGTTTGCGGACAACCTGTAGTCAAGGAGAAAGGGGAAGCGGTAACGAGATGCGTCAATACATCTTGTGCTGCAATTCTCAAAGGTTCAATTGAGCATTGGGTAAGCCGTAACGCTTTGGATATTCGCGGAATGGGTGAGAAAGTAGTGCATCAATTGGTAGATAAGAACTTAGTTAATTCTGTAGCCGATTTATACGACTTGACAAAAGAAGCATTATTTGTATTGGAAAGAATGGGTGAAAAATCGGCAGAAAAGCTGATAGATGCCATTGAAACATCGAAAAATCAAGGTTGGTCGCGGGTATTATATGGTTTAGGAATCCGTCATGTAGGAAGCGTTACCGCTCAAACCGTAACCGAGAAATTTGATAGTGTAGAAAAATTAGCAGCAGCCAAAGTTACAGATATCGAAGCCATTTACGGTATAGGTGTAGAAATTGCCGAAAGTATCCATCAATGGTTTCGTATTGAAGCTAATCAAAGATTAATTGAGCGTTTGCGAAATGCTGGATTGCAGCTTGAAGAAACGCAAAAAACAACTTCTAATGTAAATCAAAAATTCGCTGGAAAAACCTTCGTTGTCACGGGAACATTACCCACATTGAAGCGAGATGAAGCTAAAGCATTAATTGAGAAATTCGCGGGAAAAGTCACTGATTCGATAAGTAAAAATACAGATTATTTAGTAGTAGGAGAAAATGCCGGTTCTAAATTAAGCAAAGCGGAAAAATTGGGGATTACTCAATTGAGTGAACAGCAATTATTAGAAATGATTGAGTGTAGCCCCTAGAAGTCGAGTTTATTTTACGCTAACAGCTTCATATAAACTTCATATAGAAATGGCACAAGTATTTGAATTATTTTCATAAATATTTCCGAAACTGGGGTTTTTACGGTGAAGTTTAAATTACAAAACTTTTTTAATCATCCTAACTGTTTCGGAGTGAAAAAATAGAATTATGACCGCTTTCAATCATCCACAAGAACAATATCATCAACAGTCAAAAGATATGAATCACAAAAGAAAAAGCCTGTTTGGAAGCAAAACTTTTTGGGGTATTGTCTTCACCTCAACCGCAGCAATTGCTCCCATTGTAGGTGAAGATGTTGATGCAATTTTGAAAGGAGAATCTGTAAACTATGGTGAAGATATTGCCCAAATAGTAGTGGTTATGTGCGGTGCAGCAGCATCAATTGTTGGTAGAGTAGAAGCACAATCACCTGTTTATACTCCCAAATGGATGCCTGGGCCGAATGAAGGAGATTCTGATTCGGAAAATGTAAGCTAATTTCATGAGTAATAAAATCGCGATTAATGTTATCTTGGGTTGCATCTCATTAAAATATATTTAAATTAGATGAACAATCATCATCTGTTATTTATTGATTGCATAAAGCGACTTGAAATGAAAATTTAGAAATACTTATAATTTGAAGAATAAAAATACCATCATTTGTATTATGCTTTGAGATCCACTCTCTATTGCAGTAAATATGATGAAGCCTGAATTTGAATATAGTAGCGATTGTCACTTAGAAGATGCTCTGCGGTTTGGGAGTATTATGGGACAATGTTTTTTAAGCACTCCAGAGCAAGAACAAAGTTGGGTTAACCTGATGGGGATAGAAAATTTACGGGTAATTCACCACAATCAAGAAATGGTCGGTGGATTAGCAACTATTCCCATGAGACAATGGTGGGGTGGTGAAAGTGTACCGATGACGGGAATTGCTGGAGTTAGTATTGCCCCAGAATACCGGGGAACTGGTGCAGCGCTAAGTTTAATGCAACAGACAATCAAAGAACTTTATCGCAACGGTGTCGCTATATCCGTACTTTATCCCGCAATTCAACGGCTTTATCGTCAATTAGGATACGAACAGGGGGGTAATTTTTGCGGTTGGGAAATTCCAACCCAGAGTATTCAAATTCGCGAACAACCTTTACCTGTAAAACAGGTTCCCACAGATTCACAAATCTTTTACCAATTATATACAAAACAAGCAAAAAATATTAATGGATACTTGAATCGCGGGCAACCGATTTGGCATCGTATCATGAAACCTTCTGATAAGGGTACTTTCTATGCCTATCTGATTGGTTCCTCAGAAGAACCCCAAGGTTACATGATATTCAGTCAGCATACAGAAAATGACAATGCAATTTTACGGGTTAGAGATTGGGCTGTGCTGACAAATGCAGCAGCACAAACATTTTGGTCATTTCTTAATAATCATCGCGCTCAAATAGATAAAATACGTTGGCGCGATTCTGTCAACAATTATCTCACATTACTATTACCAGAACAAACCGCCAAAATCAAGTTTACAAAATATTGGATGTTGCGAATAATCAACATAGAAAAAGCATTATCCGCACGCGGTTACGTATCAGGAATTGAAAGCGAATTACATTTAGAAATAACAGATGATTTGATTGCAGAAAACAACGGTAAATTTATTTTATCTGTCAGCAAAGGAAGCGGAAACGTCGCAAAAGGTGGTAAAGCTGAATTAAAGCTAGGAATTGAGGGACTAGCACCGTTGTATACAGGATTATTTACAGCCCAACAATTGCAACTTGCAGGAAAACTCGATGGAACACAAGCCGCGCTTGTAACCGCTACAAAGATATTTGCAGGTTCATCTCCTTGGATGGTAGACTTTTTTTAAAGCAAGACCACCAACAGTTGACAGTTGACAGTTATTTTAAACCTTTAACCTTTAACCTTTGACCTTTGTACACGGAACATCCCAAATCGGCAAAGTCCTGTACCAAATGCTAACCTCATCAGTAGAAGTGTAGGTACTTCCCGCACTGATTTAATCAAACCCGATACTCCAAAACGCATCCATCCTTGGGGTTTGACTATTCCTTGCCAGATAGTATCGAACCAAGAAGGAAGTGTTTCTTGCGTCCAGTCTGCGGTAATCACTTCTCCTTCAACCAATCCCGTTGCTTCTAAAAGTTCAGAAAAGCCCTCGATGCTGGAAAAAGCTGGATGCGACCACTGATCTAATAGTTGTTGCATTACTGGCTTTTCCCAAAAATTCAACGGTTTTTGCCGGTCATCCCTTTGATTCCAGTCAGCTACAACCAATATCCCACCAGGTTTTAACACCCGCATTAGTTCTTTGGCGAAAACCACTTTATCTGGCATATGGGGACCAGCTTCAATTGACCATACTACATCAAAACTAGCATCGGGGAAAGAAAGCGCCATGGCATCATCGACCAGAAACTTTGCGCTTACTCCTTGAGAAGTTAACTCAGTCGCACGTCTGACTTGCTGCGGACTGATGGTAATACCCGTAACGTCAAAACCGTAATCAGCAGCCAAAATACGGCTACTACCCCCAATTCCACAACCAACATCTAAAACGGTGGTACCGGGAGGCAACTTATCTAAACCACCCCAACGCACCATTTCATGAACAAAATCGGATTTAGCAACCAGAAAATCTTTACTTTGGGGTGGTGAACCATAATGACCCAAGTGGATATGTTCACCCCAGTAAAATTCTAAAATACCATCTTGAGTCCATTCGTCATAGGAATTGGCTACAGAATCAGATGATTGATAGCGGCGAGCGGTAATTAAATATAATGCGATGCTAATAATTAATATTGCAAGGATAATTACCGAAGTAGAAAGCAACCAATTCATTTGGAATCAAGCCTTAATAATATTTTTTCACAATTTTATCGTATTACCAGACTGACAACCTTAAATATATCTTTTTTTCTTGTTCTCAGGCTTTAGCTAGGAATATTTATTATTCCTATGGGCTATGCGGTTTTTTCATCCGTAATTTTCTGTCAAAAGGACAATAAGTATACACAGCTACTTTTACATAACTTGATTAATTAAGTGTTTACCTTAACTTAAAAGCTATTGGAATACAAAGTCGTCAATCTCCAAAAGATAAACTTAAAGAAACACGAGATGCTCAAAATCGTCCCACTCAAACTGAACGGGAAGTAGAAGAAAAAAGTCAAATTGATATATCGCTGTAGTGCGAGCATCTTGCTCGCTAATAACCGCTAGCGAGCAAGATGCTCGCTCTACCTTTAGCGGTAGCTTTTTATAGAGAATTGATCAATTTAAATGTATTTTTCAAATAAAATTTTGATAAATTTAAAATTATAGACAATTAAAAATTTTGGTTATGAAGAAAGCAATCCTTCTAACTGTGACATCTACTTTGATGACTGTAGGTATTCCCCAAGTCTTGGCTCAAACGAATATTGGAGACTTGCAGCGTAATTCCGGAATGACTATTTCTGGGACAATTAAAAGCGTAGTAGGTAACGAATTTATTCTCGATGATGGTACGGGACAAGTAATTGTTGATACTGCTCCCCGTTGGTGGCAAAAGTTTAATTTTAATGCAGGAGAGAGGGTGACAGTTGTCGGAGAATACGATGATGAGGACTTCGATGCTTTTAAAATTACCCGTAGTGACGGTTCCGTAATTAATATTCGTAATGGTCTAGGTCGTCCACCTTGGGCTGGTGGAAATCCTCAAGGAGGTTCTCGCCCTGATTAACTACTCTTAAGTTTGGGTGTTTTTAGTAAATACACTTAATTCTTGTATAAGCTAAAAAGCGTTTAATTTGTATATTCAAATTTTATTCAAGTCTTGTAGTGCGGGCATCCCTTCACTTTGTTCGAGGGCAAGCCTGCCCGCTAGAAAAATATAAATTAAATGCGCGATAGCTTAGTGTGTTTATAAAGCGTCATAAGTCCCTTGATCAGAAGTAAATATTTTGTATCTTGGTAGGACAATCGCCACCCCAGTAGAACTATGAATCATACCGGGATACCTATAAGGATTATCATCTGCATTGCTACCACCGATTTTGAATGTAAGGATAGGTAAAACTGTGAGTGATGAATTATAATCACTGATTAAAAGTTAAAGCACTATTATATTTGGTGCGTTACGACCGAATCATATATCCTCGGTCAAACGCACCCTACTACTTTCTGTTCCCAAATTCAATCAGCTTTGGGCTTTTTTCTCCTGGGATAATACTAAAAATGTCGAAATCATTGATACAAATAACATCGCTAAGGAAGCAGATGCTGCATCATCAAAATCGACATTTTCTGTGGCTTTCCAAATTTCTACTGCTAAGGTATTAAAACCAATCGGTGCTAACATCATTGTGGCTGGTAGTTCCTTAATCGTAGTTAAAAATACCAGCACTGCACCACTAACTAAACCTGGACTCACCAAAGGAATAGTCACTTCTCTTAAAGTTTGCCAAGGTGTTCTCCCCAAACTACGAGCCGATTCTTCTAATCGGGGACTAACTTGGAGTAAAGAAGTCCGAATACTTCCCACTGATTGCGGTACAAATAATACCAAATAAGCAAATACCAACATCGGTAAGGTTTGATATAGCAATGGTAAATAATTTGCTCCAAAAAATACCACCGCTAAAGCTACCACAATCCCCGGTAAACCAAAAGCAATGTAAGAACAACGCTCAATTATCGCCGTAATTTTACTGGGAAATCTTACTGATAAAATTGCGATCGGCAGGGCAAAAATAGTTGTTACCAAACCCGCTAATCCCGCTGCGGAAACTGAGTTGAAAATCGCTGGGAACAAGTTGGGAATTTGATAATCACTATTCAAAATTCCTCTGCCCAACCAAAATATACTCACTCCCACAGGTAATGCTACCCCCAATAAGGTAATTACCAAGCAAAAAGCAAAGGCTACCCACTTCCAAATTCCCAACTTGATAATTTTGGGAGGACGCAACGACGCAGAACCGCGAGTATAATAAGCTGCACGACTCCTGACTCGATATTCTACCAACAAAATTGCCATTACCAAGGCAACTAACATTAATGATAAAGCCGCTGCGGTATTACGGTCAAAACTAGTTTTATACTGAATAAATATTGCCCTGGTAAAGGCATCAAATTGCATCAAGGATGGTGTACCAAAGTCACGCAAACTATATAATGCTACCAGCAAACCCCCAGCTACTAAGGATGGTTTTAATTGGGGTAAAACTACACGCCGAAAGGTTTCTAAACTACTGTATCCTAAACTGCGTCCGGCTTCTTCCAAAGATGGATCTATCCCTTGCAAACCAGCACGCACACTCAGCAGCATATAGGGATAGGTAAACAAGGTTAATGATAAAATTACCCCAGGCCAACCATAAATCGAAGGTAATTCCTCAACTCCCAAGGGTTCGAGTAATAATTGTAACAAACTTCCCCGTGGGGCAAAGGTGGCAATCAGCGCAAAACTACCCACATAACTAGGAACCGCTAAGGGTAAAGTTGTTGCCACCAACCAAAAGCGTCTGCCTGGTAAATTTGTCCGCACTGTCAAAAATGCTAAGGGTACGGCAATCAAAGCTGACAACAATGTCACAATTGCTGCCATCCCCGCACTATTCAACATAATCATCAGATAGCGGGGATTGGAAATTAAATTCCATAACCCATCCCCACCAATACTTGCAGCCCGAATTACCAAATACAGAAAAGGTAGGATGATGGCGATCGCCACCACTCCTGCTGTGAGCATGAGAAAAAGTGGAGGACGAGCCGCTTTCATTGCTTACAATACTCCTGCTTGCTGTAAAACTCTTAAGGTACCAGGTAAATCTGATAATTGACTCAAATCTAAGCGAGGAGGGGTTAGTTTATTGAGGGGAATTTGTCCTGCTGGTGCTTTTGTTCCTCTGACTAAGGGATATTCAGTGGTTTGTTCAGCGAAGTAGTTTTGGGATTGAGTTGTCAGCAGATAATTAATCAACTTCTCTACATCCCTGCGTTGATCGGTGGTTTTTAAAACCGACACACCAGCAATATTCACCATCGAACCGGCATCTCTACGAGTGTAGTGGGCTGCTACTGGGAAATTAGCATTAGCTTTTTTGAAGCGACCTAAGTAATAGTTATTTGCTAATCCTAGATGAATCTCACCCCGACCAACTGCTTCGAGAATTGCGGTATTTTTACCGTAGTCTTTGACACCATTAGCTTTCATGGCTCGCAACCATTGCACTGTTTTTTGGTCTCCCTCCAGTTTCCGCATTGCTGTCACAAACGATTGAAAAGAACCGTTAGTTGGAGCCCAACCGACTTTACCTCGCCATTTTGGTTGAGTTAATTCCCAAATGGATTTGGGTAAGTCACCCTGTTTAACTAATTTGGTGTTGTAATTAATTACCCGCGCTCTACCAGAAATCCCCATCCAATTCCCTGATGGAGAACGGTAGCGAGAATTGACTTTATTGAGTGTCGCTCCAGGAATCGCTAGAGTCCTTCCTCGTTGTTGTAAGGTACCTAAAGCACCCGCATCTTGAGCAAAGAACATATCTGCACGGCTATTATTACCTTCTTCGAGCAGCGCGATCGCTAATTCGGCTGTATCACCATAACGAACTTGAATATTCAGTTTCAAGTCTTTTTTGGCTTTCTCAATTAACGGACCAATCAGCTTTTCATCTCTACCAGAGTAAATAGTCAGAGTCTTTGACTGTTGAGCATTAACAGCTAACCCTGTACCAACAATCATAGCTGCTAAAGCACTAGCACAGAATTTCACCAATGTGTTTTTTTTCAACTTACCTCTCCCCAAGCTTGTTAAGAATTAATCGCAATGTTTTTACTGTATTGGTAATCTCTCGCAAAAGCAAGTATATAATATAACCTTAACTTTTCTTGGGAAACATTGTTTATTTTTATTGATATGTCATTCTTTTTTGGAGCATTATCAGTATTTATCTTGAGGATTTTGTTAAATCAATTAACTTGAGTTGATTGGAAAAGGTCAGTTAGAATTTAAATTAAAAGAGATTTGCAAGAATTTTACTAATTTTAAAATATATCTACTATATTAAACTTAGCTTATTTATTGAGATATACTTTTATCACTATTGACCTTAAAAGTCAATACCTATAATTTTGTTGCAGACAGAGGTAATTAACCCTTCAAAACTTATGGGACAGACTACTAATAGTCCACCACATAAGTTATGAGGGGTAATCAATGTAATATTGTAGGTTGGGCTGTTCGCGCAAGCGTTGCGAAGCAAAACGTAGTGGAGCCTCGGCACCCGCGTTGGGTTGCGCTATGTCCTGTCGGACAGGCTTCGCCAACGCTTAACCCAACCTACGAAGAGGTATTTTAACTCCTCAAAATTAATGTGGCGGAC
>NZ_JADEWL010000100.1 GCF_015207665.1 Plectonema cf. radiosum LEGE 06105
CCCCACTTCTCCAAAGCCCGTTTCAATGCTCCATCTGGTACCTTATCCAAAGATTGCCCTTTCTCGACTCTTTCCCAAGCTTCAAAAAACGCTTTTACTCCAGATGCAGCACCCGAAGGATGATCCATAATTCCCGTACCTGCATTCAAAATTACATTATTACCATAATCAGCTATTGCCTTGGGTACAATACCGGGATGAATCCCCGCAGAAGGAACTGGAAAAACATTGCGATCGCGCAAACTCTCTTTAATCTTCGTTTCTTCTGCTGCATCAAAGGGCAAACTACCATAATGTGCTGGATACAACACAGCGTCAGCACCTCCATGAGCCATGAAAGTTCCTAGTATCACCGAATACGCCATACCGTAGTCGGGAGCGGCACATAAGGCACCTGCGAGGGCTGGATGAGTAAAAATAGGTACATTTATATCTGCATCTGCGGCTAAAGCTTGCAATACTGAGAAACCGTAGGAAAGTACGTTAAGTAACAATGCGTTAGCACCTTCTTGGACTAATAGCCGCGCTTTTTCGATTAATTTATCTGCATTTCCCGTGACGTTGACGGCATATAATACAGTGCGTCCAGTTTCTTGCTTGACCTCATCAATTACTTGGCGACAAGCTTTGAGACGTTGTAAAGTAGGGGCTGTATCTAAATCACCAAGAATTTCATCGTCTTTGATAATATCTAGACCAGCATAGGCAACTTCTTTTAAAATACCAGCATGGTCTTGTGCTGAAAGTCCCAAAGCAGGTTTGAATATTGCCATGACTAGAGGACGGTTAAATATTTCCAATTTTTCCCTAATTCCAGAAATACCGAAGTTGGGAGACAAACCATAACTTTGAGGTAAGCGTACCGCTACAACTTTTGCAGCACCAGCCATGGAATATTTACCAAATATCATCGTTAGCAGGCTAGAAATATCATTTTCTACATTTGTCTGGGGAAATCGAACTGTAGCGATACTATAGCCCGTATTAGTTTGTGTTTCTACTCCCACTACTTCCCCTAAATATTCCCGTAACACTGCTTCTCGATGAGCAAAACGAGCATCCCAAGTACCAACAGTTTGCCCAACAGCAATCACTTTAGCTTGCTTTTCGGCATCTACACCCGGCGGAAAACGATAATCAACTTCAATCATCAGTTATCAGTTATCAGTTATCAGTTATCAGTTATCAGTTATCAGTTATCAGTTATCAGTTATCAGTTATCAGTTATCAGTTACCCATTACCCATTACCAATTCCCCATTACCCATTACCAATTACCCATTACCCATTTCAAAGCGTTTCTAAATAACTTAGTAAATCCGCCATTTCTTTAGCACTAGGCTGAAATTTGGGCATTGGTGGGGTTTCTCCACTGATTACTTGGTGAATCATTCCATAACGAGACTTACGTTTGGATACTGCTTTTAAAGAAGGACCAACACTTCCCGTTGCTTCCAAGCCATGACACCCAGCGCAGTTAATCTGAAAAATTGCGTGACCTTGGACGGGGTTTCCTTGTAAAGATAGTACATTTTGTATGTAGGGGTCAGCAGACTTTACCATATCTACAGCAAAAATGCCAGCAAGGATTGCTAGCAGAACCGCGAATGTAAACAATGCGATTCGCCCTATTAGAGTGTCCGGTTTGGTAATCTGGTTATCCAAAAGGTTTGCTGTCAAGGTCAGTTTTTACAAAAATATTTCATTTCATACACATAGCTTAAAAGTTCTTGACTATCTCCGCAAGCACCAATCGGCATTTTTTTATTCAAATCTGGCTCTAATTCTCTCTAGGAGGGCTGTTCCCCTGCTTATTTGATAAAATCAAAGACAGTAAAAGTAAACAAATTATAAAAGCGATCGCTTTTGGGGAGAATTTAATGGTTGAACCCTTACTTGATGGGATGGTCTTAGGTTTGGTTTTCGTTACTTTAGCTGGTTTGTTTTATAAAGCCTACGAACAGTACAAACGCGGTAATCAACTGGGATTGTAAGAGTTAAAGTAAATTTGGTGTGGTGATTCCATATACTGGAGACGTAGCAATGCTACGTCTCTACAACGGCTTCATGTTTAATTTACTGATAACTGTAAAAGCTTACAGTTGTGTTTCCATAGACTTTTTGACGGCAGATTTCCAACTCCGGAATTTGTGGTGGTGTCCATAATTTGGGATTATGCTCTACCGCTATTTCTCCATTGATGTCCAAAAGTCTATTTTTTGTAATAATTTGTAAAACTGGCTCGTATAAATCGCTTGCATAAGGTGGGTCAAAATAAATTCTGTCAAACTGCTGTTCGCTAAGTTTAGACAACTGCTGTAATATATCTCCTTGCAACAGTTTCCATTCTTGTTCGCAACCTGCAACAGCAGACCAATTTTGCTTGATAATAGCGCAAGCACTTCTAGATTTTTCTATCCCAACTACAAAACTAGCTCCTCGACACAAAGCTTCCGCACCCATAGAACCCGTTCCGGTGCATAAATCCAACCAGCGACAACCTGCAATTCTTCCTTGCCAAATATTAAATATTGCTTCCCTTACCCGTGCGCTTGTGGGTCTGGTTTGCTTCCCTGGTAATGTTTTTAATTGACGATTCCCGTAGATTCTTAGCAAAATGATTTTCGCGTCGTTCTTGCTAAAACGACATAACTATCCTTATCTGCCATTATTTTATAGCAGAAAACACGAATTGGATTATGACATCAAATTAGAATTGCTTGCATATGCCTTCTCAATTTAGATACCTGTCCTGCTTTTTGATTAAAAAAGGATTAAACAGCAATTTTTTCCCGCACCTGAGAAACAAAATTAGAAAGGATTTGTAGTCCGACATTAGAAGATTTTTCGGGGTGAAACTGAACTGCGGTTAAATTATCGTAAGCAATAGCGGCAGTTACAGTTTGACTTCCGTGGGTAACAGTTGCAGCATTGATTTTTTGTTCTACAGGTTCAACATAGAAAGAATGAACAAAATATACCCAAGGATGAGGAGGTAAATGCTCCCATAAAAGTGACATTGGCTGAGTTATTTCCAATTGATTCCAACCCATATGAGGAATTCTAATGTCAGACGATCTACGAAAACGCTTCACTTTTCCTTTGATAATTCCTAATCCTTTTTCACTACCTTCCTCCGATGATTCAAAAAGAATTTGCATTCCCAGACATATTCCTAAGAAAGGTTTACCATCTGCGATGATATTTTTGATTGGTTCAACCAAATCTCGCGATCGCAAATTTTGCATTGCTGGGTCGAATGCACCAACTCCAGGTAATACAATTGCCATAGCTTTTTGCAAATCTTTTGGAGAACTTGTAACTTTAGGAGTTGCACCAGCTTTTTCTAAAGCTTTACAAACTGAGTGCAAATTCCCCATGTCATAATCAACTACTGCAATTACTGCCATTAAACTACTCCTGATACATTTCTAAATGGAGGGTGTTCCTATTCTAAATAATAAATTTTATGACGCAAAGATTGCTATTAACTTACGAACAAATTTTGGCTTATCCACTACAAATCAAATTTTTCTGATGATTTACTCCTTAAAATTGCTTTACATCACAGGATGCATGGTCGTTTTTACAAAGGAAAGTCAACATACTACTTATAGATTAGCAAGTTATTAGTTTAAGGATAATTTAAAAAAACCTCTAACTTCAACTTTATGCTATTCCCTATTGCCCAAAAATGCTCTTATTATGCACCATTCATTTCAAAAATATTAGTCAGAATCACAACTGAATTTATGGTTTGCTCTGCTTTTTTCGGGTGTTCTGAGATATAAATATTGCTGAACATAATCCGATTGCGGAGGTTTTCAATAAACAAATCGCAATACCTATAGTACATTTATATTGCAAAAAACTAAATAATATAGATTTCGTAGAAACTGTATTGAATAGAACTATTGGTTTGGAATATTAAATAAATCAAGAGTGAGACAGATGATATCAAAGATGATTGAGGTGATTTATTGAGGTGATTTTATAAAAAATGATTGTATGATTCAGTTTTAGACAATCTGCTGTAACAGCTAATTACTAGTTGTGATTGTGACTTAAAAAACTGTTCGGAAGTTATTGTCAACATCTAACTAATGATTTACAGGCTGGCACTTTCATAGATATAGGTGCGTCTTTAATGAAACAAAAAACTAAGGATATATGTTCTCTTTCTTACTAAATTTTCCCATTGCTCAAACAATTCCATCTACACCAGCACCTGTAGAAGTAGTACAAGCACAACAAGTACGTTCTTTACCGGGTAAACTTGATAATATTCCGGTTTTCAATAGCAACAGCCCGGAATTAGTTCTCGAAGAAGGAATTCTGCTTTCAACTTTTCCAGCACGAGAAAAAAAAGTACCATCAGCTCACCTAAACTTTGCTTTTAAAGGACGATTTGATATATTTGCACATCATATTGCTAAAGCATCTGTGCCAGATGATTTAAGAACGCTATATTTGGGGATAATTCTACATAACCCCACTGCACAAACTGTAACGGTAGATGTATTACACGCAGCAAGTTATTTAAGTCAACCGGATGCACCATTTATTGATTTACCATCTCAAATAACCAATTATTTTGGTGAAATTTTTGCCGGACCCGGAAGTCGGGTGATGAGTGATATTCTTAGGAAACAACGTCAATCGATATTACCCGCTCAATTGATAGTTCCACCAGGGGAAAGTCGAATGCTGTTAAATACACCCATTCCTGTTAAAGAATTAGAACCACCAATTAATGGACGTTCTGCTTTGATGCGGTTGCGGAGCAATGGTAAAGTATATGCTGCTTCTTTAGCAATGTTTGCACCCACTGATGCTTTGGGAAACGAACGTGCGCCATACATAGAAGAATGGCAAAATTTACTTGATAATGGTAATTTAGCAGGACCTAGAGATAAAACACCGACTTTACCAGAAGACATCGAAAAACCAATAATTTACGGTAGAGTCTCAGGAGTTGCAAAAGGTTCTCAATGGAATTCTTTAGTTGTTGATCGCCCTAAAAAGACTTATCTGACAATTCCTCAATCGGGTGAAGCTTTTTCCTATGGTATCGCTACTTTGCATCGCGGTACTTTGGGAACCAATCAAATTCAAAGTGCGCCTATGTTGGTACGCTATCCTGATACAGCATATTACGCTCACGGTAATTATGGGATTTTGTATAGTTTGCAGTTACCTTTATTAAATAAATCTCAAGCTCCGCAAACTGTGAAAGTATCATTGCAAACACCTATTAAAGAAGATAAATTAACAAAAGATGGGTTACGCTTCTTTGACAACCCAGATCAAAGAGTTTTCTTTCGCGGTACGGTAAGAGTACGTTATACAGATGATCGAGGAATGCCCCGCACTACTTACTTGCATTTGGTACAAAATCGAGGTGAGAAAGGCGAAGCTTTGGTAATGATGAATATGAAACCAGGTAGTAAAAGACTTGTAGAAGTTGATTTATTGTATCCACCAGATGCCACACCACCCCAGGTACTTACGGTTGAAACTATGAATTGAGGGGAATAGGGAATAATAACTAATCATCTGGACTTGATATCAGAAATAGCATAATTTTTCCTAGGGTGAGAAGTCGGGTTTTTATGATGATTGTTTTATTGTTCGAGATATTTAAGCTAAAAACCCGACTTCTATCCCAGACTAATTAATTCAATTAGCCCAAATAAAGAATATACATTCCGCCAATATATAAAACAATTATGCCTAAAACATCATAAGTAAGATATAACCTTGAAGGACGTGTGGCGCGATAAATTAATCCTACAATCGCCAAAGAAGTCATCATCATTGTAATAATTGCGCTGAAAATATGGATGCTACCAATTTTTGTCCATAAATCACCTTTGATGTAAAGAATATCGTAAACTCCCAAAATTGCTATATTAAAAATATTGGAACCAAAAACGTTAGAAATTGCTAAATCCACAGCATTCAATCGTACCGCAGCAATTCCAGCCGCAACTTCGGGAAGGGATGTGGTGATTGCGAGTAACAAGGAACCAACAAAACTTTCTCCTAATCCTGTCGCTTCGACTACTCGATCTCCCAACCAAGCTAACCATACTCCAAGTATTACGATCGCAAGTGAGGATAAAGCAAATATTAAATAGGCTGTTCGCGGTTTAATATGTCCATATTGATAAACTTCACCTTCTTGTTCCAATACTTGATTGCGTCGTCTCATTTCAAACTTGGCAATCAAACGAGCGCTAATTAGATAAAGTACAATTAGCACAATACTCGGAATACCAACCCAACCCACCATCTGATCTAAGCCTTTACCCGCTAAAAATATTCCAGTAGCAGCAACACCCAACATCAAAGAACCCAAACCAGCCGCTAACCCGTGACTAATCTGTGCTTGTTGGAAAAGTGGTCCTCCTCCAGTAATAATGTCCAATATTGCCAAAATCGTTAAATTAAATAAACAGCTACCGAATATAGCTCCTGCGGCTAAATCTGGAGCATCGAGATAATTAACTGCACTTATTCCAGTAGCCAATTCTGGTAAAGAAGTACTTCCAGCTAGTAAAATAGCACCTACCCAATTACGTCCCAAACCACTCTTCTCAGCCACCATATCGGCGCTTTGCGAAAGTTTTGAACTCACTGCTATCACTAGCGCTATACATATAATAATTTGAATCCAAAGCATTTAAGACTTCCCCCAGTTATGCTGCTTGTCACATGATATGTTATTAGTTGATGATGAAATTTGTATGTATTTTCCTTCGCTATAGCTCAAAGGTCAAAGGTCAAAGGTAATCTATAACTCCTTCCCCCCATCTCCCCCTTCGGGTTGCGCCACTTCTCTCAACGGTCGTGTTCCTCCGCACGAGAGTGGCTTACCATCCCCCCATCCCCCCTAACCCCATTTCTTCACTGAATATCTTCCATATTCATCAAGCGGGGATAAGGTAAATTGTATTTTCCGAATACTCGTTTAGCTCTTGTTGTCAAGTCTGTTTTGTAAATAAATTCATCTCGTGCATCTAGGGGATAGCTTTTGAGTTTAAACAAGGTTCCCCAAGATTTTGCTTCTATAATTACCAAAATCGGCAGTTTTAAATACGTATATTTACTTGTATATGCGACTCTATACAATATTTTTTTTACTAATTCAACATCAACCTCGTGAGAAAAGTAAAACTCACTAATAACTTGAGCTTCCAACGCTCCCATGTTGGCATTAGATACAGCATTTGTCCAAATTTTGTTATGAGGTATGGTAACAATGTTATCTTCTGGCGTTTGTAACCGG
The DNA here is from genome assembly GCF_015207665.1 of Plectonema cf. radiosum LEGE 06105. Classification (GTDB taxonomy): domain Bacteria; phylum Cyanobacteriota; class Cyanobacteriia; order Cyanobacteriales; family Nostocaceae; genus Rivularia; species Rivularia radiosa_A. The sequence goes on from NZ_JADEWL010000100.1 coordinate 7,291, forward strand.
ATTCCTCTGAGTCCGTAACCGATTACCTCACCATAGAAATCTTCGATTTGAATGCGATCGCCAACTCGATAAGGTGCTTCAAATAAGCCAACAACTCCGGCTATGATAGAACTTACGTAGTCTTTGAATGCGAAACCTAAGGCTACTGCAACCGTACCCGTAACTGCTACTAAGTTTTGTCGGGATAAGTTTAAAAATAAGTTCATCAAAAATATAATGGTAATAGTTAAAACCATCATTCTTAGAAAAGGCAGAAATTGCTTAATTCGTAATCGCCATTCTTTGGCAACTTGCTCGGATAACCAAATAATTAATTTGTCCGCAAGCTTGATTGTCATATAGGTAATTACCAGAACAATTAACGCTTGACTAATTTTCCAAGTTGTAATTTTAGTCAGAATTTCTTTGGTTTGTTCGCCGCTTTCTTGAACTAGATTATCGCTAGATTGAGCTAAAACAAAATAGCTAAATTCAAAAATATTCAAACTAAAAGTATCAAAATTAATGGGATTCATAAATAATAAAGTTGTTGTTTGCCAATTCAGTTTTTAATTGGGGGTAATGAATCGGGTTAAGAGTTAGTATTTCATGCTTTTTTTTCACTAAACCTTGACGACGCAACATTTGTATTTGACCTTTAACGAAATTTATTTCGTCTCCTAAACTCTCGCTGAGTGCAGCCAAAGTTAAATCACCGTGTAATAATAAAGAATATAAAATATAGTGAGCATGAGCATCTAAACTTGGTAAATTAGGTAATTCTGGATTTTGAGCTTCTAGAATTACGTTATCATTTTCTTTGATTTCATAGGGTATTGACCGGAGAAAAATCTCTGTGGCTACAGTATTTAATCCTTGACTAACTGAAGCTAATTTTTCAAAATATCTACTTTGATAATTTTGATTCTCTTTAGTATTACCAAATTCTATACTAGGCTGAGCAAAAGTAATGTTAAATCCAGAAACAATTGGTTCAAACCATGCTTGTAATTGTTCTCCTGTAAGTCTGGGTAATTCTAAAGTTTCACCACAATATGCATTAAAATGAGATACGTGATTGAGGTATTCCCAACCAATTTTACCCGCACCAATTACCCAAAATCGAGAATCATCTTGAAGCAGTACATCTTGTAAATAATCAATTCCTTCCAAACCTTCGACACAGCGCAAAAAACACCAGTTTAAATTAGAAATAACCACAATTTCCGGTTGCTTCGATTCGGTTATGGCTACACCTCTACCTAATTGTTGTTGTAACTTTGTTTTAATGCTTTCAGCTTTTTCTGGTCTACCTATCCATTGTAAAGGTCGTAGTTGTATTTCCTGTTTCGATGCCCAATTTTGTAAACTTTCGGTTAAAATACGCGACACAGTAGTTACAGGAGAACTTAAAATAACTACAGAATTATCTGCCTGAAGGGGATTACTGAGCCATTTGTTTAAAGCTTCGTCTAAAGTTGACTGAATCGCTTCCACTTCTGATTTATGGCTAGGTAAATCATCTACCGCTGCAACTAATTTAGATGCTAGATTTGGCGGTAGTTCAATTAAGGATTTCTCCGGTTCTTGCGTTTCTTGTTCATCAGTCGAAAACCTAGACAGCAAAAACTTGCGATTATCAAGCAGCCAGGTTTGGAATCGATTAAAAAGTGTACCCATTCAAGCTATTTCAATCAAGGGTATGATTATGAGTATCCTATCTTACTATAAGATTGTTTTTTGCTCTAAGCTCTGCTAACCGCAACGCCTCTTTTTATCTGAGAAAGAATCACTTGCTGGACAGTTGTTATTTTAAACACTTGTCTACTTAAGTATTAAAGAACCCTGATAGCAAAGATTTTTAATAGATATCTCCGATAAAGAATGTAGAGACGCAAGGGTTCGCGTCTCTACAAGGGTTTCGGTTAACACATATTTCATTTCCACCAGATGTCTAATATACATATCAACTTTTTTGGTTTTATTTTTGGAGAATTGTGGTACTGTTTACTTGAAACATCAAGTTTTTTTGAAATGATATAAATGTTCCTGTAACTATGTCAGTAAATATCATGAAAGGCAGATTAAATAAGATAGGTCTTTTGCTGGGAGTATTGGTTTTCACGGCTAGTTGTGCAAACAACTCTAACACTAGTAGCAATTCTCCATCCCAGGAAAAAGCTGCCGAGGTTAGTAATTCACAAACAGTTGAGGCAATAAAGATTGATGGTTCGAGTACTGTATATCCAATTACAGAGGCTATAGCTAAAGATTTTAAAAGTGAGAATCAAGCGGAGATAAAGGTAGATTTTTCTGGGACTACAGGTGGTTTTGAGAAATTTTGTCGGGGAGAAACAGATATCAGTAATGCTTCCCGTCCAATTTTAAAAGAAGAATTGAAAGCCTGTACTGATAATGGTGTAGTATTTACTGAACTTCCTGTTGCTTTTGATGCTTTGACTGTAACAGTGAATCCCCAAAATAGTTGGGTCAAAGATATGACAATGGCGGAATTGAAGAAAATTTGGGAACCAGCAGCCCAAGGAAAAATTACTAACTGGAAACAGGTGCGTGCTTCTTTTCCCGATAAACCATTAAAGTTGTATGGCGCTGGGGATAAATCGGGTACTTATGACTACTTTACAGAAGCGGTAGTGGGTACATCTGGAGATACCCGTAAAGATTATACAGCGAGCGAAGATGATGATGTTCTAGTTGCTGGTGTCAGTAATGACCCTAATGCTTTGGGTTATTTTGGTTACGCATATTACGAACAAAACCAAGATAAACTAAAAGCTTTGGGAATAGATAGCGGTAAAGGAGCAGTATTACCTTCAAAAGAAACCGTTGAAAAAGCAGAATATCAACCGCTTTCTCGTCCTTTGTTTATCTATGTAAATATTAAGTCTGCTCAGAAAAAAGAAGCTTTGAGAGACTTTGTAAATTTTTATATAGAAAAAGCGCCGACAATTGTTAGTTCTGTAGGCTATGTACCTTTACCCAAAGATGCTTATTATCTAGATAGCGTTCATTTTAATAGAGCTAAAGCAGGAACAGTATTTGGGGGACAAGCCCGTTTCGATTTAACTATCGATGAACTGTTACGAAAACGAGCTGAGCTTTAAAGATAAAGAGTACTAAAAAGCAAACAAAAAATAGGGATATGAAGCCATTTCTCAAAGAAATTGTCTGCCGGGAAGCATTTGCAGAAGCAGTGGGAACGTTCATTTTAGTATTTGCTGGTACAGGGGCTGTAATGGTTAACTCTGTGAGTGGAGGTGCAGTTAGCCATATTGGTATTAGTTTTGTGTTTGGTTCCGTAGTTGCTGCAATGATTTACTGTTTGGGACATATTAGTGGCGCACACTTTAACCCAGCCGTAACCTTGGCATTTTGGACGAGTGGCTTCTTTCCTGGATATCGAGTTATTCCGTATATTCTGGCACAATCTATTGGTGCTATAACTGCTTCAGCTTTACTGCTGATTAGTTTGGGAAGAGTTGCGAATTTGGGGGCAACAATACCACTAAATAATAACTGGTTGCAATCTTTTGTATTAGAAATAATACTTACTTTTATTCTGATGATTGTAATTTTTGGCTCCGGGTTAGACCGTCGCGCCCATGTTGGTTTTGCTGGTTTAGCAATAGGCTTGACTGTAGGCTTAGAAGCGGCTTTTATGGGACCAATTACGGGTGCAAGTATGAATCCGGCTCGTTCTTTGGGTCCTGCTTTGGTGGGAGGAATTTGGCAATATCACTGGTTATATTGGATTGCACCGATTATTGGAGCGCAGTTAGCAGTAATAGTGTATTGGTATCTTTCTAACGGCTTTCGGGATATTAAGTGATTAAGACGTGTAACCAAACGGATTGACATTTTTGCAACTGCGATATTCCACAATATGAAAGTCGAAGAAATCAGCGAACTCGACCTGAGTTATACACCACCCCTTTCTAGTCCTTCGTACTCAGTACAAATGGCTGCTCAAGCTTGGGTAAAACAGCAATTTCATCGTGGTTAAAATTTCCGTTCATTAAAGATTATGACCGATTTCAATCATCCACCCAGAATATTATTTTTATACGGTTCCTTACGAGAGCGTTCCTATAGTAGGCTTGTAGCAGAAGAAGCATCTCGAATCATTCAAGGATTTGGTGCAGAAGTCAAGTTTTTTCATCCCCACGAATTACCGATTCGAGATAGTGTACCCGAGTCCCATCCCAAAGTCCAAGAATTACGGGAATTAAGTCAATGGTCTGAAGGTCAAGTTTGGTCATCTCCAGAAATGCACGGTAATATTACTGGGATTCTCAAAAACCAAATTGATTGGATTCCTTTGAGTCTCGGAGCGGTTAGACCTACTCAAGGTAGAACTTTGGCTGTAATGCAAGTCAGCGGTGGTTCTCAGTCTTTTAATGCAGTCAATTCGATGCGGATTTTAGGACGTTGGATGCGGATGTTTACAATTCCCAATCAATCTTCCGTTGCCAAGGCTTACCAAGAGTTTAACGAAGACGGAACCATGAAGGATTCCCCTTATCGCGATCGCGTAATTGATGTCATGGAAGAATTATATAAATTTACCTTGTTATTACGCTCCCAAGTAGATTATCTTACCGACCGTTACAGCGAACGTAAACAAGAAGTAATCAAAGCAGGTATTAGTGCAGATAATTGTCTGCCTAAATTTTAATAGTAAAGAGTAATCAAATTTATTAGTTTCACAATTGGAAATATCATGAAAAAAGTAATGTTTGTTTGCAAGAAAAATTCTCGCCGTTCTCAAATGGCTGAAGCCTTCACTCGTACTTTGGGAGAAGGGAAATTAGCTGTTACTAGTTCGGGTTTAGAATCGAGTTTTGTAGATCCGAAAACAGTAGAAATTATGTCAGAAATTGGCATTGATATTAGCAATCAAGAATCTAAGCCTTTAAGCGATTTTAATCCTGAAGATTATGATGTCGTGATTTCTTTATGCGGTTGTGGTGTAAATTTACCCCCAGAATGGGTGACAAGAGAGATATTTGAAGATTGGCAATTAGATGATCCAGAAGGTGGAGATATTGAGACATATCGTCGCATTCGCGAAGAAGTTAAACAACGAGTAGTCAAGTTAATTGAAACTTTGAGTTAGTTGTTGAGGAAAGAAGTCGGGTTTTTTAAAATAAATACCCCTAACAACAGACAATTATGGTAAAAACCCGACTTCTATGATTCTTGTCGTAGTTTACTTATTACCTAATTCCCAATCGGTGGTGCAAGTTCTGCGCGGGGAATTCCGCCACCACCAATATTATTTTTACTATTATTATCAACAATATATAATGCCTCAAATAGTTTCATAAAGTCATCGTAAAATTTCCCTTTTCTAGTCTCGAAGTCATACCCGTATTTGTCACGAAATTCTTTGGGAACTCCTTTTTCCACTGCAAAGTAGTGGGCATCTCCGTCGGAATCTTCTACAACGTAAGCACCGTAATTTTGCAATGCATCAAATAACTTTTTAGCTGCTGGTGTTTCTAAATTCAAACTTTTTTTGGTAATCTCTGGTGGAATGGCTAACAATGAACCTTGTACTAAAGCATGATTGCTACCACCATAACGTTCTGCTGCATAATCATCGGCACGATTTGCAGGCCAGCGATATCCGGGTATTTTATCGTCGTAAAATAAATATTTTTCCGCCCAAATTACAACTTTTAAAGCGTGACGAATCGGTTTATCGTTTATAAGTTCACCTTTACGAATCGAACCACCAATAGCAGATAACCCAGAACCGAAATGCGCTCCCCCTTCCCCTTCTCCGTAAATATCTACGTTGTCATATCGCCAACCATATACTGAACCTTGTTCCTCACAACGAGCTAAGGGTGAAAGCTGTACTAATGTTCTACCATCTGGCATTAAAAAGGCTGAAGCGTTGTTTGGTGTATGGTATGGTTCTTTGGTTGCGTCTGGAATAATCAAATCATCCGGAATCGGTAGGGAAATATCCATATCTTTTTTTCCCGTACAGCGCCCTTCTCCCCAAGCTCCTGGAGCGTAAACCCGACGATAGGGATATTTATCTTTTAGCTGGAAAAAATATTCTTCGTCTGCTGCTGCTTGTTTTGATTTATCAATATTTGCTTTGACGTAAACCGCATCGGAACCGATAGGCATATTCCAAATTGATGTCGGTAAAAAAGGCCATAAAAACTTATCCCGACTGGGGGTTTTACCAAAAGTGTTTGTACAGCTAAATACCAATGCCATATTTACACCAATCAAAAACACAACTAAAATACGCAGCCAAAAACGGCTCGTCAAAATTTGAAAGTTTTTTATTTGCATGACAAATCATTAAGAAATAATAAAATTATTTATTAGATGTAGGTTGTTATGCTACCTGTCCCAAACTAAATTTTATATAGTAATAATTAGGATTATCTATTGATAATTTCTTGGTTTTCCCCAATAAAACTAAATATAAATTATTGATTCTATGTATTTATTCACTTTGCAATTGAGGATATAAAAGGACATAATTTTTGTTGAATGAAGATAGTTTACCTAGATTTAAGTAGGTGGCAAAAATTAATCAATATCAATAAGTACATTGTAGTTAAGAATATTGTAGCAAGAGGTGGTAAACTCCCGGTAACTCTCGTTAAGCACTTTAAGGCAATATATTAGTTTCTAATTGAGACCGCTGCAATCTCAATGCTAAACATTTCCTCGCCAATCTAATTCTAATTCAATTGTTAATATTATACGTCTGATGTAACAATTAGGGCTGAATCTATTTTGCTAGGTTTATTTGTAACAAAATATACTCCCGAATCCCACCTGTATTTTTATTTATATTCCTGTTGCTTAGGGAATTAGAAACATATTATTGATTTACTTATTTAACTAAAATCCTTTCATAAGTATGATTTATTGCTTTTTTAGTAAGTATTACCAACTAAGATATGTTTTCTAATCGTTTTGTTAAGTATTTATACTTTTATGTAGTAATATAAAATAATAAAAGATAAAAAGTAACTTTTAATAAACTTTGGCTAAAAAATGCGAAGCATAACAAAAGGATTGTTTAAAAAAGTTCGTTGAACTAATGGGTGTTTTTAACTGGTTTTAAAGATTGAGTCTAATTTTAACTGTCAATAGGTAAAGAGGTAAAAAGGGAGTGAATTCACAAGCCCTCACAGAAAGTAACCGTAAGTACGACGCACATCAGATAGCGCGGTACTATAATTTGCGTCCTTGGCTGGGTTGGGGACGGGCGATCGCAATTTTTGGGAATTTTGCCTGGTTTATTCTGGGTTTAAAATGGGATGAATGGCGGGGAGTATCCGAACGCAATAAGTTGAGACGAGCTGTTCATCTACGGAAAATGCTCGTGGGTTTAGGTCCGACATTTATTAAAGTCGGTCAAGCTTTATCAACGCGACCGGATTTGATCCGCAAAGATTTCTTAGACGAACTGATCAAATTACAAGACCAATTACCACCCTTTGACAACGCTTTGGCTTTGAGACTGATTCAAAGCGAATTGGGTCATCCAATCAAAGAAATGTTTAGCGAACTTACAAGCGCTCCGGTAGCTGCTGCGAGTTTGGGTCAAGTTTACCGGGGTCGTTTGCTAACGGGTGAAGAAGTTGCGGTGAAGGTACAGCGTCCGAATTTACGTCCGATTCTTTCCCTGGACTTGTATTTGATGCGCTGGGCTGCTGGTTGGTTGGCTCCTTGGTTGCCTTTAAATTTGGGTCACGACCTGACATTAATAGTAGATGAGTTCGGCACCAAATTATTTGAGGAAATTGATTATTTAAATGAAGGTCGTAACGCAGAAAGGTTCGCAACAAACTTTCGTAACGACCCCCATGTCAAGGTTCCAGCCATTTATTGGCGTTATACTTCAACTCGCGTTTTAACTTTAGAATGGCTCAATGGGTTCAAGTTAACTGATACCACAAGTATTATTGCCGCAGGTTTAGATCCACAAGCGGTAATTGAAATCGGAGTAACTACAGGTTTACAACAGTTGTTAGAACATGGTTTCTTTCACGCTGACCCCCATCCCGGTAATTTATTCGCTATGCCAGATGGTAGGATGGGTTACATCGACTTTGGCATGATGGATCAGCTCGATGAAACTACCAAAGAAACTCTTGTAGATGCCATAGTTCATCTGATCAACAAAGATTATATTGACCTAGCCGAAGACTATGTAAAACTGGGTTTTCTCACCCCAGATGTAGATATTCGTCCGATTGTACCGGCTTTAGAATCCTTGCTGGGAGATGCAATTAATCGTAATGTTGGTGATTTTAACTTCAAAACAATCACCGATGAGTTTTCCAAACTCATGTACGACTTCCCTTTCCGAGTCCCCGCAAAATTTGCTTTAATTATTCGTTCCTTGGTGACTCAAGAAGGAATTGCCCTCTCCTTAAATCCTAATTTCAAAATTCTCGAAGTCGCTTATCCTTATGTAGCGCGACGATTGTTAATGGGTGAATCTCCTCAACTACGGCGAAGATTGCTCAACGTGCTGTTTAAAGATGGTAAATTCCAATGGGAACGATTGGAAAATATGATTGCGATCGCCCGTACTGACAACAGTTTCGACCTGTTGCCGACAGCACAAATGGGGTTACAGTATTTACTGAGCGATGAAGGTAAGTTTCTGCAACAGCAGTTGGTAATTGCACTCACCGAAGATGACCGTTTGCACGCTCAAGAGGTGCAGCGCTTATGGACTCTAGTCAAAGATGATTTAAATCCATCTCGCTTACTTGGTGCGGCGATTGGAATTTTGACTCAGTTTTCTAGAGAGAGAGTAGCAGCAATATTACCCGCATTTACGACCTCAAACTCAGTAAAGAACAGTTAGCGTTACGCTGAAGGCGTTTAGCTTCGCTAATCGCCATACAAATAACAAACCAGGAGATTTCATGTACTATTACCCCACACAACCGCCCTACTTAGTGTTAGTTATCGGATTTTTTATTGCCATAACTTCTGGTGCAGCACTAGCTGGAACTTTGAAAGTAATTACACAAACATGGCAGAAAAACGGTGCTGAAGCTAGCGCTCCTCGTTTCTCTTCCAAACAATTAGTCATACCATTTGTTGGAATTACAATAGGAATTGGTTTATTTTTGTGTTCAGGTTTAGCTATATTTGGTTTTCCAAATTGGTTAGCTTGTGCGGTAGGTTTACCAATTACCCTTCTCACCTGTATATTAACTGGATTTCAATTGGGAAGCATGATGACTTATGCTGAAAGTCGGGGATTTCAATCATTTGATTTAGATTCTTTTAATTAAAATAAGCATTTTGAAATTAAACTGTTCGTTGTTTGTAAGTTGTTTTTCACAAAAAGCGATTTATGAATGACGAATTGTTTTTTGGTGCCATGATAAATATTCTGCGTAACTTAGCCCTTACCTCCGCGCTCCTTTGCGTTTCAAATGTAAATAATGTTGTATTAACAACGCTGTAAAAAAAAAATACGTAAAAATACAGTAGTCATATCCTATACAATTTATGTAAAAATTACCTCAATTACTATAATTATTTCTGCTGATTTACTTATCGGCGGTGCAATCTATTTGAAGCAAATTGTAATATTAAAGATAATTATTAAATTATGAATTTAGCACAAAAAGATTTTTGTATTTGTACCTACGTTGCTGGTAATACATATCGTTCTCTAGCAAAAAATTTGATTGGCGACTTAGCAAAATATGCACCGGAAATTCCTTTTATGATCTATACAGATAAACCAGAAGAGTTTCAAAAATATAACAATGTTCTAGTATTTGGACATAAAAGAAAAGGAGTACTATATTACCACGAACGTAGGTTTGCGATTCAAAAAGCACTATCAATGTTTAAATCTTGTATGTATATTGATTCAGATGTGCGAATCTGCGCTCCCATACCCCAACGCGAATGGCTTCCAGGAATCACGGCTAGAAGCTGTACCAATATGATTAAGCATTTTCAAGAAAGGATAAATAAAACCAATCCACCGAGCGTCAGTGCGGTAAAGAAGTTTGAGTTTTTCCAAAAGATGGCTAAAAAGTTGGATGTAGATTTAGAAACAGAAAAAGTTACATGGATAAATGAGTTTTTATTCGTCGTAACTAGGGATTCTGGCAAAGAAACAGAGTTTCTCAAAAACTGGGAAAAAATCGCACTTTATGCAGAAGTCAACGGACTTCACAAACATCCCGCTTATGCGATGGGGTTAGCAGCAACCAAAGCTAACTTTGAAGTCAGACATGATGTCATGGAAGGAGTTGACTTTTTCGATGATCGAGTAGAAAAAATTCGGATTTCCAAAGGACAAGCAAGTTCAAAGGATAAGTTAGAATATTTTGCTGCTCAGAATAAAATCGAGAATCCCCATGACTCGATTTTGAAAAAGATAATCAAAAAAGCGAATAAGTACATTGAATATTTATATCACTCCATGCGTCTCAAAGTTACCGCGATGTTGAGTGACTATAATTTTTACTATCGATAATCTTTAATCTTTTTGATTGCTCTTATCCCTTTTCTGTCACTTTCCGGTTTTTTCTATTAATAAAAAATTTTCAAAAGATTCAATATCAATAGACATCTCCGAAAAAGAATGTAGAGACGCAAGGGTTCGCGTCTCTACAAGGTTTCTGGATGACGCATAATTAATTTCCACCAGATGCCTAATGAAAGCGGGGCAAGGAACTACTTACTCTACTCCTCATAATAACAGATCAAGGTTTTTCCCTAATTTACAAACATCCTCTTAAATCTGCATTTCATAGCAAAGATTAATTTTTGTAAATAAGCTTGTTAATAAAAAATATTATCAATAAACTAAACAATAAGTCAAAAGACACAAATATAGTAATGTTAACGAGAAGTCCGTTAACAAGCTGTGTTTGGCTAACTACAGTGATTTAGCTGTAGCGCTTGTCTGAACCGTAAAGATTGCGGTCTTTAATTTAGCTGCTTCGAGTAAATACAAGCAGTAAATTGGAGTCAGATTACTGAGTAAGTATAGCAACAAGGAGAAAGCATTAACAATGCAAACTTACGATAATCCCAAGGTTAAATATGATTGGTGGGCTGGTAATGCACGCTTCGCCAAATTATCGGGTTTATTTATCGGCGCTCATGCAGCGCAAGCAGCTTTAATTACTTTGTGGGCTGGTTCCTTCACTCTATTTGAACTATCTCGATATAACCCTGATATCCCAATGGGTGAACAAGGATTGATTTTATTACCTCATTTAGCGACTTTGGGATTTGGTGTCGGAGATGGTGGAATTGTAGTTGATACATATGCTTATTTTGCGATTGGAGCTATACATTTAATCTCCTCTGCTGTCTTAGGTGCAGGTGCGCTGTTTCACACCTTCAAAGGTCCAAGAAACTTGAAAGATGCCACTGGACAAGCTCGTAAGTTTCACTTTGAATGGGATGATCCCAAACAACTGGGGATTATTTTGGGACATCACTTGTTGTTCTTAGGAGCAGGAGCCTTGTTATTGGTAGCTAAGGCAATGTATTTTGGTGGACTCTATGATGCTGCATCTGAGACTGTCCGCACAGTTACTAATCCGACTCTGAATCCACTAGTTATATATGGTTATCAATTTCATTTTGCAAGTGTAGATAATCTCGAAGACTTAGTAGGAGGACATATCTATGTAGGCGTAATGTTGATTGGTGGCGGAGTGTGGCATATTATCCAAGAACCTTTACCTTGGGCGAAAAGGTTGTTAATCTTCTCTGGTGAAGCAATTCTTTCTTACTCTTTGGGAGGAATAGCCTTAGCTGGATTTGTCGCATCTTACTATTGTGCAGTTAATACTTTAGCTTATCCTGTTGAGTTTTACGGTCCGGTTCTAGAACTCAAATTTGGCATTTGTCCTTATTTTGCTGACACTGTAGATTTACCATTAGGCGCTCATACAGCTAGAGCATGGTTAGCAAACACTCATTTCTTCCTGGCTTTCTTCTTTTTGCAAGGACATCTTTGGCACGCGCTACGAGCTATTGGTGTTGACTTCAAACAGTTTGGTAAGGCATTGGATTCTGTAGCTACTGCGGGTAGTCAATCATAATTTTCTAGAGACGTTGCTCTATACAGCGTCTCTAAATTTCTAAATTGAAATTTTGCAAAAGGTAAAGATTGTGGCTGTCTCAACAGATAAAACTTTCGCATCAGGTACAGATTCACCCTGGTTAATCGGTAATGCTCGTTTAACCGATTTATCCGGTCAATTATTAGGCGCTCATATTGCTCATGCAGGTTTAATTATGTTTTGGGCGGGAAGTATTACCATAATTGAGGTATTACGCTTTGTCCCGGAAGTACCAATGTATCAGCAGGTGATGACTCTACTACCACATCTAGCAACCTTGGGCTGGGGTATTGGTGCTAATGGTCAAGTAGTTGATACTTATCCCTATTTCGTTATTGGTATTCTGCATTTAATCGCTTCAGCAGTTTTAGGCGCAGGTGGACTTTTTCATGTATTTCGCGGTCCGGCTGTTTTGTATAGTCCTGGTGGAATTGTAGCGAAGTTTCACTATGAATGGAATGACCCAAGACAGTTAGGTTTTATTTTGGGCAATCATTTGATTGTTCTCGGTTTCGGGGCATTTCTTTTAGTATTAAAGGCGATGTTTTTTGGCGGAATTTATGATAGTAATATCGGTGAAGTCCGATTAATTAGTAACCCAACTCTCGACCCAAGTATTATCTTTGGTTACTTAGTCGGTTTAAAACATGGCAGTTGGACTCTTTTAGGAATGGCAAGCGTTGACAATCTAGAAGATGTCATCGGCGGTCATATTTGGGTCGGATTAATGTTGATTTTCGGTGGAATTTGGCATATTTTAATCCCACCGTTCAGATGGGTAAGACGAATTTTCCCAATTGAAAATGGTGAGGAAATTCTTTCCTATAGTCTACTTGGTTTAGCTTTGATGGCTTTTATTTCTATTCCATTTGTGGCTTACAACCAAGTGGTATTTCCTAGCGAGTTTTATGGTTATGACCGCTTGGGAACAGCTAATGTACAGCTTTTTCTGGGAATTATCGCTTTTTGTGGTTATATTTGGCATTCTTGGCGTTCCCGTCAAATAAACCTTTAATTATCCATAGTTTTTGATTCTTCTGATTTGACAGAGCCTACGTTCCTCAAATGCCTGTAGCTTACAAACTTAATCTGCGGGCATTTTTTTAGGAAATTATCTTGAGGATAAATTATGCTATCTACACTTTTTTGTGCTTTCTGTGCTTGGACAATAGTCATTTTATCTATTGTTAGTTTTTGGTTGATGCTAAGTAAAGGAACAAATCAGTTGAAAAAGCTGCATGATATTCCTTGTTCTGGATGTGATTTTTTTACTAATGACTACCGTTTGAAATGTACGATTCATCCTTGTAAAGCTTGTTCGGAAGAAGCTATTGGTTGCATTGATTTTGAAGCGAAAACTACTAATTGTAATGCTTCTCAAAAAGGTAAACGCAAGTTGTATTAAGTTTATTGGTAGGTAAATAAGTTGACGATACCCTGAACAAAATGAATACCATAAAACTTTCTCTCTCCGTAACTTGTCTACAAACAACTAATATCTTTACAAAACTTCACAAAATAAGTGCTAAAAATTTTCCAAATCTTGATATGCTAAAAAAAAGTTATTGAGATAAATATGCATTAAGTATGATATTTGAAAATTATCTTTGTCTTTACAGGGTAGGAGGATATATTTTCGTACAATCAATGAATAACCCTGTATACTATGGAGTGGTTGATTTTCCGCTTGATGTTGTATTATCTCAAAGGTGAGTGCATCTAATAATAAATAGTTGCAAAAAGTTGATTTTTCTTAGCTAATTAATTGTCAATAGCGAGTAGTCTCAAAATGTCAAAACCAATTGGTCTTTTTTACGGTACTACAACTGGTAAAACCGAATCCGCAGCAGAAACGATTCGTGATACTTTAGGTGGGGATATCACCATGCATGACATCGCAGATGCAGAAGCGGGTGATTTTGAACAGTATGAATGTCTGATTATCGGCTGTCCGACTTGGAATATAGGCGAACTCCAAAGTGATTGGGAAGGCTTTTTTGAAGAACTTGACGAGATTGATTTTAGTGGCAAAACGGTTGCTTATTTTGGTACTGGAGACCAAATTGGATATGGAGATAACTTCCAGGATGCGATGGGAATTTTAGAAGAAAAGATTTCTCAAAGAGGTGGAAAAACCGTTGCTTACACCACAACGGATGGCTATGATTTTAACGAATCTAAAGCTTTGAGAGATGGGAAATTCTGTGGACTTGCTCTTGATGATGATAATCAATCAGATTTAACCGACGCAAGAATCAAGGCTTGGACTGCTCAAGTTAAGTCAGCTTTCGGATTGTAAAGAAAGAGAGCAGGGAGTAGGGAATAGGGAGTAATAACTATAAATGTACTATTTGATTTTTGGTTATGAACGGTTGTACATAACCGACTTACCAGAAAATCCAAAATCCAAAATCCAAAATCTAAAATCTAAAATCGAATGACTGTAACAACTCTATCCAATCGAAGATATAGCTTTACTGATGTTGACTGGTATCGTGGTAATGCTCGGTTGCTGAATTTATCCGGTAAATTACTAGGCGCTCATGTTGCTCATGCCGGTTTGATAGTATTCTGGGCTGGTGCAATGACATTGTTTGAATTGTCACACTTTAATCCAGCTTTACCAATGTACGAACAAGGTTTAATTTTACTTCCACATTTAGCAAGCCTGGGTTTAGGTGTGGGTAGTGGAGGTGCAGTAAATGATATTGAACCCTATTACATAATTGGGATACTGCACTTAATTTCTTCAGCAGTTTTAGGAGCAGGTGGTATATTTCACTCATTGCGAGGACCGAGTATATTACCAGAAAACTCGACCTTTGCAGGCTTTTTTGGCTACGATTGGAAAGATAAAAATAAGATGACGAGTATTTTAGGAATTCATCTGATTCTTTTGGGTGTCGGAGCTTGGTTATTAGTAGCCAAAGCAATGTTATGGGGTGGACTATTCGATCCGAATCTGGGAATCGGTGGAGACGTGCGAGTAATTAGCAATCCGACACTCAACCCATTGAGAATTTTTAGTTACTTATTTCCCGTTCATGGCGCTACAGGTATGGCTGCTGTAGACAACTTAGAAGATGTAGTTGGCGGTCATATTTGGGTTGGTTTAATGTGCATTGGTGGTGGTATTTGGCACATCATCAGCAAGCCATTTGTTTGGACAGAGAAAGTTTTAGTTTGGTCTGGAGAGGCTTATTTATCCTATAGTTTAGGTGCCATAGCATATATGGGCTTTTTAGCTGCAACTTTTGCTTTTTTTAATGACACCGTTTATCCCGAAGTCTTTTACGGTCCGGCAAGGATGATAGAATCTTCTCCAGATGTAGTTTCATCTCGCGGATGGTTGGTAAGTTTTCATATTGTCCTTGCAACCTTATTTCTCTGCGGACACATATGGCACGCTAGCCGCGCTCGTTTAACCGAAGCCGGATTTGACTTTAAAAACAACGATATGGTCAATCCTCCGACGATTGCTGGTTAAGTTTCTGCAAAAAGCTTTTCCTTAAAATCATCACAATTGCGATCGCGTAGCGACTCCGCAGGAGTATCGCGTTTCAGTAAAAGCGTAGTACTTTGTCCCATTAGTTTTGATTGGTTTTGTTTGTCTACCGACGTAATGTAGAGACGTTATATATAACGTCTCTACAAAATTTCTGGTAAAATCCGACTACTAGTAAGGTTATATTAATTAAGCCATCAGAATTAATGGGACAGACCAGTAGTCAGGGATTAACTAAATCGCCCCCTCGTCTCCCACTGAATTCGGTACTCCGTTGGGAGTGGTGAGATATAGGGCTACGACGATTGTATCTCATTCCAAAGAATACCGTAACGCCGATAAATTTGCGTTGCTGAATCCGGCTATGAATTGAGATTTAGAGACGTTACAGTGTAACGTCTCTACAGAGGTTTCGGTTATTCATAAATAGGACTTACGTAACTGGCACATTTTTTTTTGCAACGGGTGTGTGACACTTCGAGTGATTTTGAACGAAACAATCAAGTTTGTGGTGTCACGCACCACCCGTGTATTGTGACAATTGCGGCTATTCCTGATAAAATTTGATATGACCTTGCACTCACGCTTCGCTAACATACTTATGAAGGGCAAGACGATCGCAAACCGCCAATCCCCATTTGTCGGGTTTCTTTGAGAAAATACTCCTCATCAACCAAAATCGTCATAGAAACCCGACTTCCCACCCCAAGCAGAAAATCCGCTTTAACTCATAATTTGGCATACTAGGTACTGAATAACCAGAATATCAATATCTGGAAAACTAGGCTATATAAATTTGATAATTATAGAACTTACGCAATACGTGAGTGAAAAAGTCATTCTTGCCTAGGGGTAATTCATCAATTACCACTACTTTTATTGGGTTTATGTAAGTCCTAAATTAATAATTGATAAAATAACTATATGAATAAAATAGATTATCTGCGTATCAGTCTCATCGACCGTTGTAACTTTCGTTGTCATTATTGCGTACCACAAGGCGCAGAACTTGATTATATTTTACAACAGGAATTACTGAGTTACGAAGAGTTATTAACTCTACTCAAAGAAGTATTTATTCCTTTAGGATTTACTAAATTTCGTTTGACTGGAGGGGAACCATTATTACGTCCGGAAATAGTTGATTTTGTTCGAGAAATTGCAGCATTGCCTCAATGTGATGATTTGTCGATGACAACCAATGGATTTTTGTTAGAAAAGCTAGCAAAACCGCTTTTTGGTGCTGGTTTACGACGGATTAATATTAGTTTTGATTCCCTGAATCCAGAAATTTTTGACAAAATGATTGGTAATAGGGGAAAATCTCGCTGGCAGCAAACTTGGCAAGGAATTCAAACAGCTTATGAGGTTGGTTTCAATCCTTTAAAATTAAATGTAGTAATTATTAAAGGCATAAATGATTCAGAAGTTATTGATTTAGCTGCTTTAACTATTAATCATAATTGGCACGTTCGTTTTATTGAATTTATGCCAATTGGTAATGATAAATTATTTGATGAAAGTACTTGGGTTCCTTCATGCCAATTACGTCAATCTATTTCCCAAAAATTTGGCTTAATTGAGTCAAATATCAAAGGAAATGGTCCAGCAGATGTTTTTCAAATTCCCGGTGCAAAAGGTACTTTAGGATTTATCTCGCAAATGTCAGAATGTTTTTGCGATAAATGTAACCGCATTCGTTTATCTGCTGATGGTTGGTTACGTCCTTGTTTGTTAAATGAAACTGGTCAAATTAATTTAAAAAATGCTTTACGAAATGGAGTTGATTGTGAACAATTAAAAGAACAAGTGAGAAATTTACTATTTCTTAAAGACGAAATTAATTTTAAAGAACGAGATAAAGGAACAGTGGATACTTATACTCGCACTATGTCACAAATTGGAGGTTGATCAAAAGAATAGGGTGCAGAAGTCGGGTTTTTAATATAACTACTCCCTTTAAAAAAAACCGCAGAGACGCAGAGGACACAGAGGAAAGAGATAAGGAGAGATGGGTAATTTTAGACTGGTATAGGAGTATCTGTAACTCACTTACAAGTTTTTAAAAACCCGAATTCTCACCCCAGAAAGCCTTATCTCTACTTACTCAGTAAAAATTTTTATGGCATTATCTATTATTGATATTTTTACAGGTGTTCCTACGGGTAATGCAGTATCGACTATTGTTCTTGCATGAATTTCTTTACCAGAAGCAGTTTCTAAACAATAGCGGTATTCTCTTCCTAAAAATCGCCGTTTGGTAATTTTTACCCGACTATTAGTATCTGGTTGCAAAATTAAATCTTCTTGACGAATCATTATTTCCGCTTCATCGCGATCGCGATTATCTTTGATTTCAAAATCACCAATTTCTGTTTCCCAAATATTACCTTGACGACGAGCCGGTAAAAAGTTGGCTTGAGTCACAAATTCTGCTACAAATCTTGATGCAGGATAACTGTAAATTTGTTCTGGGGTCCCAATTTGTTCTAAGCATCCTTGACGCATCACCCCGACTACATCAGCAATTGCGAGGGCTTCTTCTTGGTCGTGAGTAATAAAAATTGCCGAAGTCCCAGCAATTTTAAGGATATCTCGGATTTCTTCTCGTAATTGTAATCTTACTTGGATATCCAAATTAGACAATGGTTCGTCTAAAAGCATTAGTTTTGGTTCGGGTGCTAAAGCACGAGCTAAAGCAACTCGTTGCTGCTGCCCTCCGGAAAGTTCGTAAGGATAACGTTTCTCTAAAGTGTTGAGTCTTACTAAGTTTAAAATTTGTGAAACTCTTTGTTTTGTTTGACGTTGATCTGAATTTTTTAATCCAAAAGCAACATTTTCTGCGACTGTTAGATGGGGAAAAAGAGCATAATCTTGAAACACAATGCCAATATCGCGTTTTTCTGGAGGTATCCAAGTATCAGGACAACAAACTTTATCTTTGCCAATTTTAACTTCTCCCGTTTGCGGATATTCAAAACCGCCAATTATTCTCAATAGAGTTGTTTTACCGCAACCCGATGGACCCAACAAAGCTAAAATATCTCCTTCTTGCAATGTCAAGGAAACATTATTAACCGCAGGAATCTGACTTTCTGCAAATAATTTAGTTATATTTTGTAAGCCGAGAATTTCTGTTTTCATAGTGATTTATAGCAAGATTTTTATTACTGTAGTTCAAATAATTTTCTTTATTTAGATAGCAGAAGTAACTTGCTCCCCAATATCTAAATTTCATACTTGATGGAGAGATAGAAGGGGATGGGGTGATGGGG